>JBDLUM010000060.1:0-9771 GCA_039805305.1 Actinomycetota bacterium
AGCGAGTAGCTGCTTCTTCGACATGATTACCTTTTGTTTGGCTGGACTAAAATCTTTGAGTACTGAGTTCAGACTAGGAGTGCGGCAACGCATAAACCAGTCAAAACCAGCCACTTCACAGAAAACGCTCAGTGAGGTACCAGACCCAAAAAGTGCAGCCGTTTGACGCTGCGTCAAGTTCGAGCCAGTTAGGGGCATCCGTGCGCGTCGTCTCTAAAGAACTACCTGGCGACATCGCCCCGCTGCTAGAGCGCCTGCCTGCAAACCCAGTCACTTTCTTGCGCCACGGCGAAGGCATTGTGGGCATCGGTGAACACGCTCGATTGACCGCAACCGGCGCAAATCGTTTCGCTGAACTTTCGGCGGCTTGGCTTGGGCTTGTCGCCGAGGCTGAGGTTACCGACGAGGTCAACCTGCCCGGCAGTGGACTGCTGGCTTTTGGTGCAATCGCATTTGCCGACGCCTCAACTAGCGAGAGCACGCTGATCGTTCCGCGCGTGGTGCTCGGTCACCGCGACGGTCGCAACTGGATCACAACAATCGACGACGCCTCGCTCGAAGATTTCAACTCGGATGCTGCGCCGCAGCTTGCCGACAGCCACAGCCTTGCCGAACCGCTCGCCCAAGGCTCTCTCACCCGTGGTGGATTCAAACAAGCCGTCGCCAGCGCGCTCGAGGCCATCGCGGCAGATCGTGTTGAGAAGGTCGTGCTGGCGCGCGACCTGGTTGCACCGCTCGCCGAAGACTTTGACATTCGTAACCCGCTGATGGCACTTGCCGAAACCTACCCGAGCTGCTGGGTGTATTCGGTTGATGGGCTGTTCGGTGCATCACCCGAGCTATTGGTTCGTGTTTCACACAAACAGGTTTCGGCTCGTGTGCTGGCCGGCACCGCCGCGCGAGGCACCGACAAGGGAGTCGACCAAGCCATTGGCCAGGCTTTGGCAACCTCGCACAAGAACTTGGCCGAGCACCGCTTCGCCGTCGACTCGATGGTGCGTTCACTCGAGCCGTTCTGCGAGCACGTCGACGCCGACGATTCGCCGTTCTCACTCGCGCTTCCAAACGTGTGGCATCTCGCGAGCGATGTGCACGGGGTGCTGTCGAGCAACTCGACCGTTCTAGATCTTGCTGCCGCGATACATCCGACGGCGGCGGTGGCAGGCACCCCGCGTGCGAACGCCATCGAGCTCATCGCCGAACTAGAACCTTTTGACCGAGGGCGCTATGCCGGCCCAGTTGGTTGGATCGGCGCTGACGGCGACGGCGAGTGGGCGATTGCACTTCGCGGGGCGCAGCTCGAGGGGTCGAACATCCGCGCGTTTGCCGGCTGCGGAATCGTTTCTGAGTCAGAGCCAGACAGCGAAGCCGCTGAGACCGATTTGAAGTTCAAACCAATCACGGATGCTCTGGGCTAAAGCTCGACCTCAATAAGCACTCTGCCCTCAAGTTCTAGGGCCTCGCGCAGTTCGTCTTCGTTTTGCACAAATTCGTGACGCCACCCGTAGGCCAGGGCTAACGCGGCTAAGTTCACGTTTTGTGGAGTTCGAAATAGTCGGTCAAAGGCAGTCGCGGGCAGCGCCTTGGCCATTTCGAGCGACTCGAAGATGCTTCCACCGTGGTCGTTCACCACCACGAGTTGCAGGTTTAGCGGTGAATCCACCGGATCAATTACGAGAGAGCCAACATCGTGCAAGAAGGTCAGGTCGCCGAGTAGCACGCGGGTTTTTTGACCGGATGCTAGGGCGATGCCCGTTGCGGTTGCGATGGTGCCGTCGATGCCGGCTAGGCCTCGGTTAGAGAAAACGTTGATCGGCTTTGCCGGAGCCCAGGTTTCGGCCTCGCGAATCATGCGGCTAGCGCCCAGCACTAGATTCTGCGCATTCTCGGTAGCGGCCCAGAGCGTTTCGACGATTTCGCGGCGTGAAAGTTCGGCGGCAACAGGAGCAGCTAGTCGAAGAGTCTGATCGGCTAGTTGCCATTGACGCAACCAGTCAAAGTCAACTTCGCTGTCGACCGTGATTTCGTCGACAAAGGCTGATGCGCGATGTGAAACGTCGAAGTGGCCCATGCGGCGAGATTTGACGACGACAACGTCGACACTTTCGTTGAACATGAGGCGAATCACTGCGCGCGAAAGAGTCGGCTTGCCGAACACGATGACGCGGCCGATCTGGGCGGCGAGTGCTGGTTGCTGGTCAAAAATCAGGCGATAGCCCATGATGGCGTTTGCGCCCCAGCGGGCTCCAGACGACGGCTCGGCGAGCAGCGGCCAACCGAAGGCCTCGGCAAGCTCAACCGCGTCAGGCCCAGCTTCTGCACCAGCGATGACTACGGTCGGGGTCGCCCCGTCGAGCACGGCAAACTCAAGCTCGATGTTCTCTGGTTCAAGGCTGAGCGGCGTCGGCTCTAAGGTTGCGGCGTTCGGGATGGCTGCCGATAGCGGCTCCCTGAAGGCCAAGTTCAGTTGCACTGGTCCGGCGCTTTGGCCGCCGAGGCCGCGAGCCGAGATTAGTGCAACGCGGGCTAGTTCTTCGATCGAATCGAGACTGCCGTTTTCATCGGGAGCCTCAACGTCGAAGCACACTCGAACGGCATCGGCGAAGATGCCCACCTGGTCGGTGGTTTGATTTGCGCCAACACCACGAAGTTCGTGTGGGCGGTCTGCGGTTAGCAAAATAAGTGGCACGCCAGAGTGGTGAGCCTCGAGAACCGCCGGATGCAGGTTGGCAACGGCCGTTCCACTCGTGGTGATCACGATGGCGGGGTCGTCGGTGGCGAGGGCCGAGCCGAGTGCGGTGAAACCTAGGCTGCGTTCATCCAAGCGAATGAAAAGTTCTGCCTTGCCTGCTTCAGCCAACTGACCGGCAGCGATGGCCAGAGCCTGCGATCTAGCACCAGGCGCTAAAAAGATGCGCTTGGCACCTCCAGCCACCAAAGTTGCCAACAACTGCGCGGCAAACTGCTGAGCTGGGCTAGAACCCGGCACGAGGTTAGACATTCGGAAGGTCGCCGCCCTTTGGCTTGGCATCGCCGTCGCCATCTTCGTCTGGCTTAGACAAGCGATCGCGCAGGTTACGCAAAAAATCTGGGTCATCGTCTGGGGCAATTACCCGAGAGCCTCCAGCGGTAAATCCTGGCTTAGCAACTGGGCGGCCGATGGTGATGTACAGCAGACCACCGATGATTGGAACGATGAGGCAAAGCACTACCCACAGCCACTTAGGCAGTAGTCGAACTTCATTTGGCTTAGCGCTGATCGCAAACACCGTCGTGAAGATGGTGAAAATTGTCGTGATGCCGATGGCGAACAGTAGATACCTCATGGTTTAACTCTAACCAGATGGCTACTTAGACTTATTTCGTGAAGAAACATTGGTTGGTTTATACAGTTACCCGATTGGGCGTTTTTGCCGCGGTGCTCGCCGTGTTCATGATCATCGGTTTCGGTTGGCTTTACTCAACACTTATCGCAGCCGCCCTTAGTCTTGCCTTCTCGCTCATTTTTCTAAGCAAACAGCGTGAAGCGCTATCGAGCGACATCTACAACCGCGTCAAGAAAAACAGAGAAGTCGGTATCGACGACGCAGACAGCGATCTAGAAAACGACCTGCTAGACCGAAAGTAAGAAGCGGTTAAAGCCCCAACCGATAACTAGACCCCAGGTAAGCGCGCCAAGCGAGGTGAGCTTGAGGGCCAGAATCAGTTCGCGTGGGTCACGGTAGGTCCAAACAATCAAAAGCGCTGGCAGCAGCATAAGAACCGCCACGAAACCGAAGATGGTTAGCGGGTACAAGAACGGTAGTGCCGCCCAAACTCCCACTGCGGTCAAGATGAAAACGCTGAACAGAATCTTCGAGAACAGCAAACCGAAACGAACCGAGAGGGTCTTCTTTCCGGCGGGGGCGTCGGTCGCGACATCGCGCATGTTGTTAGCCAACAAGACCGCGGCTGCCAAGAATCCGAGAGCTACCGAACCACCGGTGAGAATCAAGACGGTCAGTGAGTCGTCGAATACTGCGGCGATTTGAACATAGGCAGTACCGAAAACGGCAACCGGACCGAAAAACAAGAAAGCAACAAGCTCGCCCAAACCGGCGTATCCGTAAGGCTTCTTGCCACCGGTGTAGCCCCAAGCCGCGATCAGTGCAACGGCACCCACTGCGATAAGCCAAAGGTTTTCAGAAAGCACCGCAAGCGCGAGGCCTGCAGCAGCACCGAGAGCCAAGAAGACAAAAGCGACGGCGCGCACGGTCTTCGGGTTCACCTTGCGAGATGCGGTCAGGCGAAACGGGCCAACCCGGTCATCATCGGTTCCACGAATTCCGTCTGAGTAGTCGTTGGCGTAGTTGACGCCTAGCTGCAAGAACACCGCCACTGCGAGAGCCAAGCCAGCGAACATCCAGTTCTGACCCTGATTTTTGAGAGCCACACCGGTACCGAAAGCCACGGGTGCGACGGCAAGGGTCAGGGTGCGAAGTCGAGCAGCCGAGATCCAATCACGAAGCTTTGGCTTCTTTTTGCTGCGAGCAGAGACTGGGGTGTTCTTTGTTTTAGCCATGACGAAATTCTAAATCTCTCCTCGAGCGCGAGCTTCACGCAACTGGTTTTGATATGCAGCAAAATTTTCGGCCAAACCTTGGTAGTCGGGTTTTCCGTTACCCAACAGCGGAATCTCTTCGGTGGTTGCCCACACCGCAAACTTCGCCGGAAGCCCAAGTTCGGCCACCGCTTTCTCGGAATCAAGGTGATGGCGCTCTGGGTCGAAGACGACCATCCAGCAAATAAATGTTTCGCCAAACTGCGGGTTAGAAATCGGCAGCGAGACAGCGTCGCGAACACCCGGCTGCGACTTGGTCCACTGCTCAACGAGGTCGAGCGACAACTTGATTCCGCCAGAGTTGATCACTCGATCGGCACGACCAAGCACCGACAAACGACCGTCTGCATCAAGCTCACCAAGGTCGTTGGTGGTAACGCTGCCGTCAACCACCATCGGGCCACTCAACGTTATGAGGCCGCGTTCGCCGAGCGAGACTTCGACGCCATCGAGAGGCACCCCGTCATAAACGCATCCGCCCGATGTTTCGGTCATGCCATAGGTGACCACCACGTTCACACCGAGTTCACGCAAGCGACTAAGCGTCTGCGGGCTCGCCGCCTGCCCGCCAACCAAAATGGCATCAAACGAGCGCAACTGGCTCAATACAAAATCGTCTTGGCCAACGGCTTCGGCAAGGCGCTCGAGTTGCGCGGGCACCAGGCTGGTGAAACGTCGCTCGCCGGTCATCAACGAGGATGCTCGGGCGAAACCCTCGGCCGAAAACGGCACCGACGCATTCATCAAAATCGGCTGAGTGTCGGCGAGGTGCGAACGCACAAGAACCTGCAGGCCGGCGATGTAGTTGATCGGTAGCGCCAACAACCACTGCCCCGCCCCACCGAGCCGAGCCTGTGTTGCACGCGCACTGGTGAGCAGATTTTGCACGGTAAGGCCGATTCGCTTCGGAACACCGGTTGAGCCAGAAGATTCGACGATAGCCGCGTAGTGGTCGTCAACCTCGGGAGGCAGTCCGTGCACTTCTGGCATCAGGCCGTTGACTTCGGGTGGGGTTACAAACAGTGCCTGCTTGCCATCGAGTACATCGGCGAGCGCAACCAAGGCCGCGAAAGGGTCGTTGGCTGCAATCAGTTTTAGTGGAATCGGCATCAGTTTCGAGCTCTTTAGGTTGCGCGAGTGGCTAGAAGTGCCAAGGGTATGGCGACCAGTCTGGGTCGCGTCGCTCTAGAAATGAGTCGCGACCTTCGGCTGCTTCTTCGGTGCCATAAGCCAGGCGGGTTGCCTCACCGGCGAACATTTGCTGACCAACGAGACCGTCATCAACCGCATTGAATGCGAACTTGAGCATGCGAATCGACTGCGGCGACTTAGCCAAAATCTCTTTACCCCAGGCAATGCCTGCCGACTCAAGCTCGGCGTGCGGCACAACCGCGTTCACGACACCCATTTCGTAGGCGCGCTGGGCACTGTATTCGGCACCCAAGAAGAAGATTTCACGGGCGAATTTTTGGCCAACCTGGCGAGCCAAATAGGCAGAACCATAACCGGCATCGAACGAAGCCACATCGGCATCGGTCTGCTTGAACTTGGCGTGCTCGGCACTGGCGATCGAGAGGTCGCAAACCACGTTCAGTGAGTGGCCACCGCCAGCCGCCCATCCTGGCACCAATGCGATGACAACCTTTGGCATGAAACGAATGAGGCGTTGAACCTCAAGAATGTGAAGTCGACCTGCGCGACCCGGCTCAATGCTCGCAGCATCGTCACCATCGGCGTATTTGTAACCATCTTTGCCACGAACCCGCTGGTCGCCTCCGCTTGAGAACGCCCATCCGCCATCTTTTGGTGACGGGCCATTGCCGGTAAGCAGCACGACGCCAACGCGTGAATCCATTCGTGCGTGGTCGAGGGCTCGGTGCAGCTCGTCTACGGTCTTGGGTCTAAAGGCGTTACGCACCTCTGGGCGGTTGAACGCCACGCGCACCATGCCTAGGGTCTGGTGCTTGTGATAGGTGATGTCGGTTAGCTCTTCGAAGCCGGGCACCTCGTGCCACACCTGGGCGTCGAACAACTGCGAAACCTGTTTTGCCATGCTTCTAGACTAACTAACGTGGATGCTTCGCAAAACGGTTCGGCCTACGGGCGCAGGTTTGCGCTGCCGAGCCTTGAAGAGCTCGTAGCATCGGCCCGCGTGGTGAGTTTGCCCATGCGCACCAAGTTTCGCGGAGTAACCGAACGTGAGGCCCTGCTCGTCGAAGGTCCACAGGGTTACACCGAGTGGTCGCCGTTCGTTGAGTACGAAGACGAAGAGGCCGCCGTTTGGCTGGCCGCTGCTCTCGAATTCGGCTGGGATGCTCTGCCGCAGTTACACCGTGCCAGCATCGGCATCAACGCAACCCTGCCGGCTGTTGCGCCAGATGCGATCGAGCTCGCACTGGCTCCGTTCGGCGAGTTTCGCACGGTCAAGGTAAAGGTTGCCGAGCCAGGGCAAGACTTGAACCAAGACCTTGCGCGCGTGATTCGAGTGAGCCAGCTTTACCCTGAGGCGCGCATCCGCCTCGATGCCAACGGCGGTTACAGCGTTGATCAGGCAATCGCGATCGCTGCCATGATGCTCGAAAACGGCATCAAACTCGACTACTTCGAACAGCCGTGCGCAACCATCGGCGAGCTTGCCGAAATGCGCGTGAAGATTCGTCGCTATTCAGACTCGATCAAGATTGCAGCCGACGAGTCGGTGCGAAAAGTTAGTGACCCGTTGGCGGTTGCGCAGGCTGGAGCGGCCGACATCCTCGTGATCAAGGCTGCGCCGCTTGGCGGAATGCGACGTGCCCTTGAAGTTGCCGCCGAGGCAGGGTTGCCTGTGGTCATCTCGAGCGCACTCGACACCTCGGTTGGCATCAGCATGGGGCTGCATCTGGCCGCCGCGCTACCCGAACTCGAGTTTGACTGCGGGCTTGGTACTGCGGCGATGTTCATTGGCGATGTAACGCGCGAGCCATTAGTTGCAAGGGGCGGCTACTTGGATGTTCGTCGAGTAGAAGTTGACTCGACCAAACTTGAGGTTTTTGCTGCCGAAGATCACCGCGGTGACTGGTGGATCGAGCGCCTGGAGCGCTGCTACCGCCTGCTCTAAAAAGCTACTCGACCTACAGACCGCTGTAAACGTGCAGACCCTTGAAGAACAAGTTCACGATGGTGAAGTTGAAGAGCACCGAGGCGAAACCAACCAGCGATAGCCAGGCTGCGCGACGACCCGTCCAGCCACGAGTTGCGGTGGCGTGAAAATAGCCGGCGTAAAGCACCCAGATGATGAAGGTCCAAACCTCTTTGGTGTCCCAGCCCCAATAGCGGTGCCAGGCGCGCTCGGCCCAGATGGCACCGGCTGCGAGGGTGAATGTCCAGAGAATCAAGCCAACTCCGTTGAAGCGAACTTGGAGTCGCTCGAGGGTTTTCTCGGCTGGGAAGAAATCGAGAACGCGACGCGCGCCAATGACGAACTTCTTGGTCGAGCTAGCAATGCGAGTCGATGTGCGAAGCAGGTAAGCGATCGAAAGAGCCGCTGCGATATTGAAAAACGCGGTAGCTAGCACGGCGACGGTTACGTGAATGACCAGCCAATAAGACTGCAGCGCCGGCATGAGGGTTTGCACCTGCACATAAAAGTAAGTTGTGGCCGCACCGAGAATCAGCAACACAAAACCATTCAGAAAAGCTGCAATGATGCGGATGTCGCGCAGGCGGTAAAACGCCAGATAGATGGCCACCAGCACGAAGGCGCCAGAGATCGAAAACTCATACATGTTTGCCCATGGCACACGGGCTGCCGCGATACCGCGCATCACCACACCGGCCCCGTGAATCACTGCGCCGAAAGCGAAGAGAGCAAAGCCGATATTTTCGAGCTTGCTCGAAGTTGCCTTGCCAGAAGTTTTGTCGCTAGCGATGTTGGTGAGGTGCCAGGCGAAGATCAAGAACGAAACCGTATAGACCACCATCGACGCGAAGATGAAGACTAGCGACTGCTGGGCGAGGTCTAGATCGAGTTTGACGTCAGTCAATTTTTAGTTGCCTTTCTTGGGGGCGATGGCTTCGACGAGGTTGGCGACAATTTCTTCGAGTCTTGGGTCATCGTTTCGTGCAAGAGCAGCAACCTCAAAACCGCCCTCAAACTTCCGAACCCAAATGCGTCGACGCGGCACCGAGAGTGAAATGGCCAAGCCAACGAACGCAAAAATCGCAAATACCAAAACCCAAAGCTGCCCTGGGTTGTAGGCAAGGTCAAGAGATGCAAAGCGCTTGAGCCCGTTGAAGGTCACCGAACCGAGTTCGCCCGGCAGCGGCTTCGTTTCACCGATAGTCAGAGCCACTGCCTTGGTGCCACTCTTGCCACCGGCCACCTGATCGAGACCGTGGGTGTCGAGGCTGAACACGTTGCGTGGCACTCCGCCGTCAAGGCCAAGATCGCCAACATAGAGGTTCATGCTGAGCATCGGGTCGACCGGGTCTGGGTAAATCGAGGTGAAGGCTCCGGTTTCGAGCTGCTCTTTGGTGGGGTAGAAAAACGCCAGCACGCCGTATTGCTTCGGCTTAGCATCCGGCAATTTGATGACGCCGAGTGAGGTGTAGTTGGCATCTTGCGGCAAGAAAATCACCGGGCCACTGAACGCGATCTGACCGTCTGGGTCTTTGAAAGTGAGCACCGGCGCGTAGCCATTGCCGGTGAGGTAGACGTGCGCGCCAGGCACTTCGAGCGGTTCATTAACGCGGATGACCGACTCGCGCTTCTCGCCACCGGCAAGCTTGCTCGTGACGAAGGCCCTGAAGTCGAGCGGGGTGCCGATGTTCGACGAGTTTTGTAGGTCGAAGTCGACCTCGAACTTGTCGAGCGCCATCGAGAACGGCTCAAGGTTGTTTTCGTCGAAGAAAACGCCCGGTGAGAAAGAGTCGTATGAAGCGAGGTTGTTTACGAAAACCTCACCCTCGACCAGAACGCGCTGGCCGTTGTAAGAGAATCCGCCACCTAAGCCTGCTGCAATCAGCACGCCGATGAGCGAGAAGTGAAAGACGAGGTTTCCGGTTTCACGAACATAACCGCGTTCGGCCGACACCGAACCATCACGACGCACCACGCGGTAGCGACCCTTGCGCAAATGGGCTTCGGCGCGGTCGAGCACCGCCTTCGCCGCGGTAGTGCTGGTTACCTTGGC
>JBDLUM010000061.1:0-32253 GCA_039805305.1 Actinomycetota bacterium
ATGGGTTTTGATAATTCAATAATGGGGATGATCGGTTTCGACAGTGCTTTTGTGACTGGATGAAGCGGGTCGTGAATGTAGCGTCAACACGTAAATGTCCGCTGCAAACTATAGGTGCCAAATCTAACCGCACCGACTTCGCCCTAGCTGCCTAAGCGCAACTAGCCTGAAGTCCGTCAAGCCGTATTTGATTTCGTTACGGTTCTTGGCGTCATTTAGAAATCTTGCTGAGTAGTTACGCCTTAGGGCTTCTCGGGACTTTCACTATGGCTGGGTTTGTTGGTCGACTCGCTTCAGGGTATGGCCAGAACCGAGTAAAGCGATACTGAAGCTACACCCGTAGAAGACCCAAGAACTTTGTTCTGGACGGGGGTTCAATTCCCCCCATCTCCACAATTGGTGTGACCGTGACCGACGGCACGCCGAACTGAAAGGCCTCCAGCAATGGGGGCTTTTTCTTTTATCCGCCAATACACTTCGAATGTTGAACCAAAAAGGTGCAACAACGCATTTATAGAAGGGGTAACAACTAAATGTCATTCGGTGCTGCAATTCAGTCATTTTTCAAAAACTATGCAAACTTCAAAGGTCGCGCACGACGCAGCGAGTACTGGTACGCGGTCTTGTTTGTTCTTCTGGTTTCCCTTGCCCTAGAGATCGTATTCCCGTCAACAGTCATGATGACCGAGACTGGAATTCCAGTCTCGACACCATCTATCGTCTCGACAATCTGGCTACTCGCTGTTTTGATTCCAGGTCTAGCTGTTGTCTGGCGTCGTCTGCACGACGTTGACAAAGGCGGTCCTTACTATTTCATTGGCCTCATCCCTGTTGTAGGGGCAATCCTTCTCTTGATTCAATTCGCCAAAGACGGAACTCCTGGAGCGAACCGTTTCGGAGACCCCGTTAAGTAAACAGAAAGTCATTCAGGCTCGCCTAGAGCCTCTCGATGCCGGCCCTGGTTGCCACCCTTCGCAAGGTGGCGAGCAGGGCTGGTGCCGTTAACAACAACAGCACCGACGTTGTGATCGCGCGACCTAAGTCCCACAGCAAACCGCCGGTAACCACTTCGTATTGCAAGAAGCGCACCAAATTGTCGAGTAGCGGCGCGCCAGCGGAGTAGGCGAGCGGGCCTGCGTTTCCGGCCAAGAACGGCCAACTCCACATGGTCATCAGGCCGCCATAAACGAAGGCTGCGAAAACCGCGTATGCGATGAGCGTGAGTCTCTGCATCCACGCGCCATTTGCCTTGGGTAGCAAACCAGCGCCAATGCCGATTAGTCCGGCAGCCATCATTTGAAACGGTAGCCACGGGCCGATACCGCCAACGAGCAACGCCGAAACCAGCAGTGAACCCGCCCCGAGAATAAACCCGAAGCCCGCACCAAAAACAAAGCCACCGAGAATGATGATGAAAAACGCGGTTTCGATGCCCGCGGTTCCGGCACCGAGAATGCGCACCACGGCGTTCAGAGCGATCAGCACCCCGAGCACCGCGAGTTGTTTCGCTTCAATCTGGCCGCTCGAAAACTCGATCACAATTAGCGCGAGAAGCGCTGGCATGAGCGCGATGAAAACACCCTGCGCGAGAGTTGCCTGCGAAGCGCCTTCAGCCGAAATCAGCAGTGGCCAAATGAAAACGAGGATGCTCGCAGCAGCAGTGGCTGCGATGGTTAGGCGGCTCGCGATTTTCATTGGGTACCTCGAATCTGTTCGAGGCTGATGATTCCAGGCTGGCCTAGCGCCACCGACACCTGAGATGGCAATAAACCATCTGCGCCGAGAATTTCAACTGGAGACCCTTGCGCTTTGATGCGCCCCTTCTCGAGCACCACAACTTTGGTCGCCACCTGGGCTACGAACTCGATGTCGTGCGACGCGAGCACAATCGCATGGCCCCCAGCTCTCAGTTCGCCGATGATTCTTGCCAGGGCGCGCTTGGCCTCGTAGTCGAGACCGCGAGTCGGCTCATCGAGCAGAACAACGCCAGCGCCCTTGACCAGCTGAATCGCGAGCACTAGCGCTAGTTGTTGACCGGCCGACAAATCACGCGGATGCACGGCCGGATCCACTCGGCCCGCGAAACGTGCGAACAGGGTCGCCGTGCTAGTTGGTTTAGCCTGAGCAAACCGGTCGCTATCTTCGAGTTCTGCTGAAACGCTCGAAAGAAAGAGTAGGTCGCTGGCACGCTGCGGAACCATAGTCACTACGCAGAGTCGCTCTTCTGGCGACAGTTTTTGGGTTTCACCCCAGTTACTCAGAGCATCACCACTGGCACGCTCGCCACTGCCTTGAATGGCCCAAAGCAAGCTCGACTTTCCCGATCCGTTTTCACCCATCAGGGTCAGAACCTCGCCGCGCTCGACACTCAAGTCGACCGAGTCAACCGCAAGGTTCTCACCATAGGCAACCGACAGACCGCGAACCTCGAGGGCATTCAGGCCGGCAAACTCGGCGGGTTGGGTTGGTAGAGCGGAAGCATCCGTGCTGATGTTTTTGAGCAGGTTCGGCTGGGCGTTGATTTTGGCACGCAGTTCATCAGGCTCGAGGGCAGATTTGCTTAGCCCCAACCGTGCCGACAGTTCTACCACCGGCGGCACTAGGCGGTTTTCGCGAAGCGCGTCGGTTGGAGCAAGTTTCGAAACCGAGCCGTCGCCGTGCACGACGATGACCGAATCAACTAGTGGAAGTGCACGTTCTAGGCGGTGTTCAGACAGCAGCACGGTGATGCCGAGGTCTTTGGTTAGTTTGGCCAAGCTTGAGATGATCTCGTGAGCAGCTTCAGGGTCAAGCGCTGAGGTTGGCTCATCGAGAATCAAAATTCTCTGGCCGGCCGAGAGTGCTGCGGCGATTGCTACACGTTGCTGCTGACCGCCCGAAAGTGAGGTCAGGGGAGAGTCGAGAAGATCTGCGATTCCAAGAGCCGCCGCAAGGCGAGCGATTTCGTTAGCCATCTCACTTGGATGCCTGCCAAGTTGCTCCATCGCATAGGCCAGCTCGTCTTCAACGGTGTCGGCAACAAATGCCCCCTCAGGCTGCTGGTTCACGAAGCCAACCAGATCGGCCAGTTCGTGTGGCTTGGCGCCCGTTCGGTCGACCGAGCCGAGTTCGATGCGCCCCCTCAGGTTGCCTCCTGTGAAGTGTGGGCTCAACCCGTTGATGATTCGAAGCAGGGTCGACTTGCCGCTGCCGGTCGGGCCGCAGACTAGAACGAATTCGCCGGCCTCGACTTCAAAATTGGCGCGCGTAACTACGGGTGATTCGACCCCGCGATAGTTGAAAGACACGTCGGTTAGTTTGATCACGAGCGCAACACCTGCTCAAAGGCAGTCGCGAATGTGGTTGACCACAAGGCGATTGCGATGGCTGCTGCCACGAGACTCCAGTCGACCAGTCGAAACGAAAGTTTGCGATAACTCGTTCGAACGCTCTGGCGCGAAGTTATGCGAATGACGATTGCAATCGCAACCAAGCTTGCCGCTATGAGAACTGTGGCAAGCACACCAAACCCGTATGCTGCGACCAAAAGGTACGCGCCGATGGCAAGTGTCACCGCTGCGCTAAAGCTCAGAGCCCGAACCAAGCGCAAAGTGCCGAGCGACAGATTGCCACGTCGACCGAAGCCGCGCGCATCCATGCTGGCAGCGAGTGCGAGCGAGCGATCCATGGTGTCTTCGAGCGCCGGAATCACGATGCTCGCGAAAACTCCGATGCCTTTGTTGCGACCTCGCAAGCCTCGCGAGCGACGAACTCGTTGAATGCTTTCGATCAGCTGAGGTGCGAGGTTGATTGCAACCGAAATCGCTGTGGCAACCTCGTAAAGAGCACCCGGAGTGTTCTTGAGAAGCTTGCGTGGGTTGGCCAAAGTGTTCGCCATGGCCACCGACAAAATAATCGCCGACAGTCGAAGACCATCGAGAGTTGCTGCGCTAAGAGTCGCCGCGCTGATGTCACCGAACAGGTTCAAGGCTGGGCCGAAACCGAGAGAAATGCTGAGCGTCGGCAGGCTGAAAATGATGTCGGTGCCACCAAGCTGGCCGTTAAAAATGATTCTGAAAATTACGCGGGTCAGCAGCACAAAGGCGGCTAACCCTAGGTAAAAACGAGCCGATTGCGCCCAAGGGGCCGAGGTTCTGAATGAGAGCATCAAGGCCAGTGCGATGGCAATCACCACAGCCACTGACACGAAACTGCTCGCTTGACCCGCTGCAACCGCAAGCGCGAGGCCCAGCACCCACCAGGCGCCCGGGTGTGCGCTCTGCACTTTAGCTCGGGCTATTTTGAGCATTCAAAAACCGTCGGTTGCGTGCTTGGCTTGGTTGATTCCGGTTGATTCGCGCCAGAGAAAACCCAAGCCTCGGATGTTCCACAGGCTGGCTTGCGCATGGCCGACCCCGCGCCGCTGAACGCCCAGCCTTCGGTGTCAGAGTCGGCATAGAAATAAACCCATGAGCCTTCGGAGTAGGTCGGGGTGTCAGCGCAATCCTGAGTCGCGCTAGTTGGATAGCCGTCAATGCGGCAGGCGAAACCGGTGGGGTAGTTGAGCGTTCCCTCAACGTCGTGCGCAACGTCGAGTAGCTCCCAACCCGAGCCGGAGAAGTTTGGGGTGCAGGTGATCGAAGGCGCAGCATCCGAGCGTTCGATGACCAAGGTCACGCCAGGGGTGCCAGCGCTGCAGGACCCATCGAGAGCGTTAGAAGTAGAGTCAACTTTCGAGCCGGGGTTCGCCGAGAGCGCGCCGCCGAGCGCGATTAGCCCAACCAGCACTAAGAGCACGATTTTTAGCGAATTTCGCATGCTCACCTCTCGATCGGGCAGAGGTGCGGTTGCGAAGGCGAACGGGCGAGTGCCCTATCGACTCCACCGCAGACCTCGACGGTTTATTTGAGTCATCACTCAGCTATTGGGCATTCCGACTTCTGAAAAATCAGTTACGGCTGCGGGTCAGCGTCGGATTTTCACCGACTTTCCCCAACTGCGAAGAGATTGCTTGCTGCAAGCAGCTTGCCTGCCAAGATTAGCAGTTTCGTTCATGTATTCTTTAGCCAATAACTGAATAGCCGTTCGACCCAAGGCGGGAGAGCAGTTTTAGTACTGCACCGAAGGAGCAATCCTCCCCGAAAATCTCTCAGGTGATCAAACCGCCATGGTTAGGCAACTCTGAAAAGTAGGTTTCATAACCTCGCCCAAGGTGAAAGTTGACTCGATTATCGAGTTCGCGAAGCTCTCAGGCTCAATAGACAGAGGGGGAGTTCTTGTCGCCGACAACCGTCGGGGACGTTTAGGAGAACTCTGTGAACGACGCTCAGGCACTCAAGACCACACCTCTTTTTGAAGAGCACGTTGCGCTCGGCGCGGCATTCACAGATTTTGGCGGCTGGAACATGCCGGTGCGCTACACCTCAGACCTTGCCGAGCACGCCGCGGTTCGCGAAGCAGCAGGCATCTTCGACATCAGCCACATGGCCGAGTTCTTTTTCGAAGGGCCGGGTGCTGCCGCTTTTCTCGACCACGCACTCGTCGGTGTCGCTTCAGAAATCAACCTCGGTCGTGCCAAGTATTCGCTAATCGTGAATGAACAGGGCGGCATCATCGACGACCTCATCGTCTACCGTTTCACCGATGAGCGTTTTCTGATCATCGCCAACGCCGGCAATCACCAGGCCGTTTGGGTTGCTCTAAACGAGCGCGCTGCCGGTTTCGATGTGAAACTCGACGACGCCACTTCGCGGTACGCTCTCATCGCGGTGCAAGGCCCACGGGCCGTCGAGGTTCTGAAAACCCTCACTACCGCCCCACTTGACGACCTCAAGTACTACTCGATTTTCGAGGGTGAGTTCAACGGCGTGCACGCGTTCTTCGCGCGAACCGGCTACACCGGTGAAGACGGTTTCGAGCTGTTGGTAAAGAACGCGGATGCAGTTGCCACCTGGCGCGCGATTCTAGAAGCAGGCAGTTCAGTTGGTTTGATTCCCGCTGGATACGCCTGCCGTGACACCCTTCGCCTTGAAGCTGGCATGCCTCTCTATGGCAATGAGCTCGGGTTGCACACCACTCCTTTTGATGCAGGCTTTGCGCGCGTAGTTCGCATAGACCACGACTTCGTTGGTTCATCCGCTCTGGCAAACAAGGCAGGCGACACCCCCGACCGCAAGCTAGTTGCTTTGGTTGGCGAAGGCCGCCGAGCCGCCCGTGCTCACTACGAACTTTTCGAGAGCGAAGCAGCCGAGCAACCAATCGGTGAAATCACCACCGGCGCACTCTCACCAACACTCGGCTACCCAATTGCAATGGCATACGTTGACTCGGTTCACAGTGATCTGGGCACCACGGTTTGGGCCGATGTTCGCGGAAGTCGTCAGCCGATGCAAATTAGTTCGCTACCGTTTTATAAGCGCGCGAAGTAACAGATTCAAGTAGAGAGAAAAAGGGAAAATCATGATCAACCGTGAAGGTCTGTTTTACACAAAGGAACACGAGTGGCTTGCCATTGATGGCGACGTTGCCACCGTTGGAATCACCGAGTATGCAGCCGAGAAATTGGGTGACGTTGTTTACGTTGACCTACCTAAGGTTGGCACCCAGACCACTTACATGAAAATTTGTGGCGAGATCGAATCGACCAAGTCGGTTGGCGAGCTTTACGCACCGGTCGACGGCGAAGTCGTTGCAGTGAACGAAACCGTTGCTAGCAACCCAGAACTAATCAACCACGACGCATTCGGTGCCGGCTGGTTGATCAAGATTCGCTTTACCGAGCTACCAACCCTGCTCAGCCACGACGAATACGCAGCTCTAACCAACGAAGGCTAAAGACAAATGACCAGCGCGCACAAAGATTTCAAATACCGTCACATTGGCACAAGCGCCAGCGACCAACAGCACATGCTGCAATCGCTCGGCTACGAGAGCCTCGACGCTCTGATGTCTGATGCTGTGCCGCAGGTCATCCGCTTCAATGGCGAAGGCACTCTGCCCGAGCCAATCAGTGAGCCTGAGGCTCTAGGTGAGCTTCGCGCGCTCGCCGCTCGCAACCGCATTACCGCTTCGATGATTGGGCTCGGTTACTACGGCACGCATGTGCCAGGAGTCATCAAGCGCAATGTTCTCGAGAACCCTTCTTGGTACACCGCTTACACCCCTTACCAGCCTGAGATTTCTCAGGGTCGCCTCGAAGCATTGATCAACTTTCAAACCATGGTCACCGACCTAACTGGAATGAAGACTGCCAATGCATCGATGCTCGACGAAGGCACGGCCGTTGTCGAAGCCATGATGATTGCTCGTCGCTCGAGTGACTCGAAGTCGAACGTTTTCTTCGTCGACTCGGATGCTCTTCCGCAGACCAAAGCGTTGCTAGAACACCGTGCCGAACCCCTAGACATCGAGGTTCGCTACTTCGATGCAGCCAAGGGTAGCGATGAACTAACTGGTGAATACTTCGGCCTCATGTTGCAGTACCCGGGTGCCTCGGGTGCAATCACCGAAATCAAGCCAGCCATCGATGCTGCTCACGCTGCCTCGGCAATCGCCGTCGTTGCCGCCGACCTTCTGTCGCTAACTCTGATTGCCTCTCCTGGCGACTTGGGTGCCGACATCGCAGTTGGAACCTCTCAGCGTTTTGGTGTTCCGATGGGCTTCGGTGGGCCACACGCTGGTTACCTCGCCGTTCGCGACGGTCTCGAGCGCTCAATGCCTGGCCGCTTGGTTGGTGTTTCGATCGACGCCGAAGGTGCCGCCGCCTACCGTCTCACTCTGCAAACTCGTGAACAGCACATCCGCCGCGAGCGCGCTACCTCGAACATTTGCACCGCCCAGGTTTTGCTCGCCGTCATGGCTGGCATGTATGCCGTGTACCACGGGCCTCGAGGACTTCGCGCAATCGCAAACGAAGTTCACATCAAGGCTGTTGCGCTCGCCGAGTCGCTAACTGCTGCCGGGCTAACCCTTTCGAGTCAAGAGTTCTTCGACACCATCCGAGTTTTGAATGTTGACGCCGAAGCGGTCTGGCAGAAAGCTCGCGCACACGGCATCACCATGTTGAAAGTGGATGCTTCGACCATCGGCATCTCGGTCGACGAAACCACCAGCGAGGCAACCCTCAACGCAATCGCTCACGCCTTTGGTGCAGAGCTTGTCAGCCTCACCGATTCGAGCCGTGTTTCGAACTTCGCTCGCAACACCTCTTATCTAACTCACGAGGTGTTCAACTCGCACCACAGCGAGACCTCGATGCTGCGTTACCTAAAGCGATTGGCCGACTACGACTACGCGCTAGATCGAGGCATGATTCCGCTCGGTTCTTGCACGATGAAGCTGAACTCAACCACCGAGATGGAGGCCGTCACCTGGCCAGAGTTTGGAAACATCCACCCATTCGCACCTGCCGATGACACACGCGGCTACCTGCAGATGATCGACCAGCTCACTTCTTGGTTGTGCGAAGTCACCGGCTATGACGCAGTTTCGCTTCAGCCAAATGCCGGCAGCCAGGGTGAGCTTGCGGGACTGATGGCCATTCGCGGTTACCACCTATCTCGCGGCGATGTGCAGCGAACCGTGTGCCTAATTCCTTCGAGCGCTCACGGCACCAATGCTGCATCGGCAGTTCTTGCGGGCATGCAGGTTGTCGTAGTGGCTTGTGACGAAAACGGCAACGTGGATGTCGCAGATCTAACTTCGAAGATTGACGAAGCCGGCGACCGACTCAGCGCTCTCATGGTCACCTACCCTTCGACCCACGGTGTTTATGAAGAAGCCATCGTCGACATTTGCGATCGCGTGCACGCTGCAGGCGGTCAGGTTTACATCGACGGCGCTAACACCAACGCCGTGGTCGGCTACGCAAAGTTCGGCAAGTTCGGCGGCGACGTTAGCCATCTCAATCTGCACAAGACTTTCTGCATCCCTCACGGCGGCGGCGGCCCGGGCGTTGGGCCGGTTGCTGCTCGCGCGCACCTCGCACCATTCCTACCTGGTCACGGCCAAGCGCAAACCGAGCTTCCGGCATTCGGGCCGATCTCGGCAGCGCCATACGGCTCGGCGAGCATCCTGCCTATTTCGTGGGCATACATTCGCATGATGGGCAACGTGGGCTTGGCCGAGGCAACCGCAACCGCGGTCTTGGCAGCTAACTATGTCGCCAAAAAGCTCGAGGGTCACTACCCAGTTCTCTACACGGGCAACAAGGGCCTCGTCGCGCACGAATGCATTCTCGACGTTCGCCCTCTCACCAAAGATTCAGGTGTGAGCGTGGATGACATTGCCAAACGACTCATCGACTACGGGTTCCACGCACCAACGATGTCGTTCCCGGTAGCTGGCACGCTGATGATCGAACCAACCGAGAGCGAACCGCTCGAAGAGCTCGATCGTTTCGTTGACGCCATGATTGCCATTCGCGCCGAAGCCGCAAAGGTTGAGTCGGGGGAGTGGAATGTCGAAGACAACCCGCTGCGCAACGCACCACATACCGCTAAGTCGGTTATCGGTGAATGGAACAAGCCGTACTCTCGCGAGCTGGCCGCCTACCCGGTAGTCGGTCAACACCGCAACAAGTACTGGCCAATCGTGCGTCGCATCGATTCGGTTTACGGTGACCGTAACTTGGTATGCTCTTGCCCGCCACCTGAGGCTTTCGCCTAAGGGTTAGCTAAAGGTTCTTATCGCTAGCACTATTGCTAGGCCAATAATCATTGCGCCACCTGCGAGGCTAAGCCAGGTTCGCACGCGTGGAGTGGTGATGCCTCTTATCGCAGCGCCCGCCAAAGCCAACGCTTGCTGCCAGACCACGGAGCCGATGAAGACTCCCGAGGCAAAGGCGAGGGTTGCCGAAACTGGGTCAGAACCGGTCAGCCCAACCAGGCTCGGAGTTATCGCTAAGAAATAAAGAGCTGTCGGCGGATTCACGACGGTTGCCGCTGCGAACTTTAGGTAGGTCTTGCCAGCGGTTGTCGACTCATTCTGAGTTTGCGAAGATTGCTCGGATGCTCGGCTCTGGCCAAGCGCCTTGTAAATAGTCTGCGCGCCCAACCCCAGCAAGATTGCCGCACCGATCAAGCTGAACCAGATTCCGTATGTTCCCAGGATGCCCGCCACGGCAGATCCGGCTAGAAAAACCACTACGGCGTAAGTCGCGTCGACCGATGCCATGGCGAGTGCGCCTGCCGCGCCCACGCGTAGCCCGTGACGCAAAGTGGTGTCTATAAGAAAAAGTGCCATCGGGCCAACGGGTATGGCCAGCGCGATTCCGGCTGTGAGACCGAATACAAACAACTCAGCAAGATTTGGCACAGGTTCACACTATTGGCTGTAAGCGCTTGCGGTTTACCCAGCCTCGCCTGGTCGGGCATTTAGGTAACAGGAATGTTACAAAATGTAAAAAAAAGATTTTTTGCTAACAATCTGTGAATTTGCACTCTAAAGTTGAAAGCACCCCAGGGTTTGCTGTCGTCTTTTCAATAAGTCGCGGTAGTCCCTAATCCAACAAGGAGAAATACATGAAAGCAACACGCATCGTTCGCGCGGTGGCCGTGGCTGCAGCGGGAGCACTTGGCGTCGCCGGTTTGGTAGCGCCAGCTCAGGCTGCAACTCGCACCACTGTTGTGATTCACGCGTCAAACGCGCTCACGTCGTTCAACAGCGGAACTCCTGAGACCAACCTTGTCACCAACAGCGATGTCGGTTACATGACTGGTGCAGGCTTCAGCTACTACGACAACAAGAAGAACCTAATCCGTAACACCACTTTCGGTACCTTTGGCACCGTAACCAAGGCCGACTGTGCACTTGCTGTCAAGTACACCGTAAAGCCAGGTCGCGTTTGGTCTGACGGTACTCCTATCGATGGTGTTGACCTTCTTCTAAGCCACGTGCTCGGAAGCAGCGCTTACTCAAAGGCCGCTGGCCTAGGTGACCCTGCAAACGCACAGGTTCTTCCAAAGTTCAACTCGTTCTACGGTGGCCCTTACGACAGCGCCATCAAGGGTGAGCCAGAGCTATCTTCTGACAAGATGTCAGTAACCCTTTGCTACTCGAGCTTCGTTCCAGACTGGGCAATCATGGGCCCTGGACCATCACCGGTTCACACCCTAGTTCAGATGGCAAACGACAAGAAGACCGCTCAGACCTTGACTCAGAACAAGGCTGACAAGGCTGCCTTCTTGGCCGCGTTCACCAGCAAGAACACCGCTCTTCTAACCAAGATTGGTAACGTCTGGAGCAACGACTACAACATCAAGACCGTAAACTCGTCAACCAACCCTCTTCTTTTCGTTGGTAACGGTGGTTTCTTGGTTAAGTCTGCAGTTGCCGACCAGTCGGTAACCATGACCGTGAACCCTAAGTACAACAGCGGACCAAAGCTTTCGGGCAAGGTCAAGACTGTTATCCACAAGTTCATTGGTGACTCAACCGCTGCTTCTCAGGCCCTTGCAAACAAGGAACTTGACATCTACGCAGGTCAGCCAACCGCTGACGCAGTTGAGGCTCTAAAGGCCCTCAAGGGTGTAAAGACCATCGGTGGTGTTAACGCTTGCTTCGAGCACGTTGACGTTCGCGTTGGTTCGATCATTCCTGGTGAGACCTACAGCGGCCCATTTGCTGGTATGACCACTCGTGCGAAGGAACTCCGCAAGGCATTCCTACTTGCTTACCCACGTCAAGACATCATCGACACCCTAATCAAGCCAGTCAACTCGACTGCTGTTCTAGGTAACTCGTCGTTCTTGCTACCTGGTCAGTCTGGTTACAACGAAGTATCTGCTTACACCAAGTCGATCTACGCAACCGGAACCCAAGCACAGCGCACCGCTAAGGCTCTAGCTCTTGTAAAGAAGTACTACAAGACCGCTAAGGCCGGAAGCAAGTCGGTAAAGGTGAACATCCTCTGGGGTGCTCCATCTAACACCCGTCGTGCAGACGAATTCCAGTTGGCTCGCTTCGAGCTTGGTAAGGCCGGATTCGACCTAACCAACTCAGGTGGAACTGCTGGTTGGTCTGCGTACCTTGACTCGAATGCTTACGACGCCGCGTTCTTCGCATGGTGCCCAAGCTCGGTCAGCCAGACTGGTTCGAACGCCAACTTCAAGAGCGACGGTGGAAACAACCTCGTAGGTTACAACAGCCCAGCCATGGACAAGATCCTTGACAAGCTAGAAACCAAGTTGACCGATGCTCAGGTAATCGCTCAGTACAAGGCGGCTGACAAGCTAATCGCTGACGACGCCGTGACCCTGCCGATCTTCCAGCACCCTGCAGTAACTGCGCACAACGCACTACTGAAGAACGTGAAGCCGGCCCCACTAACTCCAAACATCGTTTGGAACTACTGGGAGTGGTCATACTAATAACTCGATTGAGTTCTTAGTAAAAAGCTAAAAAAACCAATGGCACCCGGATCAAATCCGGGTGCCATTGGTTTGCTTGCAGGTAAACTGAAATAGATTTGTTTAGACGCCGTTAACGCGGTAGTCACACCGCAGTGGCGAAAGGTATCCAGTGCTGACGTACTTAACTCGACGAGTTACACAGTTGCTCCTCATTCTTTTTGTGAGCAGCTACCTCACCTACATACTTCTTGCTTGGTCTGGTGACCCGCTCGAAGAACTTCGCCTCAGCAGCGACCCCAAAAAAGAGCAGACCATCATTGCTCTTACCCGCCAACTTGATCTCGACACCCCGGCCCCGCTGCGTTACTTTAAGTGGCTCGGTGGAATGCTCGGTATTTTCTGGGGCAAGTTCAGCATGGGAGAGTCGCGACAGGGTCAAGACGTAGCAGAACTTATCGCCACCGCCATTCCAACCACGATTCGCCTCGTTCTGGCCGCTACCGTGTTGGCAATGCTCGTAGGTATCACAATCGGTGTGGTAACTGCACTACGTCAGTACAGCCGCTTCGACTACTCGATCACTTTCGTATCTTTCCTCTTCTTCTCGCTACCGATCTTCTGGGTCGCTGTTCTTCTTAAGCAGTTCATGTCGATCGGCTTTAATGACTGGCTGGCGAATCCGATAATCGATCCGCTCTGGCTATTTGGGGCCGGTATAGTCGCCGGCATCTTCTGGGCTGGGGTAATTGGCGGCACCATTCAAAGAGTGTTGATCGTATTTGCAGCTGCTTTTGTGGCAACTTTCGGCGTTCTTTTCTGGCTGTCGAGCACTAACTGGTTCAACACCCTCTCACTCGGCATCGGCTTTGTTTTGGTGGTCGGGCTAGGGTTTGCCGTTTTGATCGTTACCGCTTCAACCGGTTTGTCTAACCGCCCAGCATTGTTCTCGTCTTTGACCATGGTTGCCTTGGGTGGGGCTATCTACTTCCCAATTCAGTCGTTGCTTGTAGCCGACTTCAATGGTTGGGTTCTGTTAGGGCTTGCTCTGGTAACCGTAGGCGCAGGTCTACTAGCCGGGTTCTTGTTCGCAAAAGAAGACCGCTCGGCAGTTATGCGCACAAGTGCCATAACCGCAGTTGTAGTGGCAATCTTGATCGTTATCGACCGCGTGACTCAAGAATGGGTTCCTTACATTTCGAGCGACTTCGTATCAGGCAGACCAATTCCAACCGTTGGCCAGGTCAACGACCAGATTGCCGCCGAGCTTGTAGACAACCCGAATTTCTGGGTTGGTTCGCTAGACGGTATTTTGCACATCATTTTGCCAACCATCGCACTTACCATCGGTTCCTTTGCCGGTTACGTGCGTTACACGCGCGGTAACTTGCTCGAAGTGCTGAACATGGACTACGTGCGCACTGCGCGCGCGAAGGGCCTTACCGAGCGAACAGTGGTTATGCGCCACTCGTTCCGCAACGCGCTGATTCCACTAACCACTCTGATGGCGTGGGACTTTGCTGGTCTTATCGGTGGTGCGATTATCACCGAGAGCGTCTTCGGCTGGATCGGAATGGGAACCCTGTTCCGTCAAGCCATCACGACTTTCGACCTGAACCTCATGATGGGTGCGTTCTTGATTACGTCGACCCTCGCGGTGAGCGCGAACCTAGTCTCTGACTTGCTCTACTCGGCACTTGACCCACGCATTCGCGTAGGAACTGGAGAATAATCATGTTTGGAAAGAAGAAGGCAGAAGTTGTCGTTGACAACGTGAATTCTGAATCAAACGAAAACGCCATTTCAAACAAAGAGACCGAAGGTCTGAGCCAGGGCCAAATCGTTCGCCGTCGCTTTGTTCGTCACCGCGGTGCGATGGTGGGTCTTTTCACCCTCATCACCATCATTCTCTTCACCTACTCGGCATCGGGCCTTCACCTCGGCAACGAAAAGAACCCAATCTCGATTCCTGGTTGGTGGCAGTACAGCATCACTGATCTTCCAGAGCTTCGTTACGGTGATGTTTGCCCAGACGGTTCAACCGGATGCCCGTCGCTTGATCTAAACCCATTTGACGTCAGCCCCGTTGGTTCTCTAGCCAGCCTTGAGGGTGACGGATCAAAGATGATCGCAAGCCTAAACGGTGTCAACACCCTGAAGGTTGGCGAACAGGTTGTAATCGCTGGTGTACAGCCAGAGAGCTTCAACGGAACGTTCACCATCGTCGAGGCGACCGAATATGATGTCACTTTCGAGAGTAAGACATCTGGTGCTCCAGACGACTTGTCTGCTGCCACTGTAGGCACCTACAGCTTCGGCCTCGGACAGCACCCGTTTGGTCAAGACAACATCGGTCGCGACTACTTCGCTCTTGTAATGCGCGGAGCCGAGCAGTCGATCATGGTTATGTTCATCATCGGTATTCTCGGTGGCGTTATCGGAACAGTTGTAGGTGCTGTCGCGGGATACTTCCGTGGCCGTATCGACGGTTTCCTCATGCGTGTAGTCGACCTCTTCACGACCATCCCAGTTATCTTGATCGGTGCAGTAATCGGTTTCAAGGTCGGTAACCTCGGTGTGGCCGTCTTGGCGGTGTTCCTTGGTTTGTTTGGCTGGATTGGTCTTGCACGTCTGGTGCGAGGAGAGTTCTTGAGCCTTCGCGAACGTGAATTCGTAGACGCAGCCAGAGTCGCAGGTGCAAGCCACCGTCGAATCATCTTCAAGCACATCTTGCCAAACGCGGTAGGTATCATCATCGTTGCGGTCACGCTATCGATGTCGGGCGCAATCTTGCTAGAAACCGGTCTTTCTTACCTCGGTTTCGGTGTGGTTTCGCCAGACGTATCGCTTGGTTCGTTGATTAGCCAGTACCAAGACTCGTTTGCAACCCGACCTTGGTTGTTCTGGTGGCCAGGTTTGTTCATCATCTCAATCGCACTCTGCATCAACTTCATTGGTGACGGTCTCCGCGATGCGTTCGACCCACGTCAACGTCGTCGAATCTCTAAGAAAGACCGTGAACAGGCCAAGTTGGCCGCAAAGGAAGCTGCCTAAACAAGGCAGATCAGAAGGCTAAACGTGCAGCAAGTTACCCAGAATAAGCAAGACCAGGCTCGCGCTCAGCAGCGCGATGCCCAACTTGTCGACGCTGCCGCTGCGTTTGGCCGAGGCGGCTGTTGCGGTTCGCTCGAACTGGGCACGGCGAGTTCGAGCAACGTGAGCGGCGGCACCCGAGTGGCTGTTCGGGAGGTCTCCAGGGCGAAGTCCGAAATCTCGGTCGTAGTTGATTCCCTTGACGTCAACGGCGTGCACGGTTCGACGGCGGTAGCGTCCGGGAGCGGGAGCAGCCCAAGCCACAATCTTGGCTTCACCGCTGTAAATGGTCAAACCATATCGGGTCTCGATTTCATCGACTTCGGCCCAGCCAATGGTTGCTGTGATGAAGGGGTTGACAATGTTGATGCCTTCGTCGAAAACGAGAACCTTGGGCTTCAGAAAGAGCAACCAAGCCAGGGTTGCTGTGGTGGCAATGACACCCGCTTGAGCCAGCCAAGTTCCATCTCCATAAAAGATGACTTGAAAAACAAACAAAATATTGATGACCAGAGCCAGACTCGCGAGAACGATGGCGGATCTTGGTCGGAACGTAATGAGATTGGTCACCAGACCATTCTGCCACCGCTTCAAACAACTTCATCAGTAGAAGGAAAGTAGAGATCGTGACTCAAAACGTAGAGCCAATTCTCAAAGTAGAAAACTACAACGTAGAGTTCTGGGTTGATGGTGTCTGGTACCCAGCAGCCATCGACATGAACTACCACGTACAGCCTGGTGAAGTTCTAGCGATTGTTGGTGAATCAGGTTCGGGTAAGTCTTCGTCATCTATGGGCCTGATGGGCCTCCTAGCCTCGAACGCCCGCACTTCTGGCAAGGTTCTAGTCAAGGGTGTAGACATGCTCACCGCAAAGAGCCGCACCCTGCGCAGCTACCGAGGCAAAGAAGTTGCCTACATTTTCCAAGAGCCGATGACTGCACTGAACCCGGTCTACACAATCGGTTTTCAGATTATTGAGACTCTAAAGACCCACTTCGACATCTCGACTTCGGCCGCCCGCGTTCGCGCGATTGAGCTGCTAACCCTGGTTGAAATTCCGAACCCAGAGAAGTCGATCGACAAATACCCTCACCAGCTTTCTGGTGGTCAGCGCCAGCGCGCCATGATCGCCCAGTCTCTCGCCTGTGACCCAGCGCTTTTGATCGCTGACGAACCGACAACTGCGCTAGACGTTACCGTTCAGGCCGAAATCATCGACCTCATGCGCAACCTTAAAGACAAGTTGAACTCTGCCGTCTTGCTTATCACGCATGACATGGGTGTTGTGGCTGACCTTGCCGACCGCATCCTCGTTATGAAAGATGGCTTCACTGTTGAGCAGGGCACTGCCGACCAAATCTTCAACTCCCCTCAGCACCCATACACTCAGTCTCTGCTCGCCTCTGTGCCGAAACTGGGCTCTGTGCCAGTACGTGCAAGAGTCGCAGAAGGTAACGAGCCAGTGCTAAGCCTTCGCGATGTCACCATTGAGTACCCGAAGCGTGGGCGAGTGCCCGCCTTTACAGCCGCTCAAGACATCTCTCTCGACATCTACCCAGGTGAGATTCTGGGCCTAGTTGGCGAGTCTGGTTCAGGCAAGACCACAATCGGTCGTGCCGCCATTGGCCTGCTACCTATCAAGCAGGGCAGCATCATCGTCGCGGGAAACGACATTAGCAAGGCTTCACAAAAAGACCTGCAGAAGATTCGCAAGCACACCGGTATCGTCTTCCAAGACCCTGCATCATCGCTCAACCCTCGTTTGCCTATCGGTGAGTCGATTGGTGAGCCGCTGTTCTTGGCCAAGATCGCCAAGGGTGACGAACTCAACAAGATGGTTGAAGAGCTTCTCGACAAGGTTGAGTTGCCACGTTCCTACCGCAACCGCTACCCACACGAACTGTCAGGTGGTCAGCGCCAGCGTGTAGGTATTGCACGCGCTCTGGCACTAAACCCAGACATCCTGATTGCTGATGAGCCAACTTCAGCTCTAGACGTGTCAATTCAGGCGCGATTCCTTGACCTTCTTCAAGAGATTCAGCAAGAGCTAAAGTTCGCGTGTCTATTCATTAGTCACGACATCGCCGTTGTTGAAATCTTGGCCCACCGAATTGCCGTCATGCAACACGGACGTTTGGTTGAGGTCGGAGACCGCGATCAGGTATTGCGCAGCCCGAAAGACGCCTACACACAGCGTTTGCTTTCTGCTGTGCCGGTGCCAGACCCTGCTGAGCAGAAGCGTCGCCGCGAAGCTCGCATGGCTCTTCGCTCGAACTAGGCAAAGTAACCTTGAACCAGTTGAATCAAACTGGAGACACCTTGAAGCGATTATTGGCCGCAGTGCTTATTGCAGTGTTCGGCGCTTCGTCATTGACGGCCTGCAGCGTCGAATCTGGCATTATTTCGGGAACTGAGTTAAGTGTCGCCCAGATTGGCGAGCTGAATTCGATCAATCCGGATGTCTCGAGCGACCTCACCACGGCTCATAACGCCAGCGAACTTGCCAACCTAACTACCTCGAAGTTTTTTGACCTAGGCGCTTCGGGCGAGCTGCTTGCAAACGAGAAATTGGGCACCGTAGAAGCCTCAGGAACAAAGCAAATGCGGGTTACCTACACGCTCAGCGAAACCGCTAGCTGGTCTGACGGCGTTGCGATTGACGCAACCGATCTAGCCTTGTCTTTTGCTGCGGCCACCAGCCTCGGTGGCTCAAATTTCTATTCAATTCGACGTGACTCTGGGCTGCAGTTTGCCAAAATAGCCTCGAATCCTAAGGTTGGCGACAGGTCTCTGACTCTACAGTTTTCAGCTCCCGTGGCCGATTACAAGACCGCTCTCACATTGAGCGTTGCCGCTCACACGGTAGCCGGCAAGGCGCTGGATACCGCAGATTCGGTGGCTGCAAAAACCGCAGCGCTAAACGCAATCATCAATCAAGACGTGGCAACTCTAGAAACCTTGGCAGAAACTTATCGTTCTGGTTTCGACTCTTGGCAGGGAATCACAGATCAAGCCTTATTCGTGTCCTCTGGCGCTTATCGGGTTGCCAAGGTTTCGGGCAAAACTTCGGTGGAGTTACTTGCTAACGAGAACTACCAAAATGGACACCTGCCACGCGCGCAAACCGTGACGCTGAAGTATTTCGGTGATGCTACGGCCGCCATTGCCGCGATGTCATCGGGCGAGGTAGACATCGCAACCGCTGAAGATTCTGGCATCGCTTCGCTAGGCGACATATTGGGTTTGGTGTCGACCATCAAATCTCCGAAAGTCTCGTCTGTGGTCAAGTCTGGGGCCAGCACTGAGCAAGTGATCTTCAACTTTAGAAACACGAGCGTGTTTTCAACAGAGGCCAACAACCAAGACCCAGCGCAAGCTCTCGTTGTGCGAAAGGCGTTTCTAAATCTGATTCCGAAGAACCGCATCATCACCGGGCTTTCGCAAAACTATTCGGTAGTTTCTTCAGATTCTTTGGTTTTCTCAAGTGGCATGAATTACTACGATTCTTCGGTGAGTGAAAACGGTCTTTCTGAGTACCTGTTTCAAGATATCGAGAAGGCTTCTGAGCTCATGGCTTCAACTAACCTCGACCTGCCACGAAAGGTGCGAGTAGTTTTTGATACAGACAATCCGAGAGCCCAGGTGGCCTGGATTCTGTTGCGTGAGCGAGCCCTTTCTGCCGGGTTCAAATTGAAGGACTTGAGCTCTCAGGACCCAACCGAAGTTCTTGCCTCGGGGGAGTTTGATGTCTACATCGGTGCTCGACCAGTGGTTTCACTACCTTCCGAGAACGTGTTCGCCATTACATCATCGGCCATTTTTGGCTACACCAGTCCAGCCGTAGACGCAGCTCTTGAACAGCTCGCCCTGGCCTCAGACGAGCGAGACAGGGGTGCGGCGCTAGCCAAGCTAGACAAACTCTTGGTTGCCGACGCCTACGGAATGCCGCTGTACGAGGTGCCGTCACTGCTGGTTTACACCGACCGCATCAGAGGTTTCGTGCCATCTGCATTTGCCGACAGTGCAACCTGGGGCTACCAAAACTGGGTTGTCGAACCAGCCTCGCAGGGCTAGTCATCCTATAGTTTTCTCGGCTAGCCAACTAAACTAGAACTACCGATGCGCATCTCGCTCGGTTTTTCATAAATCGTGCAAATCCTTGTGGGTTTGTCGCGTGCCATCAAGAGGATGTTCGTTATGACTCTGGTTTCCAGAGAAGACCTTCGCAACGTTGCAATCGTTGCCCACGTTGACCACGGTAAGACCACGCTGGTTGATGCAATGCTTCGCCAGACTGGCTCTTTCAGCGACCACGCAAACATGGGAGAACGAGTCATGGACTCGGGTGACCTAGAGCGTGAAAAGGGAATCACCATTCTCGCCAAGAACACCGCAATCGCCTACAAGGGCGCTTCGTCGGATGGAAAAGAAATCACGATCAACGTGATCGACACCCCGGGCCACGCCGACTTTGGTGGCGAGGTTGAACGCGGACTCTCGATGGTTGACGGCGTAGTTCTACTTGTTGACGCTTCTGAAGGCCCACTGCCACAGACCCGCTTCGTCTTGCGTAAGGCTCTCGAGTCTAAGCTTCCGGTTATTTTGCTGGTTAACAAGACAGACCGCCCGGATGCTCGTATCGACGAGGTAGTCGAAGAAACTCACGATCTTCTTCTCGGCCTTGCCAGCGACCTGCAAGACTCTGTTCCAGATCTAGACATTGACTCGATCCTTGACCTTCCGGTGATCTATGCCTCGGGTCGCGCCGGTCGTGCCAGCTTGAACAAGCCTGCCGATGGCACCTTGCCTGACGCAGAAGACCTAGAGCCACTTTTTGGTGCGATTCTCAAGTACATCCCTGCTCCGGTTTACGACAATGAGCACCCACTGCAAGCTCACGTTACAAACTTGGATGCGTCGCCGTTCCTTGGTCGTCTCGCACTTCTGCGCATCTTCAACGGAACCCTGCGCAAGGGTCAGCAAGTTGCCTGGGTTCGTGCCGATGGCACTACTCAGAATGTGAAAATCACTGAACTTCTGAAGACCAAGGCGCTAGACCGCTATCCAACCGATGAGGCTAACCCCGGAGACATCGTTGCTGTTGCCGGAATCGAAGAGATCACCATTGGTGAAACTCTGGCCGACCCTAACGACATTCGTCCATTGCCAATGATTACGGTCGATGATCCTGCGATTTCGATGACCATCGGAATCAACACCTCACCTATGGCCGGTCGCGTCAAAGGCGCAAAGGTCACCGCACGACTCGTGAAAGACCGTCTAGACAAAGAGCTAATCGGTAACGTGTCAATCAAGGTTCTTCCGACCGAGCGCCCGGACGCTTGGGAAGTTCAGGGTCGTGGCGAGCTTGCTCTAGCGATTCTCGTCGAGCAGATGCGTCGCGAAGGTTACGAACTTACCGTTGGTAAGCCTCAGGTTGTGACCAAGAAGGTCGACGGCAAGGTTCACGAGCCGGTCGAAGACTTGACCATCGATGTTCCAGAAGAGTTCCTAGGCCCAATCACGCAGCTTATGGCGGCTCGCAAGGGTCGCATGACCAACATGGTGAGCAACAACACCGGCTGGACCCGCATGGAGTTCTTGGTTCCGTCTCGCGGCCTCATCGGTTTCAGAACCGAGTTCTTGACCATTACAAAGGGCACCGGAATCGCGAACGCGATCTCGGCTGGCTACGACGCCTGGTTCGGTGAAATCGTCACCCGTAACAACGGTTCGATGGTTGCCGACCGCGCCGGCGTTGTGACCCCATTTGCCATGATCGGCCTGCAGGAGCGCGGATCGTTCTTCGTGGAGCCAACCAGCGAGGTTTATGCCGGAATGGTCGTGGGCGAAAACTCACGCGCAGACGACATGGAAGTCAACATCACCAAAGAGAAGAAGCTCACCAACATGCGAGCCGCTTCATCTGACGAGTTCCAGTCACTCACTCCTCCGCGCAAACTTTCACTCGAAGAGTGTCTCGAGTTTGCACGTGAAGACGAGTGCGTCGAGGTGACTCCAGAGGCTACCCGCATTCGCAAGGTAGAGCTTGACGCGAACGTTCGTGCCCGACTCTACTCACAGCGCAAAAAGAGCTAGTCAAGACGTAAAGAAAAATCCCCCGAAGCCTAGCGCCTCGGGGGATTTTTCTTTGACGAAGTATTGAACCCTACTTGGCCTCTGCGGTGACACGCTTGGTGCGGTAACCGAGAACATAAATGAGGGTTACCGGAATGGTGTACAAGAACCAAACGAGTGCTTCAAGGTTTGACGGGGTGACTCTGAACGAGATCGTTCCCTTCAAGATGCTGTGCACCACGCCGTTTTTCTCGATGATGCCAGAAACGTCGTAGGCATTCGAAGTAAGAATGGGGAAGGCCTGCTCTAGGCCAGCAAAGATACCAACCTCTTGCAGCTCGTGAACGCCATAAGCCAGGATGCCGGCTGCGACAACAATCAAAAACGCACCGGTGTACCTGAAGAACGAAGAAAGGTTGAACTTCAGCACTCCGCGGTAAATGAGGTAGCCCATAACGGTCGCGACTAGCAAGCCGAGGGTTGCTCCAAGAATCGGGTGAGTCTCATCGCCAGTGGCCTTTGAAGCGCTCCACAGAAACACGGCGGTTTCAATTCCTTCGCGGATGACTGCAAAGAACGCCACGCCAACCAAGGTGATGGTTGAAGTCTCAAGTGCCTGGTCGATTTTTCCGCGGAGTTCTGCGCCAAGGCTCTTTGCCTGCGAGGCCATCCAGAAGATCATCCAAGTTACAAAGCCCACGGCAACGATCGACATGGTGCCCGCGATGATTTCGTTGATGCCCTCTGGGGCTTCGGTCACCGCAAAGGTGAGGCCAAACCCAACCAAAATTGAGAGACCAACTGCTGCACCAACGCCGGTGAAGAGTTTGGCAAAGTCTTGGCGGCGTCCGATTTTGACAAGGTAACCAGCCAAGATACCTACGATTAGTGCGGCTTCGAGGCCTTCGCGAAGGCCGATCAAGAAGTTTGCGAGCATTTGAAGTCTTTCTTTTGCTTAGTTAGGGTTACCTAACAAGCTCAGTTTAGTTAGGGTTGCCTAACTTCGGCAAGTGGTTCGCTAAAAATCTTGAAAGACGGGTAACCGACACCTGGCTGGAATATAGTTAGTTCTATGTCCAAACCGTCATTCAAGCCAAAGCGCCTATTACTGGTGCACGCGCATCCAGATGACGAAAGCCTGTTCACCGGACACGTGATTGCCAAGGCAATCAGAGACGGCGCAGAGGTTATGGTGCTGACTCTCACCCGCGGAGAACGAGGTCGAATGAAGCTCGAAGAGCTCAAGGCCCTCGAGGGTAACTTGTCGGCGGTGGGCGCGTTCCGTGCATCCGAGTTGAAAAATGCTCTCGAAGAGCTCGGAGTCAAGAACCACAAATTTGCCGGTACCCGTGCCTACTTAGATTCTGGCTTTAGGCAGAACCCTTGGGGTCGCGCCACGAAACCCAAAGATCTAGACGAAATGGCCCTCTCGGCAGTGTCGACGGCCGTAATCAGCGAAGACATTTACCAAGTATTGACTCAGTTCAAGCCTGATTATCTGGTCACCTACAACCGCAAGGGCGGATTCGGGCATCCGGACCACAAGCGTGCCAATGAGGCTTCTGCGATGGCTATGCGACGCTATTCAAAAGAACGTCGCGGTCGTGCACCACAGTTTTGGGTAGTAGCCGAAGGTCGCGAACGGTTTGACGTGGCCATTGGTGATGCCGAGACCGCCGAAGTCAAAAAGGCAGCTCTTGCCGCGCACGCATCACAGATTGCGGTTTTCAAAGAAACCTACTCGATCGTCTCTGGCAAAGAGATTCGTTATGACCGACCAGAGCGGTTGCGCAGGTCGTCGATTCGACCGTTCCAATGGATCAAGCCCGTAGCACTAGCTCTTTGGGCATTGCCGCTCGGTGTTCTACTCACCATTGCCGGCACCATGCTTCACGCCATCACTGCCGACGACACCGCGTCGACTCCGATTGGTCTTTACGTTGCCTTGGCCATAACGGCTCTGTTAGCCCTCGCACTGCGATTGCTTCGAGAAAGCCGAGGAGCGCTCTACTTGATGACGCTGACCTTGACTGGTTCGCTTTTTTGGCTCAGCGACCAAAACAACCCGACTGGATTTGCAGTTGCTAAGAACGACCTAGGCACCTGGTGGTTCTACGGCTCATTAGCGATCTGTGCAGTCGTCATGCTCTTTCCGCGATTGAGCTCACGCAGCCTAAAACGCGGAACATCTGGGCACCGCTAACAGTTATTCAATGCGGGTCAATGGTTTAATTGACCTAGTTTTTTGAGAGGAACTTTCGTGACTTACGTAATCGCGTTGCCATGCGTCGATGTCAAAGACAAGGCCTGCATCGAAGAGTGCCCGGTCGACTGCATCTACGAGGGCGACCGCATGCTCTACATTCACCCTGATGAGTGTGTTGACTGTGGCGCTTGCGAGCCGGTCTGCCCTGTCGAGGCCATTTATTACGAGGATGACCTGCCAAACCAGTGGGCTGACTACTACAAGGCAAACGTTGAGTTCTTCAGCGAAATTGGTTCACCTGGCGGCGCTGCCAAGGTTGGCAAGATCGACGCCGACCACGCGGTCGTTTCTGTTTTGCCTCCACAGGGCGAATAGCGCGTGTTCGACCGCTTGCCCGAGTATCCCTGGGAGCAACTAAAGCCCTACGGTGAAAAAGCTCGTGCACACGATGGCGGCTTAGTCGACCTTTCGGTTGGTTCCCCGGTAGACCCAACCCCCGAAATCATTAGAGCTGCTCTCGAAGCCGCATCTAACTCGCCCGGCTACCCATCGACCGGTGGTTCACCGGAGTTCAAAGCCGCCGTGGTCGAGTGGTTTGCCAGACGCCGCGGGGTTTCTGGGCTAACCGCTGAAAACGTTATGCCAAGTATTGGGTCGAAAGAGCTCATTTCTTTCTTGCCGCTTTTGTTGGGGCTCGGCAAAGGTGATGTCGTCGTGCAGCCCAAGGTCGCCTACACCGCTTACATCGTCGGCGCAGCTTTGGTCGACGCCGAAATAATCAGCGAAGACGATCCGAGCCTGTGGCCAGTGAACACCAAGCTGGTCTGGATCAACAGCCCAGGTAACCCAGATGGTCGAGTTCTAGATGTAGATCAGATGAAGGCGGCGGTTGATAGAGCCCGTGAACTTGGTGCAGTTATAGCCAGCGACGAGTGCTATGCCGAACTTGGCTGGGATGAATGGTCGAACAAGTTGATTCCGTCGGTGCTCGACCCTCGAGTTTGCGGTGGCGACTACACGAACATCCTCGCTCTTTATTCGCTCAGCAAGCAGTCGAACATGGCTGGCCATCGTGCCGCATTTGCGGCGGGGGATGCCGCTCTGGTGAAGTCGCTCGTCAACATTCGCATGCACGCTGGATTGAACACACCAGCACCGGTGCAGCACGCGATTGCCGTAGCGCTGGGCGACTACGATCACGTGGCAAAAGAAAAAGAGATTTACCGCGCTAGACGCGAAGTGCTTCTGCCAGCGGTCAAAGGTTTCGGCTTCGAGGTCACCGACAGTGAAGCTGGTCTTTACATTTGGGCAACACTCGGTGAAGACTGCTGGGCCACGGTGGCGCGCATGGCCGAGTTGGGCATCCTGGTTGCACCTGGTTCGCTGTATGGAACCAGCTCTTTGAAGCACGTCAGGTTTGCTCTCACGGCAACTGATGAACGCATCGCCGAGGGTGCTAGACGCCTGCAAAATGCCCTAGGCTTGGAACACCGCTAAACCCTTAGGAGCACCGTTGACCGACCAGGTTAATGCCGACAAAGTCACCCTGAACTATCCGGGTGGAACCGCAGAATTTCCGATTCTGCCTTCAGCCGCCGGCGACGATGTAATCGACTTTTCAAAGCTAAATGCAGCAACTGGCTTGAACGCTTTCGACCAAGGTTTTGTGAACACCGCATCAACCAAATCTGCCATCACCTACATCGATGGTGACGAGGGCATTCTTCGCTATCGCGGATACCCGATCGAAGAATTGGCCGGTCAGAAAACCTTCCTCGAAGTCGCCTTCCTGCTCATCTACGGTGAGTTGCCGAGTGAAACCCAACTTGCAGATTTCGATGGTCGCATTCGCCGTCACACCCTGATTCACGAAGAGTTGAAAAACATTTTTCACGCGATGCCGCAGAATGCGCATCCGATGTCTGTTTTGGCTGCAGGAACATCTGCGCTTTCGACTTTCTACCAAGACTCACTAGATCCACACGACGAAGAGCAGGTCGAGCTTTCGAGCATTCGAATGCTTGCCAAGATGCCAGTGCTAGCCGCGTACTCTTACAAGAACTCTCTCGGTCAGGCTCTGCTTTACCCAGACAACTCTCTCGGTTTCGTCGAGAACTTCTTGCGCATGAGCTTTGGCAACATGGCCGAGCCTTACCTGCAAAACCCAGTCGTTACCAAGGCACTCGACACCCTTTTCATTCTGCACGCCGACCACGAGCAAAACTGCTCGACCTCAACGGTGCGCCTGGTTGGCTCTTCTCAGGCCAACTTGTTCGCCTCAGTATCGGCCGGCATCTCGGCACTGTTTGGCCCACTTCACGGCGGAGCCAACGAGGCAGTGCTCGAAATGCTCACCAACATTCGCGAATCGGGTGACTCGGTTCAGCGCTATGTCGAGCGGGTGAAGAACAAAGAAGACGGAATTCGTCTGATGGGATTCGGTCACCGCGTTTACAAGTCGTTTGACCCACGCGCCAAGATCGTCAAGGCAACCGCCGACCGAGTTCTTGCCGAGTTAGGCGTTAGCGACCCACTTCTTGACATCGCCAAAGAGCTCGAGGCCGCAGCTCTGGCCGATGACTACTTCGTAGAGCGCAAGCTTTACCCGAACGTAGATTTCTACACCGGCGTTATTTACAAGGCGATGGGATTCCCACCACGTATGTCTACCGTGCTATTTGCAATCGGTCGTCTACCCGGCTGGATCGCACACTGGCGCGAAATGAACCAAGACCCGGCCACCAGAATCGGCCGCCCTCAGCAGCTTTACATTGGCGCCGAAGAGCGTCACGTTTAGTCGTTCGAAACCGGTTTAGTTCGAATAGAAATACAGCACGGTATCGCCGTAGCTTTTCTCTTCATCAAGCTTCAGGTATTTTGGCGCACTAACCACGCCAGAGCGGCTCGATCTCTCGACAACAACCACAGCATCCGCGTTCAAATGGGCCTCAAGCGCCGTCAAGTTTGCCGTCACTTCTTCGTTGGTGACCTCGTATGGCGGGTCTATGAAGACAACGTCGAACCGGGTGGTTGCCTCGCCCGCTAGCATCGCGCTAACGGCCTTGTTCACAACCTTGGTTTCTGCCTCAAGTTCTTCGTCTTGCAGGGCTTTTTGAACCAGTCGGGCATTTGCCACGCACACAGCCGCCGCCTTGCCGTCTCGCTCAACCATCCAGGCCACGCTTGCGCCGCGACTGACGGCCTCTAGAGCGAGTGCGCCGGTGCCGGCGTAAAGGTCGAGAACGTGGCTCGACTCGAGCAAATCGCGGGCTTCAAGCTTTGAAAACAGGCTTTCGCGAATTCGGTCGGAGGTTGGTCTGGTGGTTTTGGCCGGCGAAACGAGTTTTCTCGAGCCCGCGATGCCTCCGATAATTCTTGTCATGTCTAGCATTGAACCATGCTTTTACCTCTTGAGCCGCTAGACCGCGTTTTGGGTGACCGAACCGCCAAGTCTTTTGCGCGCCATTTGGGTCTCAAGACTGTTGCCGACCTGCTCACTCACTATCCGCGGCGCTATTCTTCGCGCGGCGAACTTACGCCTATTGCTGACCTGCCGATTGGCGAGTCGGTTTCGATCGTGGCTGAGATTGTCGATGTTCGTGAGCGACGCATGACCGGGCGCAAGGGCAGCATTCTTGAGGTGCGCATCACCGACGGAAATGGCGTGCTTTCGCTCACCTTTTTCAACCAGGCTTGGCGAGCTCAAACGCTCAAACCCGGAGTTCGAGGTCTTTTTGCCGGCAAGATTGGCGCTTACCAAGGCAAGCTGCAGTTGACCCACCCCGACTACGAGTTGTTCACCGAAGAGGTTGACCAAAGCGCAGCAAAGGCGTGGGCCGACCTGCCGATTCCGATCTACCCCGCCGCCTCAGCTGTAACAACTTGGATGATCGCCCGGGCAATGGGAGTCGTGCTAGACACACTGCCCGCGCTCGAAGATGAAGTGCCGGCCGAGATTGCCAAGGAAGAAGGATTGCTCAGCCTCACTGATGCGATAGTAAAAATTCATCGCCCAGCGGTGGCCTCCGATTGGCAGGCTGCCAGAGACACGCTGCGCTTTCACGAGGCTTTCTTGCTTCAGGCCACTTTGCTCAAGCGGCGCGCCGAAAACTCGCACACGAAAACCACGCCCCGCATACCTTCTGCCGGTGGTGCGCTAGAGAACCTCGACAGCGCGCTACCATTCGAACTCACTCGTGGTCAGGTTGAGATCGGCCAACAGATTCTCGAAGACCTCAGTGCCGAGCATCCGATGAATCGTCTATTGCAAGGCGAAGTTGGTTCGGGCAAGACCCTGGTGGCGGTTCGAGCAATGCTTGCTGTGGCCGATTCGGGTGGGCAATCTGCCCTGATCGCGCCTACCGAGGTACTGGCTTCGCAGCACTTTGCCTCGATAGAACGCACCTTGGGTAGCGAACTTGCCAAGAAGGTCGGGCTCACGCTGCTTACCGGGCAACAGTCGGTTGCCGATCGCAAGCGTGCGTTGCTACAGATTGTCAGTGGCAAAGCGCAGTTAGTGGTTGGTACGCATGCGTTAATCGCCGACAAGGTTGAGTTTTTAGATTTGGGGCTGATTGTCGTCGACGAGCAGCATCGATTCGGTGTTGAGCAGCGCGAGGCCCTTCGCCTCAAGGGTAAGTTACCGCCGCACGTGTTGACCATGACGGCAACCCCGATTCCGCGCACGCTAGCGGTCACTGTGTTCGGCGACCTAGATGTGTCGACGCTCACCGAGCTGCCGGCAGGTCGCAAAGAAATCACCAGCCATGTCGTGCAAATCAATCAAGGCGGTCTCGTGGCCAGGGTTTGGGCACGTGTCGCAGAAGAGGTTGCCGCTGGGCGGCAGGCTTTCGTGGTCTGCCCTCGAATTGATGAAGGTGAAACAGAAGCCGACTTCGTCGAAGAAGATGTTGAAGACGAGGATGTTGCGGCTGGCGAGCTTGCAGACATTTCTAGCGCAGCCGAACCTAAGGCACCGCTCGCTGCAGCCCTTAGCGTTGCTGAGGGGTTGAAACTCAACCCAACCCTCGCCGGTGTCAACATTGACGTTTTGCACGGCCGCATGAGCTCTGAGCAAAAAGCCGAGGTTATGGCACGTTTTGTCGCCAAAGAGATCAATGTTTTGGTTAGCACTACCGTTATCGAGGTTGGTGTCGATGTGCCGAATGCCAGCGTCATGGTGGTGCTCGATGCCGACCGCTTCGGCATTTCGCAGCTTCACCAGTTGCGCGGGCGAGTGGGTCGTGGTGGACTGCCAGGCCTGTGCCTGTTGCTCACCACAGCCGAACCCGGTAGCGTTTCGCTCGAAAGGCTAACCGCTGTTGCCTCGACCACCGATGGTTTCAAACTGAGCGAGATCGACCTCGAACTTCGTCGCGAGGGTGACGTGCTCGGCAAGTCACAGTCAGGCGGCCGTTCCTCGCTGAAACTGCTTCGGGTAGTTCAAGATGCAGCGCTCATCGGCGAAGTGCGAGTGATGGCTGCGAACCTATTCGAAGGCGATCCAACCCTTGAGAAGCACCCAGCGCTCGCCGAGGCACTAGAGCGAATCGATCAACAAGCTCAAGAAAACCTAGCTAAGACTTAAATGGCGGCATAGTCGCAGGTAACCTAGTCACATGCCAAAAATCGCTGTTTACCCAGGGTCGTTCGACCCGTTCACTGTGGGGCATCTCGACATCGCCGAGCGTGCCAGTGAACTTTTCGACGAACTCGTCATCGCGGTGGTTCACAATCCAAACAAGACTCCTCTTTTTTCGCTGGTTGACCGAGTTGAGCTGGTTGAACAAACCCTTGCCGAGGCAGGCCTGTCGGGCATCCGCGTGGTTGCTCTCGAGTCTGGGTTGCTGGTCGATTTGTGCACGGATGTTTCGGCTGAAGTTATCGTCAAGGGTGCGCGCTCGGCTACCGACGTAGATTTTGAGTTTCCGATGGCTCAAATCAATCGAGAATTGACCGGCATCGAAACCGCAATTTTGATTGCCGCGCCAGAGCTTTCCCACATTTCGTCTAGCTTGGTGCGTCAGTTGGCCCAAAACGGGGGAGATGCGCGCAAGTACGTCTCAAAACCGGTTCAAAAACTAATTGAAAAGAAGTTCAAAAACTAATGAGTGACGCACTACTGATTTCTGTTCATGACCTAATCAACAAGCCAGGCACCATGCGTGAAAAGCAGCTTGATGTTGTGATCGATGAGCCAATGGCAAACTTTGCAATTGGCATTCCGGCTGGCTCAACAATCGAGATTGACGCTCGTTTTGAGTCGGTGCACGAGGGTGTTTTGGTTACCGGAGACGCATTTGCAACAGCATCCGGTGAATGCAGCAGATGTCTTGACCCGATTGATTCGGCGGTTGAGGTGGAATTTCAGGAGCTTTTCGCCTATTCTGGAACAAGCGAAGATGACTTCGTGGTCGAAAACGAGTCAATCGATTTAGATCAGGTCATCAGAGACGCGGTAGTTTTGTCTCTTCCGTTCCAACCCGTTTGTAGTGCAGGCTGTAAAGGTCTGTGCGTAACGTGTGGTGCGAAGTTGAATGATGATCCGCAACACGCACATGAAGCCCCGGTAGACCCGAGGTGGAATGCGCTAACAAACTTGAAGGAAGATTAGAGATGCCAGTACCTAAAAGACGCCTCTCCCGTAGCCGCACTCACTCACGCCGTTCGCAGTGGAAGGCCGCCGAGGTCACCCTGGTCAAGACCGTTGTCAACGGTAAGACCGTCTACAGCATGCCTCACCGCGCCAAGGTAGTCGAGGACTCAGCAGGCAACGCCCTGTTCCTTGAGTACAAGGGCCGCAAGGTAGCAGACGCCTAAAGACTTTTGAGTCACACGCTTGAAGTCTTAGTTGAGCGTCTCGGCGTTTCAATAAGCCCAGACCTTCTGACTCAAGCCCTAACTCATCGTTCTCACTCATACGAGAACGGCAATCAACCCAACAACGAACGCCTTGAATTTCTCGGCGACTCGGTGTTGGGTTTTGTTGTAACTGCTGAACTTTTCAAGCGATTCGGCGAACTGCAAGAGGGCGAACTCTCAAGCCTCAAAAACGCTGTTGTGTCGGCAAAGGCTCTTGCCGAAGTTGCCGCAACCATCGATCTCGGTTCGTTTTTGCTACTCGGCAAAGGCGAAGAGAAAACCGGCGGCCGTGAAAAAGGCAATCTTCTCGCCGACGCTTTCGAAGCAATTCTTGGTGCAACCTATGTTGAACACGGTCTTTCAAGCGCTAGCGAATTGGTCGAGCGCTTCATTTTTCCGCTGCTCGACAACCACACCGATCTACTGCTCAACAGCGAACCAAAAACCAAGCTTCAAGAGCTAGCTCAAGAACACGGTCTAGGAGCGCCGGTTTATGAAACCACGCACAGCGGACCCGATCACGACCGTGAGTTTTATGCCACCGTTGTAGTCGGCGAGATCACAGCATCAGGAGTGGCCAGAAGCCGTAAAGGGGCCGAGTCTGAGGCTGCCATCGCTGCCATCAAGGCGCTCGGAGGCAAGTAGTGCCAGAGTTACCCGAAGTCGAAACGGTTCGACTTGGCTTGTCGCAATACGTAATCGGGGCCAGCATCCGTGCCGTAGAAGTTCTAGATGAGCGCAGCCTCAAACGCCACCTGCCAGGCCCACGCGACTTTGTCACGGCTCTGTCAAACGCGAAGGTTCTAGCAGTTGTGCGTCGCGGCAAATTTCTTTGGCTTCCACTCGAGTTAGCGGGTGCTACCGAAGTGAACGTCGCTTTGGTTGGTCACCTCGGAATGAGCGGCCAGATGCTCATTCGAGACGCTGGTGCAGAACCAGACAAACTCACCCGAATCGTGATTCACCTCGACGCGGTCGATGGCTCACCGCTTGAATTCAGATTTGTCGACCAGCGCATTTTTGGTTCTCTGCAAATCGATGAGCTCGTGCCCACCGCCGATGGCGGGCTCGGTGGATTCACCGAGAGTGAAATTCGCGCAGGGGAGTGGGCGAACAAGATTCCTCGCTCGGCCGCCCACATTTCTCGCGATCCGCTAGACCCAGAATTTGACGTTGCGGCAGTGATCAAGCGGATGCGCGGCAAGAACTCGGGCATCAAACGCGTGCTCCTCGACCAAGGCGTGGTCAGCGGCATTGGCAACATCTACGCCGATGAGGCGCTGTGGGCAGCAAAGCTGCACTACGACCACCCGGCCAAAGACATTTCGGCCGCGAAACTTGGTGGTTTGATGAGCGAGGTGCAGGGCATCCTGGCTCGCGCCGTTGAAGCCGGCGGAACCAGTTTCGACGAGCAATACAAGAATGTGAATGGTGAATCTGGGTATTTCGAGGTGTCGCTAAACGCCTACGGGCAAACCGACAGACCTTGCAATCGATGCGGCACGGCGATTCGCCGCGACTCGTGGATGAACCGCGGTTCGCATTTCTGCCCAAAGTGTCAAAAACACACCCGCTAAATGGGGTAATTTTGTCTGACGGCATTCGCCGTTCATTTAAACGTTGCATAGGTGCGTGAAGCTTGTATCTCAAGAGCCTGACCCTCAAGGGCTTTAAGTCGTTCGCGCAGT
>JBDLUM010000062.1:0-15912 GCA_039805305.1 Actinomycetota bacterium
GGTAATCGTTGAAAAGGTTGAGACCCAATCAGACCTTGATCTTGCCCGCCAAGTAGGAGCAAAGTTTGCCCAAGGCTGGCTGTTCGGGCAACCAATCGACATTCGCCCAACTAAACCAAAAGCAAAAAGGGCTCTAAAAAAATAAATGCACCTCCAGGGTGGAGGTGCAGATACTTTTGGTAGGCCCCGTCGGGATCGAACCGACGACCCACGGATTAAAAGTCCGTTGCTCTAACCAACTGAGCTAGAGGCCCATAACTAGAACATTCTACTAGGGTTGGGCTATAGGCCAAATGTGCCTCACCAAGGAGGCGCCACATGGCCCAGAAATCACCGCAGAAGAACTCGGTAAAGACCGCACCTGCAAAAAACCTAAAAGAGAAGCGCCTCGAGAAAAAGGCCAAGTCAGAAGCTAAAGACAAGCGTCAAGAGTAGACACTCTTAGCGCTTGAAGGGGCAGTGCCTGCACATGTTGGCGCAGCACTTGCCCTGATCGGCCAACGTCTTAGCGTTGAACACAAAATACCCAGTTTCGGGGTCTGTGTAGCCAGGGTTTTCTAGCGCCATAGAGATGTTGTGGCGAAGGATGATCTCGTCAAAGTTCGGGTCGTCGCAAGACAAGCGCTCTGGATGCGGAACATCGAGCTCTCTGGGCAACTTGCGGACATTTTTTGACATGAGACCAAGAGCATAAGTTTGCTCAGAGCTACGTTTCGGTAGCCACGCCGAAGCAGCTCAAAGCTGTGCCCTTAGTGACCGTTTTCGCGCTCCAGCGCCGACATCCAGAGATCGCGCCCAGCTTCAACAAAATCGCCTGGGGTGAAGGTCGTTCGAACTCGATTCATAGCGGCCACCTGTTCAAGGCTGGTGAACAAACCAGCACCCAGGCCAGCCAACAGCGCTGCCCCGAACGCGGTCGACTCAACCACCTCGGCACGTTCGATTCGGCACTGCAACTGGTTTGCCTGAATTTGCATCAGCAGGTTGTTGGCAGCGGCACCGCCATCGACTCGTAAGCGTTCGATCTTCTGCGCAGCATCCGTGCTCATCGACTGGAACGCGCAGTAAACCTGCCAAGCGATGCCTTCGAGTGTCGCTCGAGCAATGTGGGCGCGAGTGGTTCCGCGAGTTAGACCGTGCAGCGAGCCGCGCGCGTCCGGCTTCCAAAAAGGTGCACCAAGCCCGGTCAGAGCCGGCACAAAACTCACTCCGCCCGAATCGGGCACCGAAGCGGCTAGCGCTTCTACTTCGGCCGAAGTTTCGATGAAGCCAAGCCCGTCGCGCAACCATTGCACGGCCGCCCCGGCCACGAAAACTGAACCCTCAAGCGCAAAGTTTCTTGAACCGCTCGGATGCTGCCACGCGACTGTCGTCAACAATCCTTCGTTGCTCACCACCGGGTTTTCGCCGGTGTTTAGCAGCAGAAACGCACCCGTTCCGTAGGTGCACTTTGCGTCACCAGAGTTGATCGCACCCTGACCGAAGAGCGCGGCCTGTTGGTCACCTGCCATACCCGTGATCGGTAGCTCAAGACCCAAAAACGCCGGAGCAAAGCTCACTGCCAGCGAACCGTAGTTGGCCACAATGGTCGGAAGCGCTATGCGTGGCACCTCGAAAAGTTCCAGCAACGAGTCATCCCAGTTGCCTTCGTGCAGGTTGTAGAGCTGGGTACGTGAGGCGTTCGAGGCGTCGGTGATGTGTGCCCGACCACCACTGATGCGCGCAACCAAATAAGACTCGACGGTACCAATTGCGGTGACTCCGGCCTCAACCCCGTGCCAAATCTGCGGCAGGTTTCGTTTGATCCAGAGCAGTTTCGAAGACGAGAAGTATGGGTCGAGCCCAAGGCCGGTTTTCTGGCGCACCTCGTCGGCACGCTCACTAAACTTCGGGTCAGTCAGCAGTTCGGTAGTTCGGCGGTCTTGCCAAACAATCGCGTTCGTCGGCGATTGCAGCGTTTGTTTGTCCCACAGCACAACGGTTTCGCGCTGGTTGGTGATGCCGATGCAAGTTGGCGACTCGGATGCTCCCGCCAAAGCTTGGCGCACGGCACCAAGTGTCGCCTGCCAAATCTGCTCGGGTTCGTGTTCAACCCAACCGGGTTGCGGAAAGTGCTGCTCGAACTCTTGGTAGCCGCGAGAGAGCACCCTGCCGTCGACCCCAACGACCATTGCCGTGACGCCGGTGGTGCCAGCATCGATTGCAAGTATCGCCATGTGCGTCTCCTGCCCTGGTTCTAGTGCACCAGCGGGTCGAGCCCGGGCGTCACAGTTTGATTCTTGTCATTTCGGCTCGGCCATTCGACTATCAACATCGCGATAACCATCAGCGAACCACCAATCACGGTTCTAATCGACAAAACCTCTTGCCCCAGTGCGACCGCAAAAAGTGCCGCGAATACGACTTCGGTGGTGAGAATAATCGCCACGCGCGAAGCATCCATGATTGATTGCGCCCAGGTTTGAACGAAGAACGCGATGGCGGTAGCGAAGATGGCTGTGAAGAGAACGGCGTTCCACACGTCTGCATCTGGTGGTGACTGGTAGCCAGGGTCGCTCGGGTTGAACAGGGCGCCGACCCAGCAAATAACGGCTACGGTGGCGAGCTGAACGACGGTCAGCGCATAGGTGTCACGCCCGGGGCTCCAGCGACCCAGCCCAACAATGTGCAGGGCGAATAGAATCGCGCAGGCCAGCAGGCTGATGGTGCCGATGTCGAAGCCGAGGCCGCCAAGGGTGATCACACCGAGACCGACGGTTGCGATGATTACGCCCAGCAAGACCTTGCTAGCTATTTTCTGGCGCAGCAACAGCCACGCGAATAGGGGAGTAAGAACGATGTAAAGGCCAGTGAAAAAGCCCGTGATGGCGGCGGTTGACTGCTCGAGCCCGATGGTTTGAGTTACATAACCGAGTCCGAGCGCAACGCCTAGCAACGCACCGCGGTTTAGAAAATTCAGGTTGAGGTGGCGAACCAGTTGCGGTCGAATGAGAAACATCACGCCGGCGGCGATGGTGAAGCGAAGGGCTAAAAAGTCGAAGTAAGGCTGGCGTTCGATGGCATCTTTCATCCAGACAAAGCCGAAACCCCAAGACGCAGCAACGCACATGAGAGCTATGGCTGCAATCGAGGTTTTCTTCACCTCACGAGTCTATTTGCGCTTACTGCCTATCGCCGCATGCCTTGCCATCGAAGGAAACACGATGCCGTGCATCGGCCAAACTGCAGCCCAGTACATGTGTCCGAGCAAACCCTTTGGCGCATAAATGGCTCGCTGTGTGAGTCGGGTGCCGGAGGCTGTCTCTTCGAGTCTGAACTCAAGCCAAGCAAGACCAGGCATTTTCATCTCAGCCCGAAGTCGAAGCAGGTGCGGGCGTTCTATCGCCTCAACGCGCCAGAAATCGAGAGCATCTCCCTCGACCAGGTGGGTCGGGTCACGCCTACCTCGACGAAGCCCCACGCCTCCGATCAATCTGTCCATTAGGCCGCGCAGACGCCAGGCCCAGGTCGCGGTTGAGTATCCGTTATCGCCGCCGATTGCCTCGACTCTCGCCCAAACCACATCGATAGGGTCGGTCGACTCAACCACTCGGGTGTCGTTGTAGAGAGTTCCACCGGCCCAGTCAGGGTCGGTTGGTAGCGGGTCAGAAGGCGTGCCAGGCACCGAAGCGTTTGTCCAGCGGGTTTCAACGTTGGCCTCTTTGATGCGGGTCAGTGCTAGCTGCACAGCGCTCTTGAACGGCGTTAGGCCACCAACCGGGTCTGGTATCAAATCACGGATGCGAGAATCTGAAGCCACCACTTCATTCTTGAGGCTCGCGACCAGACGTTTTGCCAGCGTGTATGGCACTGGGGTCACTAGACCCACCCAGCCCGATGACAGTCTTGGCGTTAGCACCGGAATCGGAATGATGATTCGTTTTCGCAAACCAGCCGCCGCGGCGTACTGCATCATCATTTCTTTGTAGGTGAAAACCTCTGGGCCGCCGATGTCGAAAAAGCCATTGACCTTCGAGTCGATCGCAGCCGCACCGACCAGGTAGCGAAGCACGTCGCGAATGGCGATTGGTTGAATGCGGTTGTTCACCCATTTCGGCACGGTCATAATCGGTAGGCGTTCGGTTAGGTAGCGAAGCATCTCGAACGATGCGCTACCCGAGCCAATCACCACGCCGGCGCGAAGTTCGATGGTTGGCACGCCCGATGCGCGAAGAATCTCGCCAGTTTCGGTGCGTGCTTTCAAGTGCGGCGACAATGTCTCTGACTCGGCGATGATTCCGCCCAGATAGACGATTCGCGAAACCTTCGCGCTCTTGGCAGCAGCCGAGAATCCGTGTGCCAGAGACCGTTCTTCGGCCTCGAAGTCGTCTTTGCTCATCAGTGCATGAAGCAGGTAGTACGCAACATCCACGCCCTTTAGAGCATTCGCCAGAGCCTTTGGGTCGTGCGCGTCCCCGGTGGCAATCTCGATTTGGTCAAACCACGGATGCTCGTGCAAACGCTCAGGGTTACGGGCAAGTATGCGCACGCGGTAGCCGTGGGCAAGCAGCTCACGAATAAGTCGCCCGCCAATGTAGCCGGTTGCACCGGTCACTAGGCACAGGGCTGGTTGCCCCTTCGCGTTCTTGAGAAGAGGGAGTCCTGTTGCTAGGGACTCAGATCTCACTGGTCTTTGATTCCTTCTGAGGTGATCTTGAAGCTTGGGGTTTGCTCGCCCGCCACAATCGCAACGCTTAGTTTGTTTTCACTTGGGGCAAGCGGGCAGGTAGCAAAGTCGGTGTATGCGCACGGAAAATTCGCCGACATGTTGAAGTCGATCACCCAGTGGTCGCCGTGACGTTTTGCCGAAACTGATCGACCCGTGCCGTAGGTGCTCTTGCCTCCGCTTGCGTCTTTGAAAAGCACCCAGAGCACGTCAGGGTCTGGTCGGTTGAAAGCGATCAACTCGTGTTCTCGACCGTCAAGTTCGAACACCAAGCGACCCGGGGAGTCGTAGTTGTTGCCCAGCTCACCGGCAACCGAAGATACGCCAACGTTTCTCTCGTCAGCCTCGAGCCGAGCATCCACGCGGAATTTCGGGTTGTAGTCGAAAACTTTTACGCCATCGAATCGGGCCAGGGCCGGCGACTTGGAGTTTCTAGGTCGCAAGATGATTCGGCCGCCGCGGCTGGCCAGCTCAAGAACTCCGTCAGCCATCGGCACCATGACTTCGCCACCGTGCTCGACAACCCAACTCTGCCCGGCGGCTCTTTCGAACCCGAAGCTAAACACCTCGTGGTCGATCGCGTGCCAAGAGCCCGAGAAGTCGCCGAAGGTTTGAGGGTTCTCATCTAGCCAGTTCATGCTGGTCACCGACAAGAAGCCTGTAGGGTTGCGCCAAGCGCTGTTGCGTGAATCTACCCACTGCTCAAATTCGTTCAATTGGTTTCCTCAGACTTAATGGTTGGTGTTTGAATTTCTAACCCGACAACACGGCGCTTATTTCCTGAACCCTTGGTGAGATGCACAATCAACATCTGGCCGGGCTCGAGTGCTCGAGCTTCGTGAATCAAAATTTCTTGCGCGGGTGTGGCATGTTTTGAAATGGTGTCGAGGATGGTCGGCAAGGCCGGGCGGTGACTGCAGAGCACAGCGGCTGAACCCGTGGCCAGAAGTTTTTCGACGGTTTTTGCCGTGCGCTGTGGCCCGTTTGCATTGCCGAACTCGGTCAGTTGGCCGCGCTCGATTAGTTTGAGCCCCTTGGAGCGGGCATAAGGCAAAACTGTGTTGGCGCAGCGAGCCCACGGGCTGCTAACAACTTTTTCGATTCCATACGCTGCCAAAATCGGCACGATTGCCTTGGCTTGTTCTTGACCAAGCGGTAACAGCGGCCGGTGAGCCTCATCTTTTGGCCACTGCCCTCTCGGGGTCGCCTTGGCATGACGCAACAAGACAAAAGGGCGAGTCATTAGAAAGCCCTGCTTATGCAGGTCAACGATTTTTGTGAGGAACTCTTTGTCTTGCTCGTAGCTGAGCAATAGTTCGAGTTCGGCGGGGGTCTTCCACTCCACCTTCTCGACTTCTTCATCTGGCTTGAAGGTGCTCTTGGCCAAGGCCTTGTCGGTCACTTTTGCTGCCCAGTAATGAACCTCTTTGGCTGCACCGTTCTGCAGCATGTAGTTCTGCTTTCCAAGGTGCACCCCGAGTTTTACCTTGTAGCCGGTTTCTTCGCGAATTTCTCGCACCGCAGCCTGAGGAAGTGACTCACCTGGGTCAACTTTGCCTTTGGGCCAAGACCAATCGCCGTAGCGCTTTCGATGAATTATGGCGATGAGCAACTGACCGTCGACCTCTCGCCAGCAGAGCGCGCCTGCCGCAAAAACCGTCATCTAGTTGCGGCCTCGCTTAGCGCCGATTCGACGCATAACTTCGTCTTGCACATCGACTAGCTTGTTGCCTTCGGCTGAAAGTTTGTGTCGAGTCCAAACGCCGTCACTGCCTAAGCGCCAAGCCGCAGCCTCGTCAGACATAGCCAAATCGAACAGCGACTCAATCTCTTGCATGTGATCGGGTTGAACCAACTGAACTAGTGCTTCAACACGTCTGTCTAGGTTTCGGTGCATCATGTCGGCCGACCCGATGTAATAGCGGGGGTCGCCGCCGTTTGCGAAAGCAAACGCACGGGAGTGCTCTAGGTAGCGCCCCAACACTGATCGCACCTTGATTGTTTCGCTCAGCCCAGGCACACCTGGTCTCAACGAGCACATGCCTCGCACAAAGATGTCGACCGGAACCCCAGCCATGCTTGCGCGATAGAGGGCATCGATGATTTGCTCATCGACCAACGAGTTCATCTTTAGGCGAATTCGTGCAGGGCGACCAGCGGCTTGGTGAGCAATTTCGGCATCGATTCGTTCGACGAGCCCATCACGCACACCGTTCGGTGAAACGAGCAGAGACGAGAATGCTGCATCTGGCGCATACCCGCTCAACATATTGAAGAGTTTGGTGAGGTCTTCGCCAACCGACTCGCGCGCTGTTAGAAGACCAAAGTCTTCGTAGAAGCGAGCAGTCTTTGGATTGTAGTTACCCGTTCCAATGTGGCAGTAACGGCGTAGCTTGGTGCCCTCTTGACGAATAACCAGAGACAGTTTGCAGTGAGTTTTGAGGCCCACGATGCCGTAGACCACGTGTACGCCGGCCTGTTCGAGCTTTCGAGCCCAGGTGATGTTGTTTTGCTCATCGAACCTGGCCTTGATTTCTACGAGTGCGAGAACCTGCTTGCCAGCCTCAGCTGCGGCGATCAACGCGTCAACAATGGGTGAGTCACCCGAAGTGCGATAAAGGGTCTGCTTGATCGCCAACACCTTGGGGTCAGCCGCAGCCTGTGCCAAAAACGCTTGCGTCGAAGTCGAGAAACGCTCATATGGGTGGTGCACCAAAACTTCACGCTCGCGCAGAACTTTGAAAATGCTCAATGTTTCGTCTTCCGCATGAGTTAGATAGCGGTTGGTGACAACCGGATGCGGGGCAAAATGCAACTCGTTGCGCTTGAGTGACGCGATCTCAAACAACCCGGTTAGGTCAAGTGGTGCAGGCAGATGATAAACATCGTCTTTTTCGATGTCGAGTTCGCGAACCAAAAGCTCGAGCACCTGTGGGTTGATGTTGTTGGCAACCTCAAGTCGAACCGGTGGGCCGAAGCGACGACGAAGCAGTTCTTTTTCTAGTGACTCAAGCAGGTTTTCGCTCTCGTCTTCGTCAACCTCGAGGTCTTCATTGCGAGTAACCCTAAACGTGTGGTGCTGAAGCACCTGCATGCCAGGAAACAGCTGCCCCAAGAACTGCCCGATGATTTCTTCGAGAGGCAGATAGCGAGGTGAAGTGCTGGTGGCACTGCCTTGGATGCGCACAAACCGTGGCAGCAGTGGCGGCACCTTCAGGCGTGCAAATTGGTCTTTACCGTCGGGGTTTCGAAGCATTACCGCCATGTTCAGCGACAGACCCGAGATGTATGGAAACGGGTGCGCCGGGTCTACTGCCAAAGGAGTGAGTACCGGAAAGATTTGGTTTTCAAAATAGTCGCTCAGCTCGGTCTGTTCGGCCTCACTCAGGCCATCCCAAGTTTCTAGACGAATACCTTTCGCACGCAGGGCAGGTTCGATCTCTTCGCGAAAAACAGTTGCATGACGAAGCTGAAGTCGGTGCGCCTCGTCGCTGATTTGTCGAAGCACTTCACCGGGTTCTAAACCTGAAGCGGATGCTACGCCTAAGCCAGCCGCAATTCGACGCTTAAGCCCGGCGACGCGCACCATGAAAAATTCGTCAAGGTTAGAAGCAAAAATTGCCAAAAAGTTCACTCTTTCGAGCAAAAACATGTCTTTGTCTTCGGCCAGTTCGAGAACGCGTTGGTTGAAAGCCAACCAGCTGAGCTCGCGGTCTAGAAAACGATCCAGCGGCATATAGCTATAGTCGGGCAGGTCAATTGCCATGGTTTCTTCAGAAGACATACCCGTTATCCTGCCACTTTAAGGTTTCGAGAAGGTGAACATAGCTCAGGCGTTTATAGCCTGGTCGTCTTTGCTCAGGTTGAAGCAGTACCCGCGGTTGCGCACGGTTCCAATCAGCGCTTCGAGGTCACCCAGCTTTGCACGAAGCCTTCGAATGTGAACATCCACGGTTCGGGTGCCGCCGAAATAGTCGTAGCCCCACACTTCGCTTAGCAGCTGCTCTCTAGAAAATACGCGGCCAGGATGCTGCGCCAGAAAGCGCAAAAGTTCAAACTCTTTGAAGGTGAGGTCCATCGGTTTGCCGTGAACTTTGGCCGAGTATGTTGCGTCGTCAATCACGACGCCCGAAGCCGAAATCAGTTCGCTACTGTCAGAGCCAGTCGAACTGCGCTCAATGCTCAAGCGGATGCGCGCATCGATCTCTGCAGGGCCGGCCGAGTCGAGAATGATGTCGCTTGCGCCCCACTCGTGCGAAATCGCAGCCATTCCGCCTTCGGTAACTACAACAATCAGTGGAGCCGAGAGCCCAGTTGTCATCAGCAGGGTCGCGAGAGATTTCGATCCGGTTAGGTCGCGGCGAGCATCCAAGAAAATCAAATCGGCGGCCGGTGCGTTGACCAGGCTGGCCGGCTCGGCGGCAATGTGACGAACTTTGTGGGGGAGCAGGGCGAGCGCAGGCAGAACTTCGGTGTCGGGCTGAGCCGATAAAACCAGAAGTTGCGCCAAGTCGAGCCTCCAAGCGTATTTAGTGAAGTTTACAGTCAGATTTAGTGCCGTTAGGGCATGATGGAACTGTGAAAAGAGCTTGGTCGCAAATCATCGCAATCTGGGTTGCTGTTGCAGCAACTACGGTGGTCGTTACCGCTGCGGCGCCTGCCGACTCTGCGCTCGCCTGGTACGGCGCTATTCTGGCCGGTTCAATCGCCACCGTGAGCATGATTCACCTTGTAAAGGCCAGCGCAACCGGCATCGTTACCGAGCTTATCTATGTGGCTGGCGGTAGCTATGTCATTCTCAGTGTCGCTAGCGGTTATCTATTTCTCTTTCGCTTCTAAGCGGTAAACTTGCCACATGATCCTCGCAGCTGAAATCTTCTTCACAGGTCTTCTCGTACTTGCTTCTCTGGCCATCGCGGGCGTTTCAGCCCTAGTTCTTTACAAGCTCTTCAAGGGCCAAAAGTAACTTGTTCGTTCTGCCCGAGGGTCTTCCCCTTGAACTCACCCCGCTCGCATTTTTAGCGGGCAAATGGTCTGGCAGCGGCGTCATCTCTTATTCAGCTCCAGATAGCGATCAGCCACCTGTAGAACACGAGTTCTTGCAAACGGTCGAATTCAGTTACACCGACGCCAACTACCTCAACTATGTTTCTCAAGTGCGTCTTGCCGATGGCAGCGATGCCTCGCTACCAACCGAACTTGGGTTCTGGCGTATTGCCCGCCCAGCCGAAGCTGCCGACCATGGCCCAGGGCTATTGCTTGGCCAAGGTGAGCCATCGATCAAAACTCACGAAGACCTAGATGCACTTCGTACCGAAAATGGTTTCGAATTAGAGGTTTCTACGCTGCATCCGGGTGGTGTTGCAGAGCTTTACCGCGGCTTCGTAAAAAACGCGCGAATCGATTTGGCCTCGGCCCACGGGGTTGCTTTTGAGACGGCAAAGACTTATCGCCACTCGACGCGGCTTTACGGCCTGGTCGATGGCGCTTTGCTCTGGGCATGGGACATCGCGCTTCCGGGCAGTGAACTTAAGTCGCACGCCTCGGGCCGACTCGAACGCGTCGAGTAGTTATGACTGCAAAGGCGCATTTCGGTAACCCGATGATTGAACAGCGCAATCTTGCTAGAGGCAAAGCTGTTGTTCGCCTCGACCTTGGTGTGATTCGAATTTCTGGTGCAGATCGACTCGAGTGGCTGCATTCGATGCTCACCTCTGATTTCAAAAACCTAAAGCCGGGCCAGTCGCGTGAAGCACTTTTGCTAGATGTTCAGGGTCACGTTGAGCAGGTTTTTCATGCCTTCGATGATGGCGAGGCAACCAGCCTCATCGTGCCGATTGACCGCGTGGATGCTCTGCTCACCTGGCTCGACCGAATGATGTTTCGTTCCAAGGTCGAAATAGCGAACGTTTCTGAGCAGTGGGCCGTATTCGGTTCAGTTGCCGAGTTAGACGACGTCGAAGCATCCTGGATCGACCCATGGCCAAACCTAGTTTTGGGTGGGGCTCGCTACAGCACCAAGGTCGGCGCTGACTGGAGTTACCGGGAATATTTGGTGCCAATCGCCGACGCTGAAAAGTTTGCATCGACTCACGGTGAGGCTGGCACCGATGCTCTCGAAGCGTTGCGCATCGCCGCCTGGCGCCCTTCGCTGCACGAAGTCGACGAGCGCACCATGCCACATGAAGTCGACTGGATGACCACAGCCGTGCACCTGAGCAAAGGCTGCTATCGCGGCCAAGAGGCAGTTGCCAAGACACACAACCTAGGCCACCCACCAAGACGCTTGGTGTTTTTGCACCTAGACGGCTCAGAGCATTCCCTGCCGAACCGCGGTGACGAAGTTTGGGTTATGCAGGCCGACGGGTCTCGATCTGATCGCGCTCGCGGAGTTGTCACCTCGGTGGCCCAGCACTATGAGCAGGGGCCGATTGGTCTCGCGTTGGTTCAGCGAGGCGTGCCAACCGAAGCCGAACTGGTCATCGTTTCTGAGCTCGGCGACATCGCTGCATCGGCCGAGGTGATTGTTCCACAAGACGCCGGCAAGGCTGCAGGGTTGGCACGCCCAAACCTGTTGATGGGAAAGCGGGTCTAAAGGTGAAGCCACCAAAGTTGCACTGGAGCTTCAAAGATTCTTACCGCAGAGCCATCGAGTCTCTCGCGCCAATTCTTCAAATCGTTCTGGGTGCTACCGCCGGTTATTCAATCGCCTTCTACGGGCTTGGTCATGCGTTGCCACTGTTGGCCGTCACAGTAACCATTACCGCACTCGGTTTTAGCAGGGATGCCCGGCCGCGCCGCGTTCTCGAAACCGCAGTTGGCATGATCACCGGCATCGCACTAAGCGAAGGCATGTTGCAAGTGTTCGGCCACGGCGTTTGGCAACTGGCTCTTACTCTTTTGGTTTGCCTTCTTAGCGCTAGATTCATCTCGGGAAGCGCAACATTTGCCCTCACCGTTGGCCTTCAGGCCATGCTGGTGCAGATTCTGCCTGAACCAGACGGTGGCGTCTTCGTTCGCAGCATCGACGGAATCGTGGGTGGTGTCACAGCCCTCGTGATCACGGCAGTCATTCCGCGTGACCCAAGAGGTTTGGCCCGGTTAGACGCCAATAAGCTCTTCGACATTTTTCTTGAGGCGGTCGACTCGCTCAAACTGGCAACTCGCGATGTCGACATTCAGGTAGCCGATGAAACGCTGCGCAAGGTTCGCCGCACGCAGCCCCTGGTCGACAACTGGCGTATGTCGCTCGATAGCGCGATCTCGATTGCTCGCATTTCTCCGTTCTTGCGAAAGTATCGTGACGAGCTGCGCGGTCAAGTTCGCCTGATGCGCGGAATGGACCTAGCCACTCGCAACCTTCGCGTCGTGGTTCGCCGAATCGACTTCTTGCTGCGAGACCGCCAGCCTCGCCCTTACCTCGCCGACCTCTTCGAACAAATCGGTGATGCGACCCGTGTTCTCGCCCGTTCGGTTCAAGAGCCAGAGGTGCTCGACGACGCGCAAGAGATGTTGGTCGAAATCATTCACCAACTTGACCCGAAGAAACACGGTATTGCCGATCAGATTCGCGAAGCATCCGTGTTGTTGCTTCTTCGACCATTGCTGGTCGACCTGCTTTGCGCCAGTGGCATGAGCGAAGAGGATGCTCGCGCGGAGCTCCCCACCGTCTAGTCGCTTTTCGGGGCGACGGCCGACCAGTCGACCGTCAGCTCACCCAGTTTCCAACGTTTGAGGTTGCGCCTCACCGGCCAACCCGCGGCCGCGATGGATTCACAAGTTGCGACCCAGCGCTGAACCGCACCGAAGGTAGATAGCGGTGCGTGGTTAACCCAGGCGCGGTCGAGCGCAGCAAGGTATTCGTGAATCTTTTCGCCGACTACATTGCGATGAATCAAAACCTTGGGCAAGCGTTCGGCTACCTGTGAAGGCGCTTCAAGGCTTGGCAGGTGAAGCGAAATAGTAAAGGTGAGGGGTTGCGAGCGATCGAGAGTCACCCAGCTTGAGAGCCGACCAATCTCGTCGCAAGTGCCTTCAACGAGCAGCCCGTTTTCGCTGAGCCTAGCCTGCATCTGCGCCCACGAAGCTGCCACTTCACTCTCGTCATACTGGCGCAGCACGTTGAAGGCTCGAATGACATCGGCGCTCGCCACCCCGCTCGGCAGGGGAGTTTCGAAGCCGCCGAGTAGAAAGTCGAGCCCTGGCTTGGCAACCGCGAGTCCGCGCTCCACACGTTCACGATCGATCTCGACGCCAACCACGCGGATGCTCGGGTTAAGTTTCGACAACCGCTCGTGCAACTCAACCGCAGTGATCGGGGAGGCTCCGTAGCCGAGGTCGACCACCGTGCATCCGTGCGCTTTGACAACGGCCAAGCTCGCGATGAAACGATCGACACGACGCAGGCGGTTCGGGTTGGTGGTGCCGCGAGTCACGGTTCCGATTGGTTTCTTGGTTGCCACGGTCTCAAGGCTAGTTTGTGCGAGCAGGTAAACTTGGCACCATGTCTGAATACACTCTCATTCTTCTGCGCCACGGTAACAGCGTTTGGAACCAGCAAAACCTCTTCACCGGTTGGGTGGATGTTGATCTCAGCGATCAGGGTCGCGCCGAGGCTAAACGAGCCGGCGAACTGCTGGCCGAGTCGGGCATCAAGCCAGACCTTCTTTATACCTCTCGTCTAAAGCGAGCCATCAACACCGCTCACATCGCGCTTAATGCGGCTGAGCGTTCATGGATCGACGTAAAGCGCGACTGGCGCCTAAACGAGCGTCACTACGGTGCGCTTCAGGGCAAAGACAAAGCTCAGACTTTGGCCGAATATGGCCCGGAACAATTTCAGATTTGGCGCAGATCATTCGACGTGCCACCTCCGCCGATTGACGATGCCAACGAGTTTTCGCAGGCACACGACGAGCGCTATGCAGATCTCGGCGAGAACATTCCAAAAACCGAGTGCCTCAAAGATGTTCTAGTGCGCATGCTGCCACTTTGGAACGACGAAATTTCACAAGATTTGGTAGCTGGCAAGACGGTTCTAGTTACCGCACACGGTAACTCGTTGCGCGCGGTGGTGAAGCACCTTGATGGGCTTTCTGACGATGACATCGCAGAGTTGAACATTCCAACTGGAATTCCGTTGGTCTACCGACTAGATGCCAACTTCAAGCCAATCGTGGCTGGCGGAGAATACCTAGACCCAGAGGCTGCAGCCGCTGGTGCTGCAGCAGTCGCAGCTCAGGGTAAAAAGTAAGACTTAGTCTTGGTCGTTCCACTCACCGGTGGTGAGGTACGACAACTTTGACGAAATGTCGACCACGTGGTCGGCAAAACGCTCGTGGTAACGGCTCGCTAGTGTCACGTCGACTGTGAACATTGCGTTCTCTTTCCAGTCATCGCCTAGAACCGTGTCGAAAACGTGACGGTGAAGTTCGTCTACACGCTCATCTTCAGCCTGAATCGAACGGGCAACATCGACGTCTGGATCGCCGAGCAGTTTCACAATTTTGTTAGCAAGAGCCAGGTCTAGAACGCCCATTTCAACAAACGTGCCTCGAAGCGATTCAGGAATGGCCGAGCCTGGGTATCTGAAACGCGCAATCTGAGCGATGTGCCCGGCTAGAGCACCCATGCGCTCTAGCGATGCGCTGATGCGAAGAGCTGAGACCAGGATGCGCAGGTCGCGAGCTACTGGTGACTGGCGAGCGAGGATGCGAATCACAAGTTCGTCGAGCGCTAGAGCCTTTTCGCCAATTGATTCTGCCTGCGAAATGGCCTGATCTGCGAGCGAGACCTCTGATTTCGTGAACGCATGCGAGGCGTTCTGCATGATGCGGGTTACATCGTTTGCAATCTCGACAAGGCGCTCTTGTACTTCTTTTAGCTCCTGTTGAAAGACTTCGCGTGCCATTCTCGCTCCTTAGGGTTACTACTAAATCTTGTATTCACAAGGTTAACGCCTGACTAACGCGGGCTAAACCGAGCGAAAAATCGTAAATCTCGCTCAATCTAGCGAACGGTGCCAACGCCGTCATCACCTAATCTTAACCTTGTGAACATCTCAGAGATAGTTTTGGCACTGTTTCTCGCAGCATCGATTGGCGTGGTCATCTCTCTGCTTGTCACCATGAAACGCAGAGCAAGTGATGCAGCTGCCGCCAATGAAGAGAATTCTTCAGACAGCGCACTAGAACTGCTCGAGGTTCTCTCTCTGACCGCGCTGGTGGTTACCCCCAACAACCAAGTTCTTCGAGCAACGCCTGGCGCAATAGCGCTAGGGCTAGTGAGAAATCGCGATTTGGCTCAAGACGATTTGAGGGCTCTCGTGGTCAGCGCATCTCAGACGTCGAGCGTTGAGGCACTTGAAGCAGACGTAGTAGTTGGACCCCGATCTGATGAGGTGGTGCTTCACGCTAGGGCGGTGAAGCTTTCTGACTCAAACGTGTTGTTGGTGGTCGAAGACAACACCGAATCAAAACGCTTGGATGACACCAGGCGCGATTTCATTACTAACATTTCGCACGAACTGAAAACTCCGATTGGTGCAATCAGCCTTCTGGCCGAAGCGCTGGTCGATGCATCCGACGACCCGGTCGCCGTCGAGAAGTTCTCGAAGAGCCTAAGAAAAGAATCTAAGCGCCTAACTAACCTCATCAAAGACGTAGTTCAGCTTTCACGCATTCAATCTGCCGAGGTGGTCGCAAACGCCGAGGTTGTCGACCTCTCGACGGTTGTCATGGAGGCGCTAGATCGAAACTCCTATCGGGCCGAAACTCGAAATGTAAAAATCACTTATGACGCACCCGAAGGGGTTGAGGTCATCGGAGACCCAGAGATGCTGACCGTGGCCGTAAAGAACCTGATTGAAAACGCCATTCTCTATTCAGAAGAAGGCGCGCCGGTCGGTGTGGGTTTGAGGCAAGTAGATGACGTTGCCGAAATTGCGGTGACCGATTCAGGTATCGGCATTCCCCTAGAAGACCAAACCAGAATCTTCGAGCGTTTCTACCGAGTCGACCCATCAAGATCTAGAGCTACCGGTGGCACTGGCTTGGGGCTTGCAATTGTTAAGCATGTGGCAGCTACACACAACGGTGAAGTGAAGCTTTTCTCTAAGCCTGGCGTTGGCTCTACGTTCACCTTGCGTATACCTTTGGCCGATAAAAATGTCATTGAATCAGATTCTGATAGGAGTCAGCCTTGACGCG
>JBDLUM010000063.1:0-4032 GCA_039805305.1 Actinomycetota bacterium
CGTGCTCGGTGCGGGTTCCAGATGGCGTTGCCGCCCGGTTGGTGAAGCAGGCCGTGAACCACGCGTGCTTGCGAAACCACGGCCGCGTCTAGCCGATCGAATAGGTCGGCGAAGTCGGCGATTTCATAGCCGCAGCGGCGCAAATCGAGCACGTCTGGGTAGTAAAGCGTGCGATAGAACGGGGCGTGCGTGACCACGGTTTCACCCCAATTTTCGATCGCCTCATCTGGGGCGTCGAGTTCGTCATGCGTGGCCATGAATACATTGTCTGACGCCTGCGATAGATTCACAAAATGGTGCTAAAAGGTTGTTGGTATTTTCTAGTTTTCTCGTTCTTCGCTAGTTTGGCGATTTCGGTGATCGGTTCGGGGGCTTGGTGGTTGATCGCCATCTTCGTGCTCACGTTTGTTGCCTCGCTCGTTTACTTCGCCAAGATGGCGCCACAAAAACAGGCGCAAAATCTTGCCGTGCAGCAGGTTCGAGTTGCTCAAAAGTTTGGCAACATGCTGCCCCTCGCGCTGGTCGAAGAGGCCCGAAGCGCTCCCCTCTTCGTCGGCGAGAGTGGTGTTGACGGTTGGTCGATTGACACCGACGGATACACTGCCGCACCAGTCGGCGAAACAGCACTCGAACTCACCCTCGTTTGCCAATCGGCAGCCAACGCCGGCACCAACACGGTGCTGGTGGCTCTTGGTCAGTTGGTTATCGGCAAGGTTAAATCTGAGAATCTCGAAGACCTCTACCAAGCCGTAATGTCGGCTGGGGGTGTGGCACGTTGCATGGGCACAATCAGTGAAGAACCTGAGGTTCGAGCTGCAGACGGCACAGCGAACTCCAAGGTTGAAATCGACGTTGCCAAGCCGTTCGGGCTCATCAAGGGGCAGTAACGATTTATCCTTGAGAGTGGAGGAATCGTGACCGAAAAGAAAACCAAAGCTGTCAAGGCTGAAAAAGCCCCAACGACCGAAAAAGTGGCTGGCACAACGAAGCCCAAAGGCTCTCGCGCCTGGATCTACGCAACCGTTGGCGTTGCCGCCGCGCTTATTGGTGGCGTCGTTTTCTATGGTCAGGTCATCTACCCAGACGTTCGCTCCGAACAGATTGCCAAGAACAATGTCATTGCCTGCACCGGTTTCTATGAGGCACTTCGCGCCGAAAAAGACGGCGTAGACGACGCCGTAAAGAAGGTGCTCAACGCCAGCGACGACGCCATCGAACTTTATGACCCAGAGTTCAACGACTCAAACTCTGACTATGGCCTGGTTTACGAATCTTTCTTGCGACTAAGCGATGCCGGCTTCTCGGCGCTGACTGGCGACGTGGTTTTGGGCCTTGAGGCCATCAACCGAGAGATTGTTCGCACCGAAGAAATTTGCTACCCGATTTTGGTGGCGGATGAACGCGCAAAGCTGCGCGAAACTCCAGCGCCCTAGCAACTAGAGCAGGCCGCTCGCAAGCCGAGCGACTTCGGCAATAAAACCTATTTAGCCTCGAGCATGTCGTGGCGCACGATGATTGCGTCGCGAGCCGGGCCCACGCCAATCGCCGAGATGCGACATCCGCTCAATTTTTCTAGAGCAACAACATAGTCTTGGGCATTCTTCGGCAGCTCGTCGAAGGTGCGGCAGGTCGAAATGTCTTCATCCCAGCCAGGGAACATTTCATAAACCGGCTTGGCGTGGTGAAAGTCGCTCTGCGAAACAGGCACTTCTTCGACGCGCTTGCCGTCAACCTCGTAGGCCACGCAAACCGGAATCTCTTTGATGCCGGTGAGCACGTCTAGCTTGGTGAGTACGAAGTCGGTTAGTCCGTTGATGCGCGCCGAGTAGCGGGCGATCGGGGCGTCATACCAACCACAGCGGCGCGGGCGGCCTGTGGTGGTGCCGTATTCGTGGCCGGTGGCGCGCAGTTGCTCGCCCCACGCATCGAACAGTTCGGTTGGGAAAGGCCCTGCACCAACGCGGGTGGTGTAGGCCTTGACGATGCCGATGACGGTTTTGAACTCGCGGGGGCCGATGCCTGAACCCGTGGATGCTCCACCGGCGGTTGCGTTTGACGAAGTTACGAACGGGTAGGTTCCGTGGTCGACGTCAAGCATGGTTGCCTGGCCGCCTTCAAACAGCACGGTCTTGCCCGCTTCGAGTGCTTCGTGCAGCTCAAGAGCAGTGTCGGCAACCATTGGGCGCAGGCGCTCGGCGTAGGTGAGCAGCTCGGCCACAACCTCGTCAACGCGAATGGCAGCACGGTTGTAAACCTTGGTGAGTAGTGAGTTCTTTTGAACCAGCGCCCCTTCGACCTTCTGGCGAAGAATCGAAACGTCGAACAGGTCTTGAATTCGAATGCCAACGCGGTTGATCTTGTCGGCATAGGTTGGGCCAATGCCGCGACCGGTGGTGCCGATGGCGCGCTTGCCCAAGAAGCGCTCGGTGGTCTTGTCGATGGTCACGTGATAAGGCGTGATGACGTGGGCGTTGGCCGAAACGCGCAGACGTGAGGTGTCGATACCGCGAGCGTTGAGTGCGTCGATTTCGTGAAACAGAACCTCGAGGTCGATGACGACACCGTTAGAAATAACTGGGATGACGCCTGGCGTCAAAATGCCCGACGGAAGAAGGTGAAGAGCATACTTCTCGTTGCCGATGACCACGGTGTGACCAGCGTTGTTACCGCCGTTGAACTTGACCACATACTCGATGTGTTCGGCCAACAGGTCGGTGGCTTTGCCTTTACCTTCGTCGCCCCACTGGGCTCCGATGATCACGACAGCAGGCATGAGCTCTCATTTCTTCAAGGGAGACTTTGTGCCGATAGGCACTCGTCAAGTTTACCTTGATGCAGCTGTCACCGAGTCGGGTGAAAGTTCAGCTGGAATTTCAAAGGGCAGCAGGCCGTCGATTTTCCAGTTGTCGAAGATGCTCGGGTTTTCTTTGATAGCTGCGTGCCAAACACCGCACTGACGCACGAACTTTCGAACGGTCTCATGTTCGAAGCTAACCGAGTTGTTAGGAGCAGCCGCGGTGTAGAAGGGAAAGTTGACCAGAGAGGTGCAGTCGTCACCGAAAACAGCCTGAAGCCTGCGCAAGAATTCAACATCGCCTCTGGTGCGAGTCGGCAAGAAAACTCCGACCTGTTTGAAAACTTCGCGGCGAACAAGCATGGTTACCGGTGCTTCGCCTGCAAACTGTGCGTTGTTTTCGAGAATCGGAACGCCCTCTTCAGTCAAACGAAGGTGTCTGGTGCGAACGGCTTTCACATCTGGCTCGGCGAGCAAAGCCTCTACCTGCATGCGAATTCGGTTAGGTGATGCGTAATCACCACAGTCGTGGAAAGCGATCAGATCGCCCTTGGCAACCTTAAGCGCGGTGTTTCTCGCCATGTAAGGCCCGCCGTTTTCAGGCAAAATGACCTTGCGCACGCGAGGGTCAGTGACTCTAGCAAGAACATCCTGCGAAGCATCCGTGCTGCAGTCATCAACCACAATCAATTCGAGGTTCGAATAGTTCGAGGCAAGAACGTTGTCAATCGTCGACTGCAGGCTCTCAGCCTGGTTGTAAGAAGTCAGAATGACCGAAACCTTGGGTTCTTTCTTGTTGTTCGGCAAGGCACCGGCATAGCCGAGTTGCTCTTCGAGGTTCGTCAGGGCCTGCACCACCGGTGTCACCGGGTTGCCAGACAGCATCGCGAGACGAGTGCCAAGCATCATCAGTTCGAAATCGAAGCCTCGAGCAGTCGAAATTTTTCTAGCGACTTGGCTTGCCCCAGCTAAGTTGCCTGCCTTAGAGAGCAGGTAGGCATAGACAACCTGTGCCTTTGGTGTGGCACCTAGCGCTGCGAAAAGCTCGGTCCACTTTTCTAACGTCGGAATGTCTTGTTCGGTGAGCTTAGGCAAGGCGTTTAGGTATCGGTAGACCAGCTCAAGAGCGCTGGAGGGATTCACCGATGCCAGTCTGGCCAACTCGGGATGCCCCAAGAAATCTGACTTCGAGCCGGCAGCGGCCATCGAAATCAGATCTTCGAAAGAGTACTCCGAGT
>JBDLUM010000064.1:0-4469 GCA_039805305.1 Actinomycetota bacterium
GTGCCCGGGTGACCGAAGGCGGTTTTGAACTCGTCGCAGATTCTGATTCGAAGCCAGACGCCGTGATTCAGGGTTTTGCTCCGGATGTATCGTGGCGAGACCTTGCCGAAGCATCATTCTCCATTCAAAACGGAGCAAAGTGGGTGGCGACCAACCAGGACTGGACGCTTCCACAGGAAAAGGGTCTTGCACCTGGCAATGGAACACTTGTTTCTGCGGTGCACACCGCGGTTGGTCAGTTGCCGATTGTCGCTGGAAAGCCGGAGCCGGCAATCTTTCATACCGCCGTCGAACACTTCGGTGCCAAAAAGGCTCTGTTTATCGGTGACCGAATTGACACCGACATCACTGGCGCCAATCGTGCCGGAATCGATTCAGTGCTGGTTCTCACTGGTGTTAGCACCCGTAAGGAAGTCATCGGCATCAAACCAGAGGGCCGACCGACTTACATCATTGGGTCCATGGCCGAGTTACTCAAGCCATACAAGGGGCCAAAGAAGACTAAGCGCGGCTATTCATGCGATGGTGCTGAAGTCGAGTTGCTAGCAAACAAGGTTGTCGTGACTTTCGGTGACCCAAAGAGCATTGGTGCGCTTCGCGCTGCATGTGCGGTCATCTATGGAAGCGAGCTACCGATTTATGCGCTTGACGTGGAGCCTGCGCTCTACGAATAGGTCGCTGACCAACTAACGAATAGGCTTGAGGTATGTCAGAAGAACTTGTTTCACAGGTAAAGACCGAGGTTGAGCGCATCGCTGCGCTTCCGCTGGACCAGCAGGTCAACGAGTTCGCTGCGCTTCGAGACGAACTCGAGTCGGTTCTAAACGACTCAGATTCGAACCGGTAAGCAGTTGCGCATAGACGTCGCACTGGTTGAGCTAGGACTCGCCAGATCTAGAAATCACGCCTCAACGCTGATCGACGCTGACCGCGTTTTGATCAATGGAAGAGCCGCCCGCAAGGCATCCCAGCCCGTCGTAGACGGTGCAGAGATTGTTGTACTAGAGGCCGTTGACTACGTGAGTCGAGCCGGACACAAGCTGGCCAAGGCTCTCGACGTTTTCGCCGAAATTGACCCAGTCAACAAGACCGCCTTGGATGTTGGTGCCTCTACCGGGGGTTTCACCGACGTCCTATTGCGCCGCGGGGTGGGTCGTGTTTTCGCCATCGACGTTGGTCACGACCAGATGGCGCTGGAGCTACTCGACAATCCGAAAGTAATCAGCATGGAGGGCTTCAATGCCCGCGACCTATCGTTGGACACCCTGGCGGAAGCCAGCGGCATCTCTTCTGACAAGATCGACATCAATCTCGTGGTTGGTGACCTCTCATTCATCTCACTTACGCTCGTTCTAGAGCAGGTGTTATCTGTCGCGCCAAAGGCAGACTACGTGCTGCTGATCAAGCCGCAGTTTGAGGTTGGCAAGCAATCACTTCACGCCTCGGGAATCGTCACAGACCATCGTCTTCGGGCTGCAGCAATAAAGCAGGTCGTTGATTGCGCCCACGATTTGGGCATCGGTGTTCGCGGTCTCACCCGTTCTGAACTACCCGGCACACATGGAAACATTGAGTATGTCGTGTGGATGAGCCCACTTGAGCCGATTAATCGGTCAAAATGGACAGACAGGATCGAAGCTCTAGCCAAGGAGGGCAAATGAGTGCAGTGCGTAAAGTTCTGCTCGTAACTCACACGCGCCGTCCAGAAGCAATGTCTGCAGCGCTAGAAACTTGCCAAAAATTGGTCAGCGCCGGAATCGTTCCAGTAATGTTGGCTGCCGATCACGATGAGTTGCTGACTTTTTCGCGCGAGCAAAACAACGCTGCAACCAACCTGCCAGATCATGTTCAGTTGCTCGAGCGCGATTGCGTACTAGCCGAACTTGAAGTTGCCATGGTCCTTGGTGGCGACGGCACAATCCTAAAAGCTGCCGAGATCGTCCGAGAGGCCGAAGTTCCGCTGGTTGGAATCAACCTCGGCCACGTGGGCTTCCTTGCGGAAAGTGAACGTGATGGCCTAGCTGAGGCGGTAGACCGCGTCGTTGCCAAGGACTACGTGGTCAAAGAGCGCATGGCTCTAGATGTGCGCGTGTACGTCGAAGGCAAACAGGTCTTCCAAACCTGGGCTCTCAACGAGGCAACGGTCGAGAAGAGCGAGCGCGAACGTATGCTCGAGGTCGTGGTTGAGGTTGAAGAGCACCCGCTCTCAAGTTTTGGCTGCGATGGCATCGTGATTGCAACGCCTACCGGTTCAACTGCCTACGCGTTCTCTGCGGGAGGCCCCGTAGTTTGGCCTTCAGTTGAAGCTCTCTTGTTGGTGCCGCTGAGCGCTCACGCATTATTCGCGCGTCCACTTGTAATCAAGCCTGAGGCTATGGTGGCCGTTGAGGTTCTGCAGCGCAGCGCCGGCCAGGGTGTCCTGTGGTGTGACGGTCGCCGCACCTGGGAGCTGCCTCCTGGTGCTCGCGTAGAAGTGATCAAATCTGAAAAGCCAGTTTTGCTGGCGCGCCTTCGAAACAGCACCTTCACTGACCGTCTGGTTAAGAAGTTCGCTTTGCCTGTCGCTGGTTGGCGCGGCTTGGATGAAGCTCACAAGGCTGAATAGTTACTAAATGATCGAAGAGATTTACATCCGTGATCTTGGAGTGATTCAAGAGGCACGTTTGCCATTCGGCAAGGGGCTAACAGTAATCACAGGTGAGACTGGCGCCGGAAAGACCATGGTTTTGTCAGCGCTTGGACTGTTGCTCGGCGAACGTGCAGACACCGCTGCGATTAGACGCGGCCAAGAACAGGCCTTCGTAGAGGGTCGCTGGCTTATCGGGGGAGACTCCCCGGTGAATGACCGGGTGCGTGATGCTGGTTCCGAGGTGGAGCAGGGTGAGTTGATTCTCAACCGATCGGTTTCATCCGAAGGCCGAAGCCGCGCCTCAGTTTCAGGCAGATCGGTGCCGGTTGGACTTCTCACCGAACTAGGCGAGATGCTTGTCGTTGTGCACGGTCAGTCTGACCAGATTCGTTTGAAGTCTGCCGTTGCTCAGCGCGAGGCACTAGACCAATTTGGTGGCACTCTGCTGAACGAGGCGCTTGCTGCCTACCAGGCGACGTATAAGTCTTGGCGCGAGTTGACCCAGCGACTTGAGAATTTGAAGGCTTCGCTAGACGCGCGAGCTGCCGAAGCGGAGGAACTTCGTCAAGCGGTAGCCGAATTGGAAAAGTTAGATGCTCGAGTCGGCGAGGATGTGGAGCTCGCCGATAAAGCTGAGCGATTGAACAACCTAGAGATTCTGAGGGCTGCGGCTGCGCTTGCACACGAAGCTCTCTCTTCGGAAGGCTTCGGTGACGCACCAGACGCCCTCGGCCTCATCGGCCAGGCAAGACGCTCGCTGGAGCAGGTTGCGAGCCATGACCCAGAGTTGGGTCGTTTGGCCGAACAACTAAAGGCCGTAAGCGTTCAATTGGTTGACGCCTCGGGTGAAATCTCCAGTTATCTTGCCTCGTTGGACCTAGAGGGCGCGGGGGAGATCAACCTAATTCAGGACCGTCGCGCTGCGTTGACCGCGGCAATGCGCAAATACGGGCCGACGCTTGAAGAAGTTATCGCTTATCAAAGCACAGCCTCAGATCGCCTCCTCGAGCTTGATTCATCTTCCGAGACCATTGACCAGCTGGGCGTTGAGTATCAAGAACTCTCGACTCTTCTCAAGATCCAAGCCGATGCCCTGACCTCCATCCGTGTTGAGGCAGCTTCAAGGCTTGCCGACTTGGTTACTGCTGAACTGAGAGAGCTGGCCATGGGCGGAGCGAGTCTGGTGGTCGATGTCACATACGCAGACGCTTATGGAAGCCACGGACAGGATGCCGTTTCAATTCAGCTGAGCTCCTATCCGGGCGCAGAACCGCGCCCGTTGGGCAAGGGTGCTAGCGGTGGTGAGCTCTCGCGCATCATGTTGGCTATCGAGGTCGTGCTGGCCGAGACTCAGCAAGCGCCAACCTTCATCTTTGACGAAGTGGATGCCGGAGTTGGCGGTGCTGCTGCCATTGAAGTTGGTCGTCGATTGGCAATGCTTGCTCAGCGAGCGCAGGTCATCGTAGTTACTCACTTGGCTCAGGTTGCTGCCTACGCAAATGCCCATCTCAGAGTGTTGAAAACCAGTTCTACCGAGTTCACGGCCACCGACGTCGTCGCGCTGAACTCAGCCGCCCGAATCGAGGAACTGGCTCGTATGCTTTCGGGTCTAAGTGACTCGGAATCGGGCTTGGCACACGCAGCAGAGTTGCGCGAACGTGCGCTCGCCGAATTCGCATAAATTCTTTCGCGAATATCCATGTCGAGCCATTTCGCGGGCTCTGTAATTGGTAGGCTGTAATTCCATGGCAGAAGCAATGGAATCCGGTAGAACACGTCACATTTTCGTCACCGGAGGTGTTGCATCATCACTCGGTAAGGGCCTAACCGCCTCGAGTCT
>JBDLUM010000065.1:0-2759 GCA_039805305.1 Actinomycetota bacterium
TGGTACGTCACTCAAATCGATCGCCAGCTAGAAGGTCGCACTCCGCTAAGCGGCCCTATCTCGAACATCGCATCTTGGAACTATCCGCTGAGCGTTTTGGTTCACGCAGAACTTGTTCAAATGCTCGCCGGAAATGCGGCAATCGCTAAGACTCCATCTCAGGGCGGCTTTCACGCACTCACACTCGCCCACGCCGTCATGGCTCAGGCGGGGTTGCCGGTTACTCTGTTGAGCGGTGTTGGTGCAGAGCTGAGCGACGCTCTTGTTTCTTCGCCAGAACTTGGCGCTTTCGCTTTCGTTGGTGGCCGATCAAATGGTAGGGCCACTCTCGAGCGCTTGGCAGACTTCGACAAACGTCACATTCTCGAACAAGAGGGATTGAACGCCTGGGGTGTCTGGGACTTCTCAGACTGGGACAACCTCGCCCCGCACATCCGCAAAGGCTTCGAATACGCCAAGCAGCGCTGCACAGCCTACCCGCGCTACGTGGTTCAGCGCAGACTGTTCCCAGAGTTCCTTGAGATGTACCTGCCGATTGTCAAAGGCTTGAGATTCGGGCATCCGCTCGCTGTTGAAAATGACGAGGATGACCTGCCGGAGCTCGAGTTCGGCCCAGTGATTCACGCCACCAAGGCAGCAGAATTGCGCTCGCAGTTTGCCGAGGCAATCACAACCGGCGGCATTCCCCTTTATGTTGGAAGCCTCGACCACGGGCGTTTTATCGCGGGTCAAGACACTTCGGCCTATGTAGCGCCGGCCACCGTTCTAGAGCCACCTCGCGCTTGGTCACTGCACCACGGTGAACCTTTCGGTCCAATCGACTCGATCGTGCTGGTTGACACCGAGGCGGAGTTCATCGCTGCCATGAATGTTTCGAACGGAAACTTGGTGTCTTCGGTCGCAACAGATGACATGGCTTTCGCCAAGCGCGTTCGTGAAGAGATTTCGGCATTCAAGTTCGGCATCAATGCGCCGCGTTCACGAGGTGACCGCGAAGAGGTCTTCGGCGGGCTCGGTGCCTCTTGGCGCGGAGCATTCGTCGGCGGTGACCTGCTGATTGACGCAGTAACTGATGGTGATCGCCCGATTTACGGAAACTTCAAGGGTGGCTCAAGATTCCCTGAGGGGCTTGACCTCTAAGGGTGGAGGTTGGCCGGCTATTCAGCGAATCGACGCGGCTACAAAATCGGCCACATCGTTCATAACTCGGTCATCGATGCTGTGCCCGAGACCTTCGTAGGTTTTGGTCTGAGCTCGGGTGTGTGACTGAAGCCATCGGTTAAGCCCAGCCACAGCATCCTTGGCCACAACAGTGTCTCGCGCGCCGCGGCAATAGAGCACCTTCGGCTTGGTCAGGCGCAGAGCCTCATCGGCCGGCATTTCAACATCTGCGACAAAACCCGCGAGGATGACGCATGCCGAGATTCGCTCGGGGCGGGTTCGCAGCAGCTGGGTTGCCATTAGACCACCTTGCGAAAACCCGATCACCACGAGAGGTTGATTGGGGCTGAGCACGTCGTCAAGCCATTCCCAAAGCGCGTCGGTTGGCGGCATCACGTCGTCGAGGTTCGGGTTCAAAACCCGTTCGACTCCATACCAAGCGAAACCACCAAACTCGGTTGGGTGTGGCGCTCGCGGTGACACCCAGGGCAACTCTGGCAAGTAGCTCATGACGCCGGGCAGATCGCGTTCATCCGCCCCGTACCCGTGCAGCAGAACAACAACGGGTTGGTCAGGGCGAAGATCGCCAAGGTCGCTGGCGGTGAATTTAGTGATGGTCAAGTCGATGGCGTTCGGTCGCGTTAGCGCTCGGGCTAGATCAGAGCCAGCACGAGTGCAATAAAGATGCCGATGAAGATGGCTGGAGTCAGGTATTTGGCCACGTGCAACCAAACGGCGTTCTTAACGATGGTTTTGGTCAGCTCGCTTGGGTTTTCGAGCTTCGCCAAGTCGCGAGCCACCGACTGAGCCTCGTGCGCTGCCGAGTATTCGGCGAGGGCGCCAAGAATGCCGGATGCTGCCATTATGCCCAGCGTCGCCCAAACCGCAAACGTGCCGGCTTCGCGAATTTGCTCAACCAGACCCACCGTGGTGATGAGCAAGAAGGTCGGTGCAAGTTGAGCGAACATCAACTGGTTGCGCTGCTTGTTCCAAAATTCTAGTAACTGACGCTCATCCATGATTTCTCCTTATAGGTATAGGTCGAGTCTAGATTTGATGAGCTTCTTTAGTGAGCTCACGCTGCCCGACAAAGTGGCGAGGTCTGCAGAGTCGATGAACATCGAAATCGATTCATCGGGGTATTCCAAGAGGATGCACGGCTCGCGCCCTTCGGATGCCTTTTGCTCTCGCTCGTTGCGCTCATTCATGTGAAGCATACGAACAGCGACACCGTGTTCTGCGAGCAGGTGGCGTTCAAGAGCCTTGAAGGAAGACTTCTTCATGATTGGCGAATGAGTGATGTCGCAGAGTGTGCAACTTCGAACGCCAATCAGGTGGCCGAAGAAGTATGAGAGCTCACCAACGATTCCGCCGTCGGCTTTGTAGATGCCGATTAGGGTGCCGCGGGTTTCTGTCATAGGGGTCTGAACAACACCTTCTGCATTTTGTTTCCCTGATATAGAGTTTCAACATGACCAATCTTGAACGTCCAGTACTAGAACCAATGCTCGAGCCAGCACCGGCCGAGCTCACCATCAAAGAGGTAACCGTCGGAACCGGAGTCGAGGCGCCTGCCGGTGCAACCGTAAAGGTGCACT
>JBDLUM010000066.1:0-24849 GCA_039805305.1 Actinomycetota bacterium
TAGCTCTAGTCACACTAGCGCTCATCACCACTCTCAGCGGCTGCGGGGGAACGTCAGTTGCTGATCCAACAGCGAGCGCTTCCGGGCAGCCGACCATCGACCCTGCCTTGATTCCAGACGCGGCTCCAGCAAACGCTACCTCGGTTGATGCCACGCAGTTTGACATGGGTTTCGGCGAATACACCTTCAGAGCCGGCAATGGTTCGGTGTGGTGCACCATCAATTTCGAAAACAACTACGCGGTTTGCGAGCAGAACGAAGCAAACGCGCTTTACACACCACTTATTGCGCCAGAAACCTGTGAGCTCACCTATGGCTACCAGGTTCGTCTCTGGGCAACCGCACCATCGGGCTTACCGGTGGTCGACATGCCTTGCTCGGGCGGCACCTACGCCGACCCGAAGGGAGCACTAACGCTCAACTCGGGTGAAAAGATTTCGGTGAACGGAATCACTTGTTGGGTTGATGAGACCAACGCACGTTGCGACAACGAGCGCGGCAACTACATTGCGCTTGGGCCCGAAATCTGGGCTCTCAAGTAGCGCTTAGGGCAGCAGCGTAACTAGCCGAACCTCTGGCCGGCAAAACAACCTCACTGGTGCAAAAATCGACGTACCCAGGCCGGCGCAAACGTTCAAAATCGAGTTCTTACCGCCGAAACTCCACGCACTCAAACCTCTCGCATGACGCGTCGGCAAATCGCAGTTAGTGACCAGTGCGCGGTTACCCGGCAAGCAAACCTGACCGCCGTGCGTGTGGCCCGCAAAAATCACTGCCGCATCTGCTTCGGTGAACAACTCGATCAAGCGCAGGTATGGCGCGTGGGTCACCGCGATGCGCAGATCAATAGCCGTTTGGCTGCTCACCTGAGCCGGGATGCTCGCCACGTCGTCTTTGCCATCGTGGGCGTCATCCAAGCCAATAAAACCTAAGCGAAGCCCCGACACTTCGAGCTCGCCGCCTTTATTGTTCAGGTTCAGCCAACCCGCCGACTCAAACGCGCTGGTCATGCGCTGAGTGTCAAGAGGATGCCCGTGATGCGGCTTTGACGGACTCAGCAGGTAACTCAACGGATTGCGCAGGCTAGGTGCTTCGTAGTCGTTCGAGCCGTGGGCAAACACCCCCGGGTAGCGCATCAAAGGAGTCAGTGACTCGACCAAGGGATCGATCGCGTCGCGGTGCCCGAGGTTGTCGCCGGTGTTGACCACTAGGTCAGGGTTGAGGGTCGCAAGCTCTGCAATAAAGCGCTGTTTGCGCTTTTGCCAAGGTGCTAGGTGAAAGTCACTAACGTGCAGAACGCGAATGGGTTTTGAACCCACCGGCAAGACTCCAACGATTTCTGTTTCACGAATTTCGTAGAGGCTGCGCTCGATTGCAATCGCCCAGATGGCAACGGCAAGGCCCGCGCCAAGTAAGGCAAACAGCCATTCCATCGACTACGGACCGGTTGAAATGATCAGTAGTACGGCACCGGTCGTGGCGGCAGAGGTGCCAACGCCAGGCGCGGTACCCACGACATTGCCAGCCGGAATCGTCGGGTGCGAAACAAAATACTGCGCTTGCGATGGCTGCGGAACGGTTACAGCGGGGAACCCGAGAGCCAGCAGGGTGGACTTCGCGGTGTCGACCGTTTCGCCAACAACTCCAGCACGAGGAATCTTGATTTTTCCGCCGGCACTCACATAAATCTTGATCTGCGTGCCTCGAGGTACAACTTGGCCAGCTGAAGGCTTCGTGTATGCCACCGTGCCCTTAGGTAGCGAAGACGCCACACCCTTGGTCTGAATCGCTGCGTTCAGGTCGCTGATTTTGATGTTCTCGGCAGCCGACTCAGGCGAAACGCCAGACACCTTTGGAATCACAATCATGGTTGCGTCAATCATGCTTTGCGGCGGGTTTTGGAAAGCCCCAGTTGGGTATTCCTTGTTTGCCACTTGCATGATCGAGCGCCAAATGTCGTGACGCACCGTGTTTCCGGCTTTGCCATTCAAGCGGATGCGCGACAGCGAAGTGTTGCCAGAAACGTTACCCACCCAGGTGGCCGTCGCGACCGAGGTCGAGGTTCCGGTCATCCAGGTGTGCACGCCGGAGTCGGTGGTACCGGTTTTACCTGCGAGCATTGCACCGTCTCCGGTGTTTGACGCTCCACCGGTTCCGCCCGCCATAACGCGCTTCATCGCGTAAATCATTCCGTGCGCGACTTCGGGAGTCACCGCTTGCGAGCACTTTGTCTTTGGAATCGGCATGTCGGTCTTTGATGAGCGAACGAATACGCGATCGATGCCGACCGGGGTGCAGAAGGTTCCGTTGTTGGCCATGCCGGCCAGGGCTGCGGCCATGGTGATTGGCGCGATTTCGTTTACGCCAAGAATCGACGATGGCACGTACTGCAGTTCGGTGCCGTCGGCCCGGTGCACACCGAACGCCATCGCGGTGTCGCGAATGTCACACAGGTCAAGCTGTGACGCCATCGACGCGAAGGCGGTGTTTACCGACAGAGAGGTCGCCGAAACCACACTTAGGTCTTCTGGTTCTTTCACGATGTTGTTTGGCGCCCAGGTTCCAACGAGGTTTCCGCAGCGAGCCCTAAAGTCTGATGCGTTCCATTCGCGCACTCGACCGTCAACGTGGTCATTCAACTTCTTCCCGGCACTCAGCCAAGCGGCCAAGGTGAAGAGCTTGTAGGTCGAACCGGTTTGGAAGCCCGATGAGCCACCGTACTCTTTGTCGGTCGAATAGTTCACCGAGGTGCGACCGGGTTCGGTTGAGCCGGTTTGGTCATATATGCGGTTCTGCGCCATCGAAAGAACGCGGCCCGTGCCAACTTCTACCGAAACCGATGCCGAACCAATTTGGCTTTCGTCGGTAGGTGGAACCCACTTCTTGGTGGCAGCATCGGCAGCCTTCTGCATGTCCATGTTCATCGAGGTGTAGATTTCAAGGCCACCGCGACGAAGCAGGTTTTCGCGATCTTCGGCGGTTTGGCCAAACTCAATGTTGTTTCGAATCGACCAAACTACGTAGTCACAGAAGAATGCATAGGTTTGGTTTGCTTCACAGCCACTTGGTGCGTCTTGCGGGGTGACATCCACTGGTTCTGCCTTGGCTGCATCGGCCTCAGCGCTGGTGATGTAGCCAGAATCTCGCATGTTGTTGATGACGTAGTCGCGACGGTTCTTTGCTCTGCTGGCATTCTCAGCTAGGTCAGGGCGATAGTCGTTGGGGGCCTTGAGCATGGCCGCGAGCATAGCTGCTTGGTGAATGTTCAAATCTTTAGCGGTAGTGCCGTAGTAATAGTTTGCGGCTGCCTCGACACCGTTGAGCTGGCCACCAAAGAACGACAGGTTCGAGTAACCGGCAAAGATTTCTTTTTTGTTTGACTGTTGCTCAAGGGCAATTGCCAAGCGCATTTCGCGCAGTTTGCGGTCGATCGAACGGGCTTGGGCGTCGGCAATAGCATCTTCGTCACCGGCGATGGTGGCTGCCGCAATGAGGCTGTTCTTCACATACTGCATGGTGATGGTTGAACCACCTGGCCCCTGACCAGCAGATGCAACGTTAGAAAACGAGGCGCGAGTAAACGAGATGATGTCGACACCCGAGTGCTGCCAGAAACGTGGATCTTCGGTAGCCACTACGCCGTTAACGAAGTATTCAGAGATGTCTTCGTAGTCGACCGAGATGCGGTTCTCGTGGTAAAAAGTGGCAACTTTGACGGGTTTGCCCGCGTCATCCGTGGCGAAAAGTGTTGAAGACTGCGATGCGTTTACCGGCTTCATGTATGAAGGTAGGTTTTCGAAAACGCTGATGCCCGTGGTTAGTAGAAACCCGCCGACGAGCAACATCGGAGCCAGTAGGGCCATCGAAAGTACGCCGGCTAGAGCAGAGAGCCCAGTGAATCTGAGCACACTTCCAGAGCCAGTTTTTTGGCTGTCGCGTCTAGACATAGACTCTAGGTTACCCGCAAAGTTTGAGAGGATGCTGAACGTGACCAGATGGGAATATGCCACTGTGCCGCTACTTTTGCACAAAGAAGCCCAGATTTTGAACGCCTGGGGAGTTGACGGCTGGGAGCTCGTCTCTGTAGAGGCAGGCCCTGCTGGCGGATTGATCGCTTTCATGAAGCGTTCGGTCGCCTAATGAGCCGCATTGAAGCGCGTTTGGCAGAGCTCGGCTCGCCACTACCCGAACTCGCCAAGCCAGTTGCCGCCTATGTGCCCGCGGTAGTCACGGGCAATCTCGTGTTCACCTCGGGGCAGCTGCCTTTCGTTTCGGGCTCTCTGCCAGAAACCGGCAAGCTCGGCGCTACCGTTTCGCCAGAAGACGGCAAGGCCTATGCTCGCCAGTGCGCACTAAACGCGCTCGCCGCGGTGAAGTCAGTTATAGGTGACCTCGATCGCGTCACCCGTGTCGTGAAGCTAGTTGGTTTCGTAGCATCCACACCTGATTTCTCTGGTCAGCCGGGCGTCATCAACGGAGCATCCGAGTTCTTGGGTGAGGTTTTCGGCGACGCCGGTCAGCATGCCCGTTCAGCAGTTGGCGTGCCAGTCTTGCCCCTCGACTCACCTGTAGAACTCGAACTGATTGTTGAGTTCAAGTAGAGTTAAGTTCTACGCTAAGTAGAACATCCTCGCTCCTTTCAAAAACAGGTTTAGGTCTAAATAGATGCTTACAAAAAGAGATTTCACAACGATTTTCCACGTCGCTTATGTCGCCCTCGCAACTCTCAGCGTGAGCTATGCAATCGGTTTCGCAACACAATTTGATCTTCTCCTGTGGCTAGCCCTGCCTCTCGGTGTTGCAATTGTTGGCGTGTTTTCTTGGCTCCCGCCAAAGACGCAGCTTGTTGCGTGGGCGGTTGCAACCGGCTGGCTTTTATCTTCGGTCTATTTAGGCTCGTCTGATTATGAGCTCGTCGCCTTGGTTGTGATCATGCTGTTTGCGATTGCCGGCGTGCTTTGGTCACCTTGGTTTTTGGCAGCCATTTGGTTCTTGCATCCGGTCTGGGATCTAATTCCTAGAGACCTGCCTGACCACATGCACGATCTTCCGCTCGCCTGCCTCATCTATGACCTGGTCATTGCCCTGTATCTGGGCTGGAGAACTCGAAGAGGATTCTTCAACGAAGCTCTGCCGGCATCCACCAGCAAAATGTTGCGTTCAGGATGGTCACGCACTTTGGTGGCCACTTACCTTGTGGCTGTAGTTGTGGTTGAGATCTTCGCGGTTGGCAGCCTAACGATGTCTAGTTCTGCTATTTGGATTTCCGCGCTGGTCGCTCTTGGGCTGATTGCGCTTCTGTTTTGGCTACCAGCCGACGCGCAACGTGTCTTCTGGGTCGCATTTACTGCCTGGATGGGCATGAATTTTGCCCACTCAGGAGACCTTCTCGAGATTGTTGTGTTTCTGCTCATCGTGCTTCTGGCAGTGCTCGGCCTAACCAAATCTCCATATCTTTGGGCGGCCGCTTGGGCGCTTCACGCGCTCTGGTATCTGCTTCCCAGGGAACACAACATGGAGATGGCAATGCTCATGGGGCACTGGATGCAGCCACTTGCAGGGTTCACCTTCGAGTTAGTGATTGCTGCTTGGTTGTTCATCTTCGCCCGCAAGACCGTGAGGCGCGCTAAAGAGATCGCCTAGGCGTTAGTCTTGCGCTCCGGCAGAAATCTTGCCGGCGATTGCACCCATCACACCGCTGTCGGCGAGAGTGGTCACATCACCAATCGGGCGGTCTTCGGCAACATCGCGAAGAAGTCGACGCATGATCTTGCCCGAACGAGTCTTGGGTAGCTCAGAAACTACAAGAATCTGTCGAGGCTTGGCGATTGGGCCTATCTCTTTCGCAACGTGTTCGCGCAGCACTCGAGAAACGTCGGCGTCAGCGCCGGCAGCCTCGAGTTGGTCTTGTCGCAAAATCACGAAAGCCACAACGGCCTGACCGGTAACCTCATCGCGTGCACCAACAACAGCTGCTTCAGCAACCCACGGATGGGCAACCAACGCCGACTCGAGCTCGGTAGTTGAGAGGCGGTGGCCCGAAACGTTCATCACGTCGTCAACGCGGCCAAGCAACCAGATGTCGCCATCGGCATCTTTCTTGGCACCGTCACCGGCGAAGTATTGACCTTCGAAGCGCGACCAATATGTCTCGACGAAGCGCTCTGGGTCGCCCCAGATGCCGCGCAACATCGACGGCCACGGTTCGGCCAGAGTCAGGTAGCCGCCATGGTTGTTTTCGACTTCGTGGCCGTGTTCATCGACCACGAGAGCGGTGATTCCAGGAACAGGCACCTGAGCCGAGCCCGGCTTGGCGTGGGTTACGCCTGGCAGTGGGCTGATCATGATTGCGCCAGTTTCGGTCTGCCACCAAGTGTCAACAATCGGGCAACGGTTGCCTCCGATGACCTCGCGGTACCACATCCACGCTTCTGGGTTGATTGGCTCACCAACCGAACCGAGCACGCGAAGGCTGCTTAGGTCGAACTGATCTGGCACGCTGCGGCCGAGCTTCATGAACGAGCGAATCGCGGTAGGTGCGGTGTAAAGAATGGTCACGCCGTACTTTTGAATGATTTCCCACCAGCGGCCTGGGTGTGGGCTGTCTGGCGTGCCTTCGTAGATGACTTGGGTCGCGCCGTTGGCGAGTGGGCCGTAGGCAACGTAAGAATGTCCGGTGATCCAGCCGACATCGGCGGTGCACCAGTAAACATCGGTTTCGGGGTGCAGGTCGAACACGTTTCGGTGCGTGAAGGCAGCTTGGGTTAGGTAGCCACCGGTGGTGTGCAGAATGCCTTTCGGTTTTCCTGTGGTTCCCGAGGTGTAAAGAATGAACAGCGGGTTCTCGGCTTCGAAACCTTGCGCTTCATGCTCGGGGCTGGCTTCGGCCATTGCCTCATGCCACCAAATGTCGGTGGTCTCGAACCACTCAACCGACTGCTCGATGCGCTTGACCACCAGAACGTGCTCAACACTCGGGCAGTTGTTGGTGCCGAGGGCTTCGTCGACAGCCGGCTTGAGGGCCGAGGCCTTGCCACGTCGGTAGCCGCCGTCTGCGGTGATCACGAGCTTGGCGCCAGCATCCTGGATGCGCGTTGCCAACGAGTCGGCACTGAATCCGCCGAACACCACCGAGTGCACAGCGCCAACGCGCGCACAGGCGAGCATCGAGATGACCGCCTCGGCAATGTGCGGAAGGTAGATTGCGACGCGGTCGCCCTTGGTCACGCCAAGGCCGGTCAGCACGTTGGCTGCTCGTTTGACGGCCTCGGTTAGCTGAGCGTAGGTGTAGGTTTTCGAGTCACCTGGTTCACCCTCGAAGTGAATTGCGACGCGGTCGCCGCGACCTTCGAGCACGTGGCGGTCGAGGCAGTTGTAAGCAACGTTGATTTCACCGTCTTCGAACCATTTGGCGAATGGAGCTTCGCTCCAGTTCAGGGTTTTGGTGAATGGCTTGTGCCAGTGAAGTTTGTTGGCTTGTTCGGCCCAGAACCCCAGCCGGTCGGCATTTGCATTTTCATACAGGGATGCTTGGGCCACGGCCTTCGCGCTGAATTCGGCACTTGGCGCGAATACGCGGTGTTCTTCGAACATGTTCTCAATTGCGTCAGATTGCGACATCTTTGTCTTTCTCTATGGCTACCGAAAAGACTAGCGGTTTTCGAGGGTGCGATATTGGCTGAGAATCCTCTGAATTGTAAGAAATCGATAACGTTTCAGGTTTATAGTTGTACTTGTCGAGCTTCGGCTCGACCCGCGGCACCGGTTCCCCCCAATGCGGTGCCGCCAGGCGGTAGTCCTTCCCCCAAGGGCTACCGCCCCCTTTTTTAACTTCTAGATGGCGCTCTCTAAAGTGCATGTATCGACACAAATTTGAGTTACTCACAACTTTTCTGCAGTCGCTTTTGTGAGCTGTAGCATCTGGCAGTTTCGTTGCATGATTCAGTTGCCGGCAATGCAGAACCTCATGAATGATCTGCGCATCACCGACATTGTGCTCAACGGCGTTCGAAGCGTTTTGGTTCGAAGTTCTGGCCGGTGGTTCTCGGTCGAGTCACTTTTTTCAGAACAAAAAGAGTTACAAGAATTTGCAATCGAGCTAGCCGAGTCGGTCAATAAGTCACTGAACTTCAAAGAGCCGTTCTCTAGTTTTCTCTCGGGCGAGTGGCGGGTCTCTGCCGTATTGCCATTCGGGGTGTGCGCCGAACCAAACCTAACTTTCAGAAGAGTCTCTGGCGAATCTGAGCCGCGTCAACCGGCCGACCTATTCGCAGATCAACGCTCGCGTAACTTGCTGTCAAAAATTGAGGCGCACATGGATGCCCGTCAATCAGTTTTAATCGCGGGGTCGGCCGGCTCAGGCAAAACCACGTTGCTCAGGGCACTGCTTCGGCGCTACCCGGCCGAACGCGTCATCACGATCGAAGATGTTGCCGAACTGAACCTCGGTTTGCCCAACTCGGTTGGCTTGCTATCGCGCGAGCCGAACGCAGAGGGGGTCGGTGCCGTGAGTTTGAGTTCGCTGCTGTCGCACGCACTGCGCATGAGTCCCGATCGCATCGCGCTTGGCGAAGTTCGTTCGGTAGAACTCGTCTCAATGCTCGATGCGTTGAATACCGGTCACTCTGGTGCCGGCGCAACGATTCACGCCAACTCCATCGCCGATGTTGCCAGTCGCATTGAAGCGCTTGGTCTTCGAGCGGGTCTGCCACTCGCGGTTATTGCCAGGCTTGCCGAGTCGGCACTCGGCCTGGTGGTTTTTGTCTCGGCAACTGGCGGCTACAAGATCGACGCGGTAGGTGTGCCTCGTGCCAGTGCCAGCGGTTTGCAGGTGGTTTCGATTGAGTGACGAAATTACCGAGCTAGAGCAAGTTGTTTTGCAGTTGGAATCTGGTCAACGGTTTGACCGACAAACGCTGACTGAATCAACCGATGTCGAGCTCACGAGATTGGTTGAGGTTTGCCTAGCATCGGGTGCACCCATGCTTGAGGCTTTGAAATCACTCCAATCTGCCAGAGCGCAGGCTGCCAACACATCACGTGAACTCGTGGCCGAACTTGCTGGGCCAAAGGCAACGGTGAAGTTGGTCACCTGGTTGCCGATGCTGGTGGTGGCACTAGCTCAGGGCATGGGTTTCGACATCCTCGGCACCTTGCTCACCAACCTGATCGCTCAAATCTCGGTTGCCGCCGGCGTTGGCCTTCTTATATTTGCTAATCGCTGGTCAAACCGAATGGTGCGCGAGGCAACACCAAGCGCTGTCGATCCTGCCGCTGGGTTGAACCTATTTATCGCCTTGCTCAAATCTGGTGAAAGTTTGGCAAACGCTCGCCAAGTGATCGACGAAGACAGTTACTCGCTTCGTGGATTGCTCGCTACCGCCAGGCACACCGGTGCTCCTCTGATTAACCTCTTGGATGCACGAGCACGGTCAATTCGTGAACAACACGCCACGCAAGCAAAGCAAACCCTTCGGCAGCTATCGGTTCGCCTAACCATTCCTCTTGGCGCTGCCGTTCTGCCGGCCCTCGTTTGCCTTGTTGTGATTCCAATTTTCGTCTCGCTGGTGGCAACGCCTGAGACAAGTTTTTAGACACCATCCCCAATGAGAGAGAAAGAAACCAATGCAAATCACACCGAGAATCCACTTGATGAAAGACGACGGCGCTGCCACCGCGGAATATGCCATTGCCACGATGGCTGCTGTGGCCTTCGCTGGTTTGCTAGTGGTGATTATGCGTAGCCCTGAAGTCAAAGCTATTTTGCTTGGGTTGGTAAAAACCGCGCTCACACCAGTTACCTAGGTATCGTAGAAGCATTGACCACGACCTATTTCAAGGGGATTCACCATGGCTTTTTGCGCAAGTTGCGGCAACGATTATGGGCAAGCGGCAAGCTGTCCGAATTGTGGCACGCCTCAGGGTTACTCGGCAACGCCCGCCACTGGCCCAAGTTCGAACACGCTCGCAATGTGGACCCACCTTGGCCCGCTAGTTGTTGGCCTAGTTGGAAGCTTCGCGATTGTTCCTGCTTTGCTGACCTGGCTGCCGCCGCTTTTGATCAAGCAAATTCGGCCGAACGACGAATTTCTCAAGCGTCACGCCAACGAATCGCTGAACTTTCAGCTTCAATGGATCATCCTTGCGTTGCCGCTCGCAGCAGTTTTGACCCTGTTCACTGTCTTCACCCTCGGTCTTGGAGCGCTACTTGTCATTCCGGTGGTCGCTGTGCTGGGCATCCTGCTGCTCATCTTGATGATTCAAGCAAGCGTGGCGGCATCGAACGGGCAAGAACACAAGTACCCGCTGATGTTCTTCAGGGTGATCAAAAACTAACTTCACCAACTGTCACCTCGACGGTCGGTGAGCGAGGTGCGATTAGCGCTGAGTTCGCCGTGGCTCTTCCTGCCGTGCTGATTGTCGTGGCGGTTCTGCTGGGTGGCTTCAAGGTTGCGTATTCGGGGGCAAGCGACATCCGTGCCCTAAGTGATTACGTGCTTGCAGCATCTCGCGGTGAGAGCCAAGAGTTGCTTGATGATTGGGCAGGCACAAGACTCAGCGGCTACCGTGTGACTACCTATATAGAAGACTCCAGTTTGTGTGCCAAGGCAATCGCAGAAGACGTTCTTGCCAGAAATATAAAGAGGTGCGTGTGGGTCGGCGATTACTAGTCGACGCATCTCAAAGCGAAGAGGGCTCGGGAACAATTCTGGCTTTGGCGACATTGGTGCTTGTTGTCGCAGCGGCGGTTCCTTTCATTTTCGGAGCAAATCAAGTGTTTGAAATCGAACGGCTTGGCACCGCGGCAGAGCTATCGGCGCTATCAGCGGCCGATGCGCTCAGCGGATATCGAACCGGGCATCCGTGTGAAGTGGCTCGCCGAGTTTCACAACTTAATATGGTGAACCTTGCCGAATGTCGTATTGTCGGTTTCGACATCACGATTAGAGTCAGTGCCAAAAGTATTGGTATGGTTCATTTCGCAAGTGCTAGCGCGACAACATCGTGAAGCACACAACGTCAGGAGAGTAATTGGCCACCAGCCAGAAGCTAGTCATCGTTGAGTCGCCTGCCAAGGCGAAGACAATCTCAAAGTACCTAGGTAACGAATTCACCGTGCTCGCTTCGGTGGGTCACATTCGTGAACTGGTTGAACCACGCGACCTCCCAGCCGACCTGAAAAAGGGGCCGTTCGGCAAATTTGCCATCAACATCGAAAACAACTTCGAGCCGTACTACGCCATTTCGGCGGGTAAGAGCAAAACAGTATCCGAGCTCAAAAAAGCCCTAACCAGCGCTGATGAGCTCTATCTCGCAACCGATGAAGACCGCGAGGGTGAAGCCATTGCCTGGCACCTACTTCAGGTTTTGAAGCCAAAGGTTCCGGTCAAGCGCATGGTGTTTCACGAAATCACCAAAGAGGCAATCACCTCGGCCCTCGACCACACTCGTGAACTAGACAACGACCTAGTTCAGGCCCAAGAGACTCGTCGAATTGTCGACCGTTTGTTCGGCTACGAGATTTCGCCGGTGCTCTGGCGCAAGATCAACCGTGGCCTCAGCGCAGGCCGTGTTCAGTCACCGGCCGTTCGCCTGGTAGTCGAGCGCGAACGTGAGCGCATGGCTTTCGTTTCGGCTTCTTACTATGACGTCGCCGCTACTTTTAGCCCGACTGGCAACGAGCCATCATTCGAGGCCAAGCTATTGAGCGTTGACGGCAAGCGCATTGCAACCGGTCAGTCTTTCGATGACAACGGACGCATGACCGCAGACGTTCTCTTGCTCGACGAAACCACGGCAAAGGACCTGGCCAGCGGCGCAACCGACCCATCGGTCAAGGTGAGCGTCACTTCGGTTGAGGCAAAGCCAAGCACTAGACGCCCAGCTGCACCTTTCACCACTTCGACGCTTCAGCAAGAGGCGTCGCGCAAGCTGCGCATGTCGGCAAAGCAGACCATGGACACAGCTCAGGGTCTGTACCAAGAAGGTTTCATCACCTACATGCGAACCGACTCGCCTTCGCTGTCGCAGCAGGCTATCAATGCCGCTCGCAGCCAGGCGGCGTCGATGTTCGGCCAAGATCTAGTCGCCGACAAGCCACGCCTTTACACCGGCAAGTCAAAGAACGCCCAAGAGGCTCACGAAGCTATTCGCCCAGCCGGTGAAGTGTTTAGAACCCCTGCCGAGGTTTCGTCGCAGCTTTCGGGTCGCGCACTCGACCTTTATGAACTGATCTGGAAGCGCACCGTCGCATCGCAGATGGCAGACGCCAAGGTTTCAACCACCACGGCTCGCATCGCGGTCGCACCAGTTGCCGGCAAAGCACTTGAGTTCACCGCATCCGGCACCGTCGTAACTTTCAGAGGTTTCTTGGCCGCCTACGAAGAGGGCCACGACGAGTCGCGCAACGAAAACGACAACGATGAGCGCGAGTCGAAGCTGCCAAACCTAACCGTTGGGCAAGCTCTCGGTATTTCAGACGTCGTCGCAAAAGACCACATCACCAACCCGCCACCGCGTTACACCGAGGCGAGCTTGGTGAAGGCTCTCGAAGAAGACGGCATCGGCCGCCCATCTACCTACGCCAACATCATGTCGACCATTTTGAACAAGGGATACGTCACCAAGCGTGGGCAGGCGCTCGTTCCAGAGTGGATCGCCTTCACCGTAACCCGCTTTCTCGAAGAAAACTTCGGCAAGCTGATCGACTACGAATTCACCGCGGCAATGGAAGAAGACCTTGACCGCATCGCCGACGGAGAGCTGAACTACCTCGAGTGGCTGAAGCACTTCTACTTCGGTGGCGAAGACATCGATGGACTGCTCCACACCGCAACGCACATTCTCGATCAAGACCCGAAAGCCATCAACTCGATCGCGATTTCAGACGAAATCACCCTGCGCACCGGTCAATACGGGCCTTACCTCGAGATTTACACCGACCCGAGCACGCCCGGGGCCGATGAAAACGGGCGACGAATCGTCAACATTCCAGAAGGTCTCGCACCAGACGAGCTGACCCCAGCCAAGGCGCAAGAACTCGTGGATGCTCCCGTGGCAGTTGACCGCGTGCTTGGTCTCGACCCAGAGTCGGGCAACGAGATTTTGTTCAAAGACGGTCGCTTCGGTCCGTACGTGCTGATCAACGACGAAAAGGCTGCCAAGCCGAAGACCGCTTCGCTGTTCAAGAGCATGGACCCGCTGAACATCGACCTCGACACCGCGCTCATGCTGCTGTCGCTGCCGCGCGTGGTCGGAGTCGACCCCGAGACCGGCAACCAGGTGACCGCTCAGAACGGAAAGTTCGGGCCTTACCTCAAAAAGGGCACCGATTCACGATCGCTAACCAGTGAAGACGAGATTTTCTCGATCACTCTCGAGCAGGCGCTAGCGATCTATGCCCTTCCGAAGTACGGTGCTCGCCGAACGGCAGCCACCCCACTTCGCGAGTTTGGTGAAGACCCTGAGAGCAAGGGCGCAGTAACCATCAAGACAGGTCAGTTCGGGCCTTATGTCAGCGATACGTTCGTGAACGCCACCGTGCCGAGCGACGACAACATCGAAGACATGACGGCAGAGCGCGCGTTCGAGCTTCTAGCCATTCGTCGTGAAAAACTAGGCCTTGAGCCTGGTCAGGCACCGGCCAAAACCTCACGCTCTAAGAAGGCCGCTCCGGCCCGCACTGTAAAGCGCGGAACCACCCGAAAGAAGAAGTAAAGCTTGTTCATCTCGTTTGAAGGAATCGACGGGGTTGGTAAATCAACCCAGGCAGATTTGCTCGAAGCTCATCTGGTCGGTCTTTCGCGCGAGGTGGTTCGAACCCTCGAGCCTGGGGGTAGTGAACTGGGCCGCGACATTCGCAAGCTTTTGTTGCACAGTGGGCACGTGGATGCTCGCGCCGAAGCCCTGCTCTATGCCGCAGATCGCGCTCACCACGTTGCAACGGTTATTCGCCCAGCGCTCGCCGAAGGCAAAGTTGTCATTACCGACCGCTACCTAGACTCATCAGTGGCCTACCAGGGTGCCGGGCGCATTCTTGGTGCCACCGAGGTTCGCGACCTATCGATGTGGGCGATTCAGGGCCTCTTGCCGGTGCTCACCGTGCTACTCGACCTCGATGCAGCAGGTGCGGTAGCCCGCAGAGCCAAAACCGGATCAGCCCCTGATCGCCTTGAGCGCGAGAAACTCGAGTTCTTCGAGGCGGTTCGGGCCAGCTACCTTGAGCTCGCTGCCGCCGAACCTGAGCGTTTTCTAGTCGTCGACGCCCGCCTTTCGGTAGACGAGATTCAGTCGCAAATTCGCGCACGCGTTGACGAGTTGCTTGGGCTCTAGATGAGCGCTGTCACCACGCATCCGATTTTCGACGAACTGCTTGGCCAAGATGAAGCGGTGTCGCTCATCGAAACCGCTGTTCGCAACCGAGACGCCGGCGTTTTTCACTCTTGGCTCATCACCGGCCCACCCGGGTCTGGCCGATCTAACCTCGCGCTAGCCTTCGCCGCCGCGCTGCAGTGTGAAGCTCAGGGATGCGGTACCTGCACCTCTTGCGTGCTAGCTAAGGCAGGCACGCACCCAGACATCCAAGTTCTAGCCACCGAAAAGGTTCAAATCACCATTGCCGAGGTTCGAGACCTCGTTTCGGCATCGGTGATGGGTTCATCGGTTGGGCGTTTTCGCATCATGGTTATCGAAGATGCCGACCGCATGTCGCAATCTGCATCGAACGTGTTGCTCAAGGCTCTCGAAGAGCCGCCAACCGGCACACTTTGGATTCTTTGCGCACCGTCTGAGGTTGACATGCTTCCGACGATTCGATCGCGTGTGCGCCGAGTTGGGCTGAAGGTGCCTTCGGTTGAAGACGTGGCCCAGCTGCTTATCACCCGCAACGGCATAGAGCCTGGCCTGGCCCGCTCGGCAGCCGCTGAAGCTCAGAGCCACATCGGCATGGCCCTTCGGCTTGCCACCAGTGCCGAGGCCAGGGCTAGGCGCAAAGAGGTTTTGCAATCTGCGCTGTCGATTGGATCGGTCACGGCAGCGGTAAGAACCAGCGACCGTTGGCTTGAACTTGCCAAAAAAGATGCCGAACAAATGAGCAACGAACGCGATGGCCAAGAAAAGGTCGATCTGCTTGCCAGCATGGGCCTTACCGAAAAAGACACCGTGCCACCTGCACTGCGCTCTGAACTCAAACGCCTCGAAGACGCGCAGAAGCGACGCAACACTCGTTCGGAGCGCGATGGCTTAGACCGCGTTCTGGTTGACCTTCTAGCGCTCTATCGCGATGTACTCAGCGTGCAGTTGAACGCTCAGGTGGCTTTGGTTAACGAAGACTTAGCGCACAAGATTCGTGAGGTGGCCGCGCAAACCAAGCCCGCCGACTCCATTCACAAACTCGAAGCCATCGAACAGGCCCGCGCTCGCATCGCTAGGAATGTTCGCGACCAATTGGTGCTTGATTCTTTAGCGGTAAGTCTTCAGATTCGAAAGGTGTAGCGTGCGCAAATTCAGACGCTGGATGTTCGGCCTGGTCGCTGCGCTGACGCTAGTTTCTGCATCCGGTTGTGCACCGGCCGCCCAGCAGCGAGAACTCGACCCCAACGTCGACCCCGCATTCGCTAAGTTCTACACGCAACCGATCGACTGGAATCGTTGCGATGCATTTGACTGCGCCGAAGTTGTGGTTCCGATGAACTGGAGCGACCCCGACGGCGCGGTGATTACGATTTCGGTAATTCGCTCTGAGGCCACCGGGCCGAACCCTATCGGCGACCTTCTGCTGAACCCTGGCGGACCAGGTTCTTCTGGCGTGAACTTTGTGCGCGACAATCTCGAATACATCGGCACCGAGGCGCTGCGCGAAAGCTATAACCTAATCGGCTTTGACCCACGGGGCACGGGCGCGAGCTCTCCGGTTACCTGTCTCGATGACGCCGGCCTCGATGAGTTTTTGTACAGCCAAAGCCCTTACCCGAACGACGAAGCCAAAGACCTTGAGTACTGGACTGGTTTGACCGCCAAGTTTGGCGAGGCTTGCATCGAGAACACCGGTGAGGCAATCAAATATCTCGACACTCAGTCGGCCGCCAAAGACATGGATGTCATTCGCGCTTACCTCGAACAAGAAAAACTCGACTATGTCGGCTTTTCTTACGGAACCCTGCTCGGTGCAACCTATGCATCGATTTTCCCTGAGCGCGTCGACCGCTTCGTGCTCGATGGCGCAATCGACCCACGGGTTAGCGATGAGCAGCAGTCACTAAATCAACTCGGTGGTTTTGAACTCGCCATCGGCAACTATGCCAGCTGGTGTCTTGAGCAGGCGAACTGCCCGTTCTCGGGCAACAAGGCGAACGTTTTGAAGCAGATTAGCGCTTGGTTCGAGAACCTCGAAACCAACCCGCTACCCACCCAGGATGGTCGCGAGCTAACTATCTCAGCTGGCATCACCGGCGTCATCCTGGCCATGTATTCAGACGATTATTGGCCAATCTTGACCGACGCGTTCAACGAGGTAAAAACTGGAGACGCCACGACTCTGATGCGCATGGCCGACTTCTACAACGACCGTGGTGAAGATGGTCGATACAGCACCAACACGCTAGAAGCCAACATCGTGATTTCTTGCTTGGATGGCCAAGCTTCGACCGATCCGAAAGACGTGGCAAAACAGAATGCCAAGGCCAAGAAGATTGGCACCGTGTTCGGTGACTACTGGCAGAACGGTTACATCTCTTGCACTTGGGTCGACTTTGGGCCGGTTGAACCGCTGGCGTCGTTTGCCGCAGAGGGCGCCCCGAGCATCCTGGTGGTTGGAACCACCGGAGACCCTGCCACCCCTTATGAGCAGTCGGTGGCACTTGCCCGCGAAGTTCTTGCCAAAGGTTTCTTGCTCACCTTTGACGGCGAGGGGCACACCGCCTACGGCCGCTCTAACTCTTGTGTTGACCAAACGGTCGACGATTTCTTGCTCGAAGGCAAATTGCCCGAATCAGAGCCAACCTGCTAAGTGAGATCGGCTTTGGCCAAAACTAAAAACAACAAACTACAAGAGTTTTTCTCGATTCAATTTCGCAAACTGCTCTCTGGCGCTGCCGACGGCACGCCTCCGTGGCTTGCCGTAATCGCAGATGGTGACACGGGTGGGCTTTATCTGCCCACCGACGAGCCCTGGAAGGTGCATCGTGATTTCGGCACACTCGTCGGGGGAGTGCGCGCACTTTTGATGCAGGCTCTGCACCCGGGGTCTCTCGCGGGGGTCGCCCAACACTCGCGCTACGAGCAAGACGCCCTCGGACGCCTGAGCGGCACCATTCGTTGGCTCACCGTAACCACGTTCGGGTCGCACGCCGCTGTTGCCGGCGAGGCAAGTCGCGTGAATCGTCTGCACGAGCGCGTTGTCGGCAGTTATGACAGCACCTCGGGCAACAAGCCTTACCGCGCCGCCGACACCGACCTGCTGGCTTGGGTGCACGTTGCCTTCACCGACTCGTTTCTGTCGGCGCACAACACCTATTGCAAAAACACCGTGGATGCTGACGCTTACGTCGAGCAGTGGGGCCGATCGGTTGTGCAGCTGGGGTTGACTCGCGTGCCAACCAACCTCGCCGAGCTCGACCAGGCCGTGGTGGGTTTCGCACCCGAACTTCGAGCCGACGACACTACCTTGCGCGTGGTCTCGTTCATTCGCAGACCACCGCTGCCGATGCTGGTGCGCCCCGTTTACCGCTTGCTCTGGCTGGCCGCCGTTTACAGCCTTCGCGACGAACACCGCGAGCTGCTCGGGCTCAAAAAGCCCGGTCGCTGGGTGGTTGGTGTCACGCGCTTTGTGCTGGTGGCCATCCGAGTTCTAATCGGTCCCGAAAGCCCCATCGAAGACGGTGCTCTGGCTCGCCTGCGACGAATCGGACTGCTCGGTTTGAAGTAAGATTTAGAAGATTCGCCACCCTAGCTCAGTCGGTAGAGCAGCTCCCTCGTAAAGAGCAGGTCAGGAGTTCGATTCTCCTGGGTGGCTCTGTTGTTACTAATCGGGAACATCCCAATCGCCCCTGAAAATCGCATAATAACGAATTCATAAAGTCGGGAATAAATCGCCCAAAAGTGACCCCGGACATCGCTAGGCTCGCCCGTGGAGTGCTCGCGCACCCTGTGTTTGGCAACGATGCCCGACTCAACTTTTTGAACATTGGAGTTCTATGAGTTCGCAGAACGAAGAGGTGTGGTCGCAGACGCAGGCCAGCCCTGAGTTCCAGCAACTGAAGCGAAAGTTTAGAGGGTTTGCGTTTCCTCTGACAGTTGCGTTTCTAGCTTGGTACTTTCTCTACATCCTGCTCACGGCATTTGCGCGTGACTGGATCGCGCAACCTGTGATTGGCAACATCAACATTGCCTTCGTGCTCGGGTTGCTTCAATTTCTTTCGACTTTCATAATCATGTGGCTGTATGAGCGCCACTCAACCCGTTCGCTGGACGACGCCTCAGATGCGCTTCGCGACAAGGTAGACAAGGAGCTCGCCAAATGAGTGAATCAAGCATGCTGAGCGCGATTCTGTTCGTCGCGTTTGTCATTTTCACCCTGATCCTGGTGTTCCGCGCTGGCCGCTCGACCAAGAAGTCATCTGACTTCTACGACGGTGGCGGAAGCTTCTCTGGTTTCCAGAATGGTCTAGCCATCGCTGGTGACTACATGTCGGCAGCCTCGTTCCTAGGTATTGCCGGAACCATTGCCCTCTTCGGCTACGACGGTTTCTTGTATTCGATAGGCTTCTTGGTTGCTTGGCTCGTTGCCCTGCTGCTGATCGCTGAGCCGCTTCGTAACACCGGTCGATTCACCATGGGCGACGTGCTTGCGTTCCGCATGCGTCAGACCCCAGTTCGTGGCGCGGCCGCGACATCCACTCTGGTTGTATCGATTTTCTACCTCATGGCTCAAATGGTCGGTGCGGGCGCTCTTGTTTCGCTACTGCTTCAGATCAACGACCCTGCTGCCAAGAACTGGATCATTGCGGGTGTCGGCGTTCTGATGATTGTTTATGTCACGGTTGGCGGAATGAAGGGCACCACCTATGTGCAGATCGTTAAGGCGTTCTTGCTCATGACCGGTGCCATTTTGCTCACCTTCATGGTGCTGTGGCGCTTCGGCTTCAACATCTCTGATCTGCTTGGCGCCGCTCGCGACGCCTCGGGCAAGGGTGACGCATTCTTGCAGCCAGGCCTCAAGTTCGGCAAAGAAGTCATCGATGCCACTACCGGCTTGGTCGACCCGATCAAGACCCTGTTCAGCAAGCTCGACCTGATTTCGTTGGGCATGGCGCTTGTGCTGGGTACCGCCGGTCTGCCTCACATTCTGATTCGCTTCTACACCGTGCCAACCTCAAAGGCTGCCCGCAAGTCGGTCAACTGGGCGATCGGCAACATCGGTGCCTTTTACCTCATGACCATCGCGCTCGGCTTTGGTGCTGCAGCTCTAGTCAGCCGCACCACGCTGTTCCGCGGTTACAAGGTAGATGCCACCGGATGTTTGGTTGACGCCAAGGGTGTTGCCATCGTGAATGGCGACGCAGCTTGCACCACTCTCGACAACGTTTCAACCTTGGATGCTGCCGCCAAAGCGCTGCTGGTTCCCGTTGACCCTTCGGGTAACGTAGCCGCTCCGCAGTTGGCTCAGTTTCTCGGTGGTGGTGAAGGCACTACCGGTGGAGCGATCATGCTTGCGATCATCGGTGCCATCGCGTTTGCAACGATTTTGGCGGTGGTCGCAGGTTTGACCCTAGCCAGCTCGTCTTCGTTCGCACACGACCTCTATGCAAACGTAATCAAGAAGGGCAAGGCAACCCCTCCTCAAGAGGTTCGCGTGGCAAAGATCTCGGCCGTCATCATCGGTGCAATTTCGATTGTGCTGGCGATTGGGGCACAGGGTCTGAACGTGGCGTTCTTGGTTGCCATCGCCTTTGCGATTGCAGCTTCGGGCAACCTGCCTGCCGTGCTCTACTCACTGTTCTGGAAGCGATTCAACACTCGTGGCGCAGTCTGGGCAATCTACGGCGGTCTTTTCTCGGCCGTCGGTCTGTTGGTCTTCTCTCCAAACGTGTCTGGAACGGCAACCAGCCTCATTCCTTTCGTAGAGGGTGCCATGCGTTTCGACTTCTTCCCACTTGCAAACCCAGGTATCGTATCGATTCCTCTGGGCTTCTTGTTCGGTTGGCTCGGAACAATCACCTCGAACGAAAGCAACTTGGCAAAATATGCCGAACTTGAGGTTCGTTCGCTTACTGGCGCTGCAATCGGCAAGGCCGTAGAGCACTAGAAAGCAAATAGCAAAATAGGCGGGGTCTTCCATCTGGAAGGCCCCGCTTCTTTTCAAAATGACCTAATTCGTGCTACTTTCAAATGTTGACCGCGTTCAATCGGTCACTGGCCTCAAGAAATCAGGGTTGTTTTGACGCAGGGCAAGGTTAAGCGGGTTCACCCGGCGCGAACCGTGGCGCGAGTATTCGGTTTAGCCATTCTTGTAGGCACCTTCATTCTCAGCCTTCCAATTTCACGCACAGCCAACACATTTGGCGGCTTTTTAGAGGCTGCCTTCACGTCGGTTTCGGCCGTCTGCGTGACCGGCCTCTCAACCGTGGATGTCTCAACCTATTGGACCCCGTTCGGCCACCTGATGATCTTGCTCATGATCAAACTCGGTGGTTTCGGAATCGTGACCTTTGCGGTGTTCTTGGGAATCTTGCTGGCCCGTCGCGTTGGTCTCAACTCGCGCATGGTTGGCTCTGCCGAAATGCCAGGTCTCGATCAGGGCAATCCGCGCCGTCTGATTTGGAAAATCTTCATCGCAACTTCGAGCTTTGAGTTCATAGTCTCTACCGCTGTGGCGTTGCGCCTCTGGTTGGGTTATGGCTACGAGTTGGGTGATGCCATTTGGTATGGCGTGTTCCATGCAATCTCGGCTTTCAACAACGCGGGTTTCGCTCTATACGCAGACAGTCTCATGGGCTTCGCCGCTGATGGCTGGATGCTGATGCCGCTAAACCTCGCCGTTATTCTCGGTGGTCTTGGTTTTCCTGTTCTATTCGAATTGGGTCGTCGCATCATCGGTCGAGTCAAGGCTTCGCAAATCGGCGGTGTAATCGAGTCGAGACTTCACTGGACGCTCAGCACACGCCTGGTGCTCTGGAGCACCCTCGTTTTGCTCATCTTCGGTACCGTCTACTTCGCGGTAATCGAGTGGAACAACCCTGCCACCATTGGTCAAATGGGCCCTCTCGAAAAGCTGCTCAACTCATTCACTCAGTCGGTTATGCCAAGAACCGCTGGCTTTAACTCAGTCAACCTGGGTGAGGTTTATCCGGCAACACTAATGGGTATGGACGTTTTGATGTTCATCGGTGGCGGCTCTGCTTCGACCGCCGGTGGTATCAAGCTGACCACCGCAGCGGTGCTGTTGTTCATCGTCTGGACCGAAATTCGTGGTGAGACTGCTGTCAACGTTGGCAGCCGTCGACTGCCTCGTTCGATTCAGCGTCAAGCGCTAACCATCATCTCGTTGGCGTCACTAGCCGTTATCACCTCAACCATTTTGATCAGCCTCACGACAGACTTCACCACAGACCAAATCTTCTTTGAGGTCGTATCTGCCTTCGGCACGGTTGGCTTGAGCACCGGAATCACACCGCAGATGCCTGTATTTGGGCAGTTCATTCTGATGGCTCTAATGTTCGGTGGTCGCCTCGGACTCGTGGTAGTTGCCACCGCCCTCGCTGTAAGACAAACTAAAGTGCACTTCGAATATCCGAAAGAGAGGCCACTAATTGGCTAAACGTTTGAGAACTATGGGCCCAGAGCGCATCGAGACTCCGGTTGCCGTAATCGGCTTGGGTCGATTCGGTTCGGCGCTTGCCCTCGAGTTGCAGGCCCTCGGCCACGAAGTTCTCGGTATCGATCTCGACAGCGACCACGTGCAGCAATACGCACCGCTGCTTACCCGCACCGTAACCGCTGACAGCACCAGCGCTGACGCGATGCGTGAACTCGGCGTAGACAGTTTTGAGCGCGTAGTGGTTGCCATCGGTGTTGATCTTGAGGCGAGCATTTTGACCGTATCAATGCTAAAAGAAATCGGTGTCGCCGAAATTTGGGCCAAGGCCATGAGTGACTCACACGGTCGCATTTTGACGCAGCTTGGCGTAGACCATGTGATTTTCCCTGAGAAAGACATGGGCAAGCGCATCGCACACTCGGTTGGTGGAGACCAGCTCGACTACATCGAGATCGACGAGGGTTTCGCCATGGCAAAGACCATCGCTGCGCCTTCGTTTGTGGGCAAGTCGCTCACCGAGCTAGCCATTCGTCGTGAATACGGCGTCATTGTCGTTGCTACAGCTGAGGGCGATGTGAACTACATTCCGGCTACTCCAGACACCATCATCGGTGAGGGCGAGTGTCTCATCGTGGCTGGTCCAAAAGACAAACTAGAAAAGTTCAGCCGCGTTCAGTAGCAGTTTTTAGCGGTTGCCCAGCGCTTCTGCGATGGCCAATTTTGCGCGATGTAGTCGCGTGACTAGTTCAGCCTGGCGCAGGCCTAATGCCTGAGACACGTCTGACATAGTTCGCTTGTCAATCAGTAGCGCTAGCGCGACAGGTTTGATCGCATCTGGCAGGCTTTCAATGGCCACTCGGATGCTCTGCTCGCTGTAGCCCGACAAATCTGGGTCACCCTCATCAAAAGTTACGTCTAGATCGAACTCGCGATTTTGCATTTAGCCCTCCAACTTGAATTCTGAACGATAGCCCTGAACTGTGCTGCGCATGCCGATTCCGGCAACGCCAACCATTTTCGAATCTCGGTAGTAGCCGAAGACGCAGTCGCCATCGGTATCACCGTGAAGCAGCTTGATTTCGTCGGCTAGACCGAGCAAACCAAAGGCAAGCAGGTGAATGTCGTACTGGTCGCTCCAGAACGATGGAATCGGGGCGAACGGCTCGCCCAGCATAGCGCTCGTGTCTTCACCGGCGAGCTGGGCGGCAAGCACCTGCCCCACTCGCTTGGCACTGTCGGTCGGAATATTCCAGTGCTCAACGCGACGCGGAATCGAGTCGAAGATCGGGTTGGTGAATCTCGCCACGTCGCCAACCGCAAAAACATTTTCGACGACCGATCCGTCGGCTCGCATCGCGCGCAACGCGCCATCGGTTAGCACTCCGTCGGTCAGGTCAAGGTCGTTGCCTTCGAGCCACTCGGTGTTGGCATGTGAGCCAATCGCCTCGATAAAAACATCGCAGGGCAGCACTTCGCCCGAGTCGAGAATCGCCCCGGCAACGCGGTCTTCGCCCACTAGGTCAACGACGGTGCTCTTCATGCGAAACTGCACACCCTCGGCCTCGTGACGACGCTTGATTTCCGCGGCCAACACGCGCCCCAGCGGCCGGTTGATCGGGTTGCTACCTGGTGCCACAACGGTCACCGAGCATCCGAGCAGTGTCGCCGTTGCAGCCACCTCGCAACCAATGAAGCCAGCACCGAGAATCACAACATTTGCACCCGGCACGAGTTCGGCGCGCAGTGCGATGGCGTCATCTAAGGTTCGAACTGCGTGGCGCCCGGCGAGTCCGCCATTGGGCACCTGTAGACGCTTTGGGCGAAGCCCAGTGGCAACAATGAGAGCACTATACGGATGCACGAGCCCGGTGTCGTCGGTGACTGTGCTGTTTGCGACATCCGCGCTCGCTACTCGAGTGCCGAGCACCCAGTTCACATCGGCGGTTGCCGGTCGCTGGGCAAAAGCTACCGCTTCATGGCTAACCTCGCCCTTGAGCACGTCTTTAGACAGCGGAGGTCGGTTGTAAGGGGCGTGTGGCTCGTCGCCGATTGCGGTGATCGGGCCAAGGTAGCCGAAACGACGCAGTGCCTCGGCGGCTCTCAAACCGCCCATGGATGCACCGACAATAACTACCGGCTTAGTCACATATGCCTAACGAGAAGTCGTAGAAATTATTCGACGATGCGAATGGCCTGCATCGGGCAGATGTCGATGGCTGCCTCAACGTTGCCGCGTTCGCTCTCGTCGGCTTCGGCGGTGTATTCGAGCTTGTCGTCGCTGTTTAGGCGAAAGATGTCTGGGGCTTCGAAAACACACTGACCGTAGTGCTGGCACTTGGTCATGTCGACGTCGATTTTGATTGTCATTATTTTTCCTCCACGGTAGATGGGTAAAGGTCTTTAGATGGGGTGCGAATTCCTCTGAACTCCCAGTCGCCACCGAGTGCGGTAGAGACAACCTCTTCGCTTTCGGTCGGTTGGGCACCGACATCCGTGCGAATTGGGGTAGGGCCTTCGACAATGTGGTTGGTCAAGCGGCCGAGGCCTTCAACTTCAACCTCAACAACGTCGCCTGGCTCAACCGGACGGCTGAACGCAGGGGTTCCCGAGAAGAGCATGTCGCCTGGCACCAGGGTGATGGTGCGAGCAATGTCGGCCACCAGGTAGTGCATGTCCCACTCCATGTTGTCGGTGTTGTCTTCTTGTTTGACGACGCCGTTCACATAGGTGCGAATCATCTTGTTTCTGAAATCCCAGTCGGTAACCATGCCGGGGCCAACCGGGGCCAAGGTGTCGCTGCCCTTCACGCGCAGCATCGAACCGGCGTCGGTGTCTCTGAAGTCGTGCAGGCCGTAGTCGTTACCCACCGAGTAGCCAGCGATGTATTCGCCAGCTTCTTCAGGGGAGATGTTGCGACAGGTCTTGCCGATGATGATGACGATTTCGCCCTCGTAGTTGAGCCACTTGCAGCCGGCTGGGCGCACGACGGCACCCTTGTGGGTGTTCAGCGCGGTGATTGGCTTGTGAAAGTAGGT
>JBDLUM010000067.1:0-6517 GCA_039805305.1 Actinomycetota bacterium
AGCGAGGCAAACCTTCTGGCGTTCCCAGCAGCCAGCGTTAGGCCACAGGGGCTCCCAGCATCGGGCATGGCCGGCATTAACATTCCAAGTGGTAGGGCTATTTACTTCGGCGCGGCTAACCAGGATTCTGTAGTTGTAACTGTTTCGAATTCATCGATGGCCCTTGGAGGTACTGACGCTGGTTCAGTGAAGCTCACTCAATTGGCTGCCTATCCACGTAAGGGTCGTGGGGCAATGGGAGTTCGTTGCCATAAGTTCCTAAAGGGTGAGGATCAGCTCTACTTCGCCGCCCTTGCGCTTTCGAACCCGACACTGCTGGACCTTGATGAGAAGCCAATCCAAGCCCCGGTCGTCGACCAGCGAAGAGATGGCTCTGGCGCAACGGCTAGCGATTACGTAGATAGCGCTTTCTAGGCGTCAATCTTTTCGCGGTCAAAACTATCCGCGGAGTCCACGATGAAGTCCCTTCGAGGAGCTACATCGTTGCCCATTAGAAGCTCAAAAATCTCATCTGCCGCCTGAGCGTCCTTAGCGGTAATGCGCCTAAGCATGCGGTTGTCGGGGCTCATGGTTGTCTCAGCGAGCTGATCGGCATCCATCTCGCCCAATCCCTTGTAGCGTTGAATCGGGTTCTGATAGGTCTTGCCAGACTTCTCCAACTTCGCCAGAAGGTCATGCAGCTCTTGCTGGCTGTAGGTATAGATCGGCTCCTTGGAGCGGCCGGACTGAACCATAACGCGGTGCAGCGGCGGAACAGCTGCGTAGACCCTGCCGGCCTCAACCAAAGGGCGCATATAGCGGAAGAAGAGCGTCAGTAGCAGAGTGCGAATGTGTGCTCCGTCAACATCCGCATCGCTCATCAGGATGATTTTTTCGTATCGCACTGACTCGAGATCAAATGTCCTGCCCGAGCCACCACCAATTACCTGGATGATCGATGCGCACTCGGTGTTTGAAAGCATGTCGGCAATTGAAGCCTTTTGCACGTTGAGGATCTTTCCGCGGATCGGAAGTAGTGCTTGGAACTTAGAGTCTCGAGCGAGCTTCGCCGTGCCCAAAGCGCTGTCACCCTCAACGATAAAGAGCTCTGAGCCGGCTGTGGCATCGGCGCGACAGTCAACCAACTTGGTTGGCAATGAAGAGGATTCGAGAGCGTTCTTTCGGCGCTGAGTGTCCTTTAGGGTTCTTGCGCTGATACGCGCCTTCGCCTCGTTGACCACCTTCTCCAAAAGATTATCAACCTCTAGCTTGGTGCCTCGAATTGTTCCGGAGAGGTAGTTATCTAGCCAAGCACCAAGGCCGTTAGCGACAATTGCCTTTACGGCCGGAGTTCCCAACGTTTCCTTGGTCTGACCCTCGAACTGTGGCTCAGGAAGACTTACGGTGACCACCGCGGTTAGACCTGCAAACAAATCTTCGCGTTCGATCTTTAGACCGGTCGCCTTCAGTTTCCTTGAGTTAGCGTCGATAACTGAGCGAAAAGACTTTAGAAGGGCCTGCTCGAAACCAACCTGGTGGCTTCCGCCCTTTGGGGTCGAGATGATGTTAACAAAGCTACGAAGTTCGGTATCGAAACCATTTCCCCAACGCAGCGCTATGTCCACTGAACACTCGCGCTCGACTTCCTTTGAAACCATCGCACCATTGGCGTCATCCAGTACCGGAACAGTCTCGACAAAAGAAGACTTGAACTGGATGCGCTTTGTTGGCATCACCGCGATATCTTTTGCAAGGTGCTCTGCGTATTCGGCGATACCGCCGTCGAACTTATAGTCCAGCTTTGAGTTGGTCGAATGCTCATGTGCCTGTAGGCGAAGACCTGGAACCAAGAACGCTGTTTGGCGAAGTCGATTCGCTAGGTCATCTAAGGAGAAGGCTGCCGAGGCTTCAAAGATTTGGCGATCTGGCCAGTAGCGGACTCTCGTACCTGTTACGCCCTTGGCAACTTTTCCAACGGTTCGGAGTTCACTTCCATCGATAAAAGGCTCGAACTTGGCATCTGGGCCTTCTCCGGCAAACTTTCCTGGCTCACCACGCTTGAAGGACATCGCATATGTTTGGCCATTTCTATCGACCTGAACATCTAGACGAGAGGACAGTGCGTTAACCACTGATGCACCAACACCGTGCAATCCACCGGAGGCAGCATATGAACCACCACCAAACTTTCCACCGGCGTGCAGCTTGGTATAGACCACCTCGACGCCACTGAGCCCAGTCCTAGGCTCGATGTCTACCGGCACTCCTCGCCCCTGGTCGCGGACCTCAATGGAGCCGTCTTCAAAAATTTCTACATCGATCAGATTGCCGTGCCCGGCAAGAGCTTCGTCCACGGAGTTGTCGATGATCTCCCACAAACAGTGCATGAGTCCGCGGGCATCGGTGGAGCCGATGTACATGCCAGGACGTTTGCGAACTGCCTCTAAGCCCTCAAGGACCGAGAGGTGTCTAGCTGAATAGGTTTCCACTGAGGAAATCTAACCGCCGCTAGCAAGAATCAGGACTTGCCACTTCGCAGTTAGCGAAACTGGGCGTAACCGGGACTTATTTATCGTGGGTAGGTGGTTGAATGTAACCAAATGGAAGATCTAAAAGAAACCTCCCGCCTAGTGGCCGCTGACCGTTGTGACGTATGTGGAGCACAGGCATACATTCGAGTCGGCCTAGAGTCGGGCGACCTGTTGTTTTGCGCACACCACGGAAATGAGAACAAGTCCAAGTTGGAGCCGATCACCATCTCCTGGCACGACCAGTCAGAGGACCTTTCTAAAAGGTAGTTGCCTCGCGCACGTTCTTAGCTAGTCGAACACTCTCTTCAAAATACCCACCCTGAAGCTCAACTCCCAGGGAGCTAAGAAGCATCTTTAGAACCATCGGGTTTTTTGCCAAGAGCGGGCCGAAGAGCGTGGTGCCAATAAACGAGCCGGTTATCTTTAGTCGCGGCTCGAGTACCGTCGAATTGTGATAACCAAAAACCTCTTGGTCCATAACTTTCAAAGAGACGAATTTAGATTCCCTGTCGACATGCTTTAGGTCTATCCCTAAAAGCGGTGCGAAGTACTCGTAGGTTCTACCGACCAATAGGGTTGGCTTCCCAGCCAGGTAGCGCATTTTTAGTTCTGCTAGCAGGTCAGTTAGCTCTGAGTCAAAATGGTTGAGCACCGCGATCGAGCAATCGCCGACCAAAAGAAAATCACTCCCTTGGTAGTCGCTGGAGGTTTCGAACTGGATGTTGAGGGCAGTCAGCTGCGCCTTGATGACAGCCATGTTTCCCTGGTCACCGTTGTTGTCGAAGTACTCTGGTTTGAAACTAGAAAGTTTGATCACTTAGCCAACCCCAAATATCGTCTGGTGCGGCGCATGGCATCCGCCGAGAAAAGAATTGTTGGCTCAGACCCACCGAGCTTTGCAAAGTGCTCATTAGCGAGATCGATCTTCGGTTCCACAAGCCTTACCTCAACCCCTGCATAGTGCAGTCGAAGTGCAAGTTCGGGAGCATTAAATCCAGAGACAACGTCGACGTAGTCCAGCTTCGAAAAATCAACAGTCCAAAGCCAGCTTGGGTCGTGAATGTCTCGACCTGCCATGATCATCAGCGGGTGTGGGGTGGTTTGCAATTTATCTAGATTCAATTGGAAGCTTGTTGGGTTCTGCACAAGCATCAAACGAACTAGTCGATCCCTTACAGTCGCCATCTCATCGCGCGCAAACACAGGGGGCAATGCTTCCACTGTGTGCGCAACAAGCTCTCTGTCGATCTCAATGAGCTCATCTATCGCCAAGACCGCTGAGGCGACATTCATAGCCTGCGAAAGGTTCTCGTAGTTGCCGGCGATTTCGAGGTCTGTGCCCTTGAGCATTATCAACAGGCGCTCGGCAGTTGCATGCTTGATTAGAGCTGACGCGGACAGCTCAGGCTTCTCACCAAAGTTGATGGCATATGAAGGCCCCTCCGGCAATAGCTCAGCCGCCAAGCCAAAACCGAAAACATCTGAGTTTCCACTGGCGATCTGGGCCACGTTGCGGTCGTCTCGATTGGCGATCACCGTGGTCGAGTTCTTGATGATCTCGCCCAGTTTTTCCTGAACATAAATTGGGTCGATGAATCGGTCAAGCTGGTCAGATAGCACGTTTGTAATCACAGCCATCCGAGGCTTTAGCTCTTGAGCCAAGGCTGCACCGTGACCCTCGTCCCATTCGAGAACAACGATGTCGGCGGCTATCCGGCCCCTGAGGTCACCAAACTGAAGAATTGATGCGTAGTAGCCCTGCTTGATGTTTGCAGTTGATGGATTGGTAAAGACTCTTAGGCCGTGAGCTTCCAGGAGTGCGACAATCAACTTAGTGGTGCTGGATTTTCCTGCGGTGCCACTGACGACTACCAAGCCCTGTGGAGCAGATTGAATAGCGCGCTCTAAAAGCTTTGGCTGAATTGTGGCAGCGATAGTTCCAGGAAGTGCTGATCCCCCACCGCGTCTAACTAGACGCAGTAGAAAACGAGCAGTTTTCCCAAGCGCCATCGCTAGGAAGGTGCGCATTAGCTATCTAGATAGTCGCGCAGTAGTTGAGAGCGAGAAGGGTGGCGCAACTTTGACATGGTCTTTGACTCGATCTGACGAATGCGCTCACGGGTCACGCCGAACTTTTCACCAATCTGGTCCAAGGTCATCTGAACGCCGTCGCCCAGGCCGAATCGTGAGCGAATTACGCCCGCTTCGCGAGGGTGAAGTGAATCAAGCACACGCTCAAGTTCCTGCTGAAGCATGGTGAATCCAACAGCGTCAGCTGGGACTACCGCTTCAGTGTCCTCGATTAGGTCACCAAACTCGCTGTCGCCATCTTCACCAAGCGGAGTTGAAAGAGAAATTGGCTCGCGGCCGTACTTCTGGACCTCAACAACCTTCTCAGGCGTCATGTCCAACTCAGCTGCAAGCTCTTCAGGGGTCGGTTCGCGGCCAAGGTCCTGCAACAACTGGCGCTGAACACGAGCAAGTTTGTTGATTACCTCAACCATGTGAACCGGAATACGGATGGTTCGAGCCTGGTCGGCCATGGCCCTGGTGATTGCCTGGCGAATCCACCAGGTGGCGTAGGTCGAGAACTTGTAGCCCTTGGTGTAGTCGAACTTCTCAACCGCACGGATTAGGCCGAGGTTTCCCTCTTGAATCAGATCTAAGAACTGCATTCCGCGACCGGTGTAACGCTTTGCAAGCGAAACCACTAGGCGAAGGTTTGCCTCTAGTAGGTGGCTCTTGGCACGGGCGCCATCTTTCACAACCCAGCTCAAATCGCGACGCTCTGCAGGAGCAAGGGATTTTGCGGTAGCCAGCTTCTCTTCTGCGAACAGGCCTGCCTCGATGCGCTTTGCCAACTCAACCTCGAGCTCGGCATTTAGAAGTGCGACCTTACCGATCTGCTTGAGGTAGTCCTTTACAGGGTCGGCGGTTGCGCCAGAAATAGTTAGGTTCTGAACCGGAATATCGTCGTCATCATCACTAAGAACAAGAACGTCCGCCGGCAGGGCACTCACGTCAACGGCAGCCTCAGACTCGTCGTCCTTGTGCTCTTCTACAACTGCTTCTGCGGCTTCAGTGACCTCGGCCACGATCTCGTCAACAGACTCGATTTCGATCTCGTCTTCAATGTCTTCTTCGTCGTCTTCGACAACGGCACCCTTTGCCTTGCTGGCTTTGCCAGCTGGCTTGGTTGCTTTGGCCTTGGCCTTGGACACGGTAGCGATAATTAACCTCTTTTTGGGCAGACTTTAAACCCTTGTCAAGTCCTGCGACCTGAAAGGGTTTGACTGCTAATTATGCCACTAAAACTGGCCTTAGTGGCTATATAACGAGGATTTCTTCGGAATTATTCCGCACTCGGGTCGTCTTTTGACATGTTCGCAAGGTACTTTTCGAGCTCTTCGGCTATCTCATCGGCGCTAGGAGGAGCTGTTTGCGGCTTTCCTATCGGAGATCGGGATGGTCCAGTACCGGAGCTATAGCTCTGTTCCAAGGTAGTGACAAGTTTCGCGAGCTCGGCATTCTCTTCAAGCTGGGCGTTGACCTTCGCCTCAAACTTCGAAGCGCGCTCACGTATCTCGTCAGTTGGGAAGACCAGCCCAGTAGCGGCAGTGATCAATTCAAGGCCAGTGAGCGCTGCGGCCGGAACCTCGTTGTCGGCGAGGTAGTGAGGAACCAGAAGAACGAAGCCTGTGGTGCTGAGTCCGGTCTGACCAAGCTTGTATTCCAAGAGGTGGATCACGTTGCCAGGCACCTGAGTTTGTGGCTTCCACTCCGAATACTTTTCAACTAAGTCGGCACGGTTGCCAGAGACGGTGATGCCGACCGGACGGGTGTGTGGAATCGGGAACGGAATGGAGTGAACCCAAGTGAGGGACGAGATTTCGAATCTATCTACCAGGTCAGCTACAGCCTCGGCGAATGCTTCCCATTTGAAATCAGGCTCGTAGCCTTCTAAGAGCAGGAATGGGCTACCGGCCTCATCGTGCGCCAAATAGAGA
>JBDLUM010000068.1:0-29068 GCA_039805305.1 Actinomycetota bacterium
TTAGATTGGTTCAGGAGGAAAGTTTGGACAACTGCATTTTTTGCAAAATCGTTGCTGGCGAGTTTGGCACCGAATTACTTGCCGAGTCTGAGCACGCCATTGCCTTCAAAGATATTGCACCGCGACAGCCAATTCACGTTCTAGTCGTGCCCCGTGAACATCATGCAAACGTTTCAGAGCTCTCAGCCGCGAACCCAGAAGCCCTTGCAGATCTTGTTGCGCTCGGATGTAGCGTTGCAGAGCAACTCTCAACCGGGTCGTTCCGTCTAACCTTCAACACCGGCGAAGCCGCTGGGCAGACCGTGTTTCATGCCCACGGGCACATAACCAGCACCACTCCTAAGGGCCCAAGTGCCAGCTAACCAAAAAGAGACCGTTACCGAACAGTTTGAACTTGCCGTTACCGATTTGGCCTCAGTTTTTGGCCCTGGCGACCAACTTGTTCGCGAACTTGAGTCGGTGTTTGGCGGCTTACGTATATCGGCCAGAGGCAACAAAATCAAACTTGAGGGGTCGGCGGTAGCGGTGGCTACAGCCAGAAGGGCCATCGACGAAATGGCCACAATGGTGGTCAACGGTCGAATTCCAACGGCCGAAGATGTCAACCGAGCCATTGCGATGCTAAAAACCAACGCTGGGGCGAAAGCCGCTGAGGTGCTGAGCCAGAGCATCCTCTCGTCTCGGGGCAAAACCATTCGCCCTAAGACCGAGGGGCAGAAGGCCTATGTTGACGCCATTGATCAACACACCATCGTTTTTGGCATCGGCCCGGCCGGAACAGGCAAAACTTACCTTGCCATGGCAAAGGCCGTTCAAGCGCTTCAGCGCAAAGAAGTTAGTCGAATCATTCTGACCAGACCAGCTGTTGAGGCTGGCGAACGTTTGGGTTTTCTGCCTGGCACGCTCAACGACAAAATCGACCCATACCTTCGCCCTTTGTTCGATGCCCTCGGTGAAATGCTTGAAGCAGATGCAGTGCCCAAGTTGATGGCATCTGGAACCATCGAGGTCGCCCCGCTTGCTTACATGCGCGGTCGCACACTTAACGACTGCTTTGTCATTCTCGATGAGGCACAAAACACTACGCCAGAGCAAATGAAAATGTTTCTCACGCGCCTCGGCTTCAACTCAAAAATGGTAATCACCGGCGACATTACCCAAGTAGACCTACCCGCGGGCATTTCCGGATTAAAGACTGCCGAATCGGTGCTTCAGAACATCGACGACATGCATTTTGCCACGTTGACCAGCGCAGACGTCGTGCGTCACTCGCTTGTAGCAAGAATCGTGGATGCCTACACAAAGTTCGAACAAAAAAACCTGGCAAACGCACCAAGGAGTAAGCGATGAGCGTTGAATTGAACAACGAGTCTGGTGTCGAAGTAGACCAGCCGCGCGTATTGGCACTTGCCACCTACGCGCTCGATTACATGAACATCCACCCAGATGCCGACTTGGCAATTTCTTTCACCGATGAAGCGACCATGGAGAAGCTGCACATCGAATTCATGGATGAGCCTGGCCCAACCGACGTTCTTTCGTTTCCAATGGACGAACTTAGACCAGGCACACCAGAGGACATGACTCCTGCAGGACTCCTCGGCGATATCGTCGTATGCCCAACCGTGGCAGAGCGCCAAGCGGTAACAGCTGGTCACGAGACAATCAACGAGATATTGCTGCTCACCACTCACGGAATCTTGCACCTACTCGGATTCGATCACGCAGAACCAGATGAAGAAAAAGAAATGTTTGGTCTCCAGCGCGAAATTCTTGAGAGTTTTTACTTTGCGGAACGAGGTTAAATGGTCACCGTAGCAATTTGGGTAGCCGTCATTCTGGCGGTGTCTTCGGTGCTAACTGCGGTCTTGGCTGCTGCCATTGAACGCGACGAGCTCATCGAGCAGGGCAACGAGTCAATTTCGTTTCTTCGGCTAACGCTAACCGGTCTCTTCGGTGCCGTAATTGGTGCCGCAATTGCGCCGGCAACACCAACCTGGTGGTGGACGGCAGTCATCACGTCGTTGCTCATGGCCGCACTTATCTTGGGTTCACAATTGGCGGCTCGCTTTTTGGGCCATTCAAACTTTGGTCGAGTTTTGGCCAAAGTTTTCGCAAGGCCGATGAAGTCGCTTGACCTACTTTTCACCCCGTTGGCAATGCCGAAACAAGAGCAACCAGACGAGTTTGAGCAAGAGCTGCTCGAGTCGGTTGACGAATTCGGTGAAACCATCGTTCGCGAAGTGATGGTGCCACGCGTTGACATTGCCACTGTATTTGCCGATGCGCCGCTGTCTACGGCTTTAGATACTTTTTTGGTCAGCGGTTACTCGCGTTTGCCAATTTTGGGTAAGAACGTTGATGACATCGTTGGTGTTTTGTATCTCAAAGATGTGGCTCGCATTCTCTCGAAAGACCCGGCCTCGCTAGCTACCACGACAGTTGGCAGTAAGAGCCGAAAGCCAACCTTTGTTCCAGAATCAATGCCCGTAGACGACCTGTTGCGTCAAATGCAAAAGAGCGCTACCCACATCGCTATTGTGATCGACGAATACGGCGGTGTTGCCGGTTTGGTAACCATGGAAGACGTAATCGAAGAGATCGTCGGCGACATTGCCGACGAGTATGACCGAGAGGTGCCAGAAGTCGAAGAACTCGCGGATGGTCATCTGCGCGTTTCTGCCAAGTTCTCGCTTTTCGACCTTGGCGAGCGTTTCGGCCTAGAGCTTGAAGACGAAGATGTTGACACCGTTGGCGGCATGTTGAGCAAGTTGCTCGGCAAACTGCCTTCTAAAGACGATTCGGTGAGTTTCTCAGGACTAACTCTGAAAGCCGACCGGCTTGAAGGTCGCCCTAAGCGCCTGATAACGGTACTTGTCGAACCAAACCAAGAGTTGTTAGAGGCACAAGCTGCCTTCGAAGGAGAAAACTAGATGACCGAGCACAGATCGGGATTCGTCTCTTTCGTCGGGCGACCGAACGTTGGCAAATCGACCCTAACTAACGCCCTCGTTGGCGAGAAGATTGCCATCACGAGCGCCAAGCCGCAAACCACGCGTCGCGCCATTCGTGGCATTGTTCACCGCGATCACGGCCAAATCATTGTTGTCGATACTCCAGGCCTTCACCGCCCACGCACTCTATTGGGTAAGCGCTTGAACGATCTGGTCGACACCACTCTTAGCGGTGTAGACGTAATTGGCTTTTGCATTCCGGCCAATGAAAAGATCGGCCCCGGCGATAACTTCATTAATGAGCAGCTAGGCGAATTCAGACGCGCAAAGCTAGTTGCTGTGGTGACCAAGTGTGAACTAGTGAGCAAGACCGCACTAGCAGACCAGTTGCAGGCCGTATCTGCGCTTCGCGACTGGGCCGACATTGTTCCCGTCTCGGCTCTTGGCGACGACCAGCTCGATGTTCTGACCGACGTGCTGATTGGTTTGCTGCCAGTGGGCCCGGCCCTCTACCCAGCCGATGCCGTTACCGATGAAACCATTGAGGCCCGAATCTGCGAATTGATTCGAGAGGCGGCGCTCGAGGGTGTTCACGATGAACTGCCGCACTCGCTAGCCGTGACCATTGACGAGATGAACCAGCGCGAAGGTAAAGACATGATGGACATCCACGCCAATGTGTGGGTGGAGCGTGACAGCCAAAAAGGAATCATCGTTGGTCGAGGCGGAGACCGCATCAAAGATGTTGGTAGCAAATCTCGCATCGAAATCGAGAAGCTAATTGGCCAAAAGGTTTTTCTAAACATTCGCGTCAAGGTTGCGCCCGATTGGCAACGAGACCCGAAGCAACTCGGACGACTTGGCTTTTAGAAGCCAAAAGGGCTAACCTGAACTCGTGTTCTTCGGTCTCCTACTTAGCGGCCGCGACGAGGCCTAACTCGGCCCTCCTCGTCGCGGAGCCTCGTGCACGGCTGACCCCATAGAAACTTTTCGGCAAATTTTTCAGCCGGCACCCAAGGAGAACCTCAAATGCTTAACCGTCAAAAACCATCGGCCATGCCGGTGCATAAGTACCGACCTTTTCACGAACAGATTCCTTTCTCGTTGCCTGACCGCACCTGGCCGAGCAAACTCATCGAACAGGCACCCCGCTGGTGTGCCGTCGATCTTCGTGACGGAAACCAAGCGCTTATCGACCCGATGAGCCCAGAGCGCAAGCTAAAGATGTTCCAACTGCTTGTGCGCATGGGCTACAAAGAGATCGAGGTTGGTTTTCCGAGCGCCAGCCAAACCGATTTCGATTTTGTACGCCTTCTTATCGATGAAAACCACATTCCCGAAGACGTAACCATTCAGGTTCTAACCCAAGCTCGCGACCACCTAATTGCGCGAACTTACGAATCGTTGAGAGGCGCAAAACGCGCCATCGTGCATTTCTACAATTCAACATCCGTGTTGCAGCGACGAGTTGTCTTCAATGCCGACATGGATGCAATCAAGAAGATTGCGGTCGATGCGGCTCACAAGTGCCTAAGTCTCGAGTCGAGCATCCCTGACACCGACGTGTTCTATGAATACTCGCCAGAGTCTTACACCGGCACCGAACTTGAGTATGCACTTGAGGTTTGCAACGCCGTTATCGCGGCCATCAACCCAACTCCTGAACGCAAGTTGGTTATCAACCTTCCTGCCACCATCGAAATGACTACTCCGAACATTTACGCAGATTCCATTGAGTGGATGTCGCGCAACATCGATCGTCGAGACAGCGTGTTGATTTCGTTGCACCCGCACAATGACCGAGGAACTGCCGTTGCCGCAGCCGAACTTGGTTACCTAGCCGGGGCCGATCGCATCGAGGGTTGCCTGTTTGGCAACGGTGAGCGCACCGGAAACGTCGACCTAGTGACGCTGGGTCTCAACCTGTTCACTCAGGGCATCGATCCGCACATTGACTTCGGCGACATCGACGAGATTCGCCGCACTGTTGAGTATTGCAACCAAATGCCGGTGCACGAGCGCAGCCCTTACGGTGGCGACCTGGTCTATACAGCCTTCAGTGGATCGCATCAAGACGCAATCAAAAAGGGTTTCGAGCGCATGTCGAAAGACGCTGCCGAGCAAGGTAAAGATGTCGAAGAAATGGTTTGGGCAGTGCCTTATCTACCGATCGATCCTAAAGATGTCGGTCGCTCTTATGAGGCCGTAATTCGCGTCAACTCGCAGTCTGGCAAGGGTGGCGTTGCCTACCTTCTCAAGGCAGACCACGCCCTCGACCTTCCTCGCAAACTTCAAATCGAGTTTTCACGTGTTGTTCAAAACAAGACGGATGCACAGGGTGGCGAGGTCTCGAGTGCAATGCTTTGGGAAATCTTCACCGACGAATACCTTCCGGCTACCGACGTTTCAAACAAGTGGGGTCGATTCGAGCTCAAAAAGGTTCGCACCGCTTCAGACATGGATGGTGTCGTCAACCTTGACGTAGTTCTCAGGGATGTTGCAGCCGAGGTCGAATCAAGCGGCACCGGCAACGGCCCAATCAGCGCTTTCATTGAAGTGTTGGCCAAGGCTGGCGTTGAAGTGACGGTTCGTGACTACGTGGAGCACACCCTTTCGGCCGGCGCTTCGGCTCAGGCTGCCGCATACACCGAGCTTGACGTCAACGGAAAGACGCTCTGGGGGGTTGGCATCGACGGTGACATTGCTACTGCTTCACTGAAGGCCATCATCTCGGGTGTCAACCGCGCCATTCGCGGCTAGTCTGCCGAAGTTTCACCACTCGGTTAGGCATACTTGAGGCGTGCCCCTATATCGTGACGAAGCCGTGGTTTTGCGAACCCACAAGCTTGGCGAAGCCGACCGCATCGTCACAATGCTCAGCAAAAACCACGGGCAGGTTAGGGCGGTAGCCAAGGGTGTTCGGCGAACAGCATCCAAGTTTGGATCAAGGCTCGAGCCGTTCATGGTTGTCGATGTGCAGTTGTTTGAGGGCAAGAACCTCGACACCGTTAGCCAGGTTGAAACGCTCGCGTCTTATGGCGCTTCGATCATCGAAAACTATGCTGCCTATACCTCGGCAAGCGCCATGGTTGAGACGGCCGAGAAGCTAACCGGTGACGTCTCGACCCCTCAGCAGTATTTGCTACTACTCGGCGGATTGCGTTCGCTGGCAAACGCCGACCACGACCCTTCGCTGATTCTCGACTCCTACCTCTTGCGTGCGCTATCGGTTGCTGGCTGGGCCCCTAACTTTGCCGACTGCTCACGTTGCAACGCCGCAGGGCCACATCGCGCCTTTGTGCTGCAACTTGGAGGGGTGGTTTGCCCAGATTGCAAGCCTGCTGGTGCAGCGGTCATCGACGACGAAACGGCTGCTCTACTAGGTGCGCTACTTAGCGGCGAGTGGGATGTCGCTGACTCAAGTTCGCAGCGTTCACGCACCTCGGCGGCGGGCATCGTGGCTGCCTACAGCCAGTGGCACATCGAGCGCGGGCTAAAATCGCTACAACACGTGGAGCGAGAATGACCCAACTGCAACCGGTAGCCAAGCCCGGAGTGAAGCCGCCAAAGTTCGGCTCGCTGCCCGTTCCCGCGCACGTAGCAATCGTCATGGACGGCAACGGTCGCTGGGCGAATGCCCGTGGGCTAACTCGCGTCGAAGGTCACAAGGCGGGCGAAGTGGCACTTCTAGACGTTGTTGCCGGCGCAATCGAGGCCGGCGTCAAGAACCTGACCGTTTTTGCCTTCTCGACCGAAAACTGGAAGCGCTCACCCGAAGAGGTTCGTTTTCTAATGGGTTACAACGTCGAGGTGCTCCGTCGCCGCCGTGACCAGCTGAATGCCTGGGGAGTGCGCGTGCGTTGGGCTGGTCGTGGCCCGAAGCTCTGGTCAAGCGTGATTCGCGAACTCGAGGCGGCCGAAGCGCTCACCGCCAAGAACAAAACCCTCACCCTCACCATGTGCGTGAACTACGGCTCACGGGTTGAGATGCTCGACGCCATCAATGCCATGAGCGCGGATGTCGCATCCGGCGTTCTCAAACCTGGCTCGGTCACCGAGAAAACCTTGAGCAAATACCTCAACTCAGGTTTCTTGCCAGATGTCGATTTATTCATCAGAAGCTCGGGGGAGCAGCGCATTTCGAACTTCTTGCTTTGGCAGAGCGCCTATGCCGAACTTGTCTTCGATGACACACCTTGGCCCGATTTCGATCGCAAATCGCTGTGGAGCGCCATTCTCGCTTTCACTAATCGCGATCGACGATTTGGTGGCGCGGTAGACAAGCCCGCCAAGTAGACTGATAACTTCCCACAAAGTCGTCTCAGCAGCCAGCTAGACGCTAGAAACATGGAGTTCAAAGTGGCCAACCCAAATCGTCTCGATTCAGTTATTTCGCTGGCCAAGCGCCGCGGATTCGTCTTTCCAGCCGGAGAAATCTACGGTGGAACCAGGTCGGCGTGGGATTACGGACCCTTGGGTGTCGAACTCAAAGAAAACATCAAACGTCAGTGGTGGCGCACCGTTGTGTCGAGCCGCGAAGATGTGGTCGGTCTCGACTCATCGGTAATTCTTCCTCGCAAGGTTTGGGAGGCATCGGGCCACGTTCGCGAGTTCGTTGACCCACTGATCGAATGCACTTCTTGTCACAAGCGTTTTCGCGCAGACCACCTAGAAGAGGCATTCGAAGAGAAGAAGGGTCGTGCACCCGGTTCGCTGAACGAAGTGCCTTGCCCGAACTGCGGCACTAAAGAGTCTTGGACCGAGCCGAAGATGTTCAACGGCCTTCTCAAGACCTACCTTGGCCCGGTTGAAGACGAGAGCGGAATGCACTTTCTTCGCCCAGAGACCGCCCAGGGCATCTTCGTAAACTTCGCCAACGTTCTTGGCACTTCACGCATGAAGCCTCCGTTTGGCATCGGCCAAATCGGAAAATCGTTCAGAAACGAAATCACTCCAGGAAACTTCATCTTCAGAACTCGCGAGTTTGAGCAGATGGAAATGGAATTCTTCGTTGAGCCTGGCACCGACGAACAGTGGCACGACTACTGGATCGAACAGCGCATGGCTTGGTACACCGACCTCGGCATCAACCCTGACAACCTGCGCCTGTTCGAGCACCCGAAAGAGAAGCTTTCGCATTACTCAAAGCGCACCGTTGACATCGAATACCGTTTCGGTTTTCAGGGCAGCGAATTTGGTGAGCTCGAGGGCATTGCGAACCGCACCGACTTCGACCTGTCGACCCACTCGAAAGAGTCGGGTGTTGATCTTTCTTACTTCGACCAGGCCAAGAGCGAACGCTGGGTTCCTTACGTAATCGAACCTGCTGCGGGTCTAACCCGCTCGTTGATGGCCTTCTTGGTTGACGCATACGCTGAAGACGAAGCCCCGAACACCAAGGGCGGCGTGGATGTTCGCACCGTACTTCGACTCGACTACCGCCTTGCTCCGGTGAAGGCTGCGGTCTTGCCGCTATCGCGTAATGAAGACCTTTCTCCGGTTGCTCGCAACCTGGCGCAAGAACTTCGTGGTTACTGGAACATCGACTTCGATGACTCTGGCGCTATCGGTCGCCGTTACCGTCGCCAAGACGAAATCGGAACCCCGTTCTGTATTACCGTTGACTTCGACTCGCTCGATGACCAGGCGGTTACCGTGCGTGAGCGCGACACCATGGCTCAAGAGCGCGTTTCGCTAACCAACCTTCGCGGTTACCTAGCAGAGCGACTACTCGGATAACTATGGTCGAAGCCGCTAAGCCGGCGTTGCAGTACGGCAAGATTTCGATCGCCACTCCGGTGGTGCTAGCTCCTATGGCTGGAATCACCAACACCGCTTTTCGTCGGCTATGCCGTGAATTTGGGGGTGGGTTATACGTTTCAGAAATGGTTACCTCGCGCGCTTTGGTTGAGCGCACCGAAGAGTCGCTGCGTCTAGTTGGTCACCACGAAAGTGAAGACATTCGCTCGGTGCAGCTCTATGGCGTTGACCCAAAAACCATTGCTGACGCAGTAACTATGTTGGTGGCCGAAGATCGCGCCGATCACATTGATTTGAATTTTGGATGTCCTGTTCCGAAAGTCACCCGAAAAGGTGGCGGCGCCGCACTGCCCTGGAAGCAGGACCTCTTTGCCTCCATCGTCAATGCGGCCGTTCGTGCCGCTGGCGAAGTGCCTGTCACGGTGAAAATGCGCAAAGGTATCGATGCCGACCACCTAACTTTCATTGACGCAGGTAAAGCTGCGCGTGATGCCGGAGTAGCTGCCGTTGCGCTACACGGTCGCACCGCATCCGACTATTACAGCGGAACGGCCGACTGGAACGCGATTGCAGAACTTCGGCAGGCCATCCCAGATGTTCAGGTGCTCGGAAACGGCGACATCTGGTCAGCAGGCGACGCCATTCGAATGATGCGCCAGACCGGCGTTGACGGCGTCGTGGTGGGGCGCGGATGTCTCGGCCGCCCTTGGCTGTTCGGCGACCTACAGGCAGCCTTCGATGAATACCTGCGCGACCCCAACTCGAACGCTGCCATCGACCCGATTCAGCCGAACCTCGGTGAGCTAGCTGACGCGTTCAAGCGCCACGCCGAATTGCTCGTGGAATTCTTCGAGAGCGAAGAGCACGCCTGCCGCGACATTCGCAAGCATGTGGCTTGGTATTTCAAGGGTTACCCAGTTGGTGGCGAGTTCAGAGCCGCGCTAGCTCAGGTTGAGAGCCTCGACCACATGGACGAAATTTTGAGCAGGCTAGACCGCAGCCAGCCTTACCCTGGTGAAGAAGCCGAAGGCCCACGCGGCCGTCTAGGCGGAGCCAAATCTTGCGCACTGCCAGAGAATTGGCTTGGTTCGCGTGAACTGGTGGGCGATCAGAGACGAATGCTGGCAGATGCCGAGATCGGGGTTTCGGGCGGATGACCGACATTATCGACGGCTCATACGAGGCAGCCGACCAAGAACGTTTTGTTGCAGAGTCCAGGTCTGGTTTCGAGCGTCGCACCGAGTTTGCCCGCGACCGTGCCCGCGTTCTGCACAGCTCTGCTTTGCGCCGCTTGGGAGCAAAAACCCAGGTTCTCGAACCGGCTGGGGGAGACTTCGCCAGAACTCGCTTGACCCATTCGCTTGAAGTCGCACAGGTAGGCCGTGAAATGGCCTCAGAGCTTGGTGTAAGCCCAGATGTCGTAGATATGGCCTGTTTGGCTCACGACCTCGGTCACCCACCATTCGGCCACAATGGCGAACGCGCTCTGAATGAGTGGGCGGGCGACATCGGCGGCTTCGAGGGCAACGCGCAAACCCTTCGTTTACTTACCAGGCTTGAGCCAAAGGTTTTCTCCGACAGCGGCCTCCCAGCCGGCTTGAACCTAACGAGAGCAGCGCTTGACGCTACCTGCAAGTATCCATGGCCTGCAGAGCGTGCAGTGATCGATAGCGGCGCAGACCGTTCATCCAAGTTTGGGGTTTATCAAGACGACATTCCTGTATTCGAGTGGATGCGCGCAGGTGCTCCAGAGGGCAAAAAGTGCATCGAGGCGCAAATCATGGATTTCGCCGATGACGTCGCCTACTCGGTGCATGACTTTGAGGATGCCATTGTCTCGGGTTTCATCAAACTCGAAGACGTGGCTGCACCGAGTCAACGCGATTACCTGCTCTCACAAATCAAAGTTTGGGCTGGAGATCAACTGTCGGTCGAGCAACTCGACCAAGCGCTTGCTCGATTGCAGGCATCGCAGTATTGGCCGCGAGAGTTCGACGGTTCAACCCGCGCGCTGGCTAGCCTCAAGAATCTAACCAGTGCGATGATTGGCGCTTTCGTGGGTCGGGTAACCGATGCCACCATGGCCAAGGGCAGCAGCGCAACACTCACGCGATACCGCGCAAACGTTGTCGAAACACCTGAAGTTTTGGCAGAAATCTCGGTGCTAAAGGGCTTGGTTTCGGTTTTCTTGATGTCACACGAATCACGTCGCCCGTTTTATGAATGGCAGCGCGCGATTTTGAAGGAGCTTGCCGACGCACTATTGAACCGTGAGGGCGTTGGGCTAGACCAGGTGTGTCAATCGGCATGGATGCTCGCGCAAACCGACATCGAACGAAAGCGCGTTATCGTTGACCAAGTTGCGTTGCTCACCGACCAGAGTGCGCTGGCTATGCACGACAAACTTGTCACCCGCGGACTCTAGGATTTGACTATGGCCGGCAAAATTTCGCAGAAAGACATCGAAGAGGTTCGCGCTAGAACCAACATGGTCGATGTTGTTGGCGAATACGTTCAGCTCAAATCTGCCGGCTCTGGTGAATTCAAGGGGCGTTGCCCATTTCACGACGAGAAGTCGCCATCATTCACCGTCTCTGCTACCAAGGGTTTTTACCACTGCTTCGGCTGCAAAGTTGGTGGTAACCTCTTCGATTTCGTGGCTGCCATCGAATCGATTGGTTTTGTCGAAGTAGTTGAGCGTCTAGCCTCAAGACTTGGCATGACGCTTACCTATGAAGCGGGTGGTGCCGGCAATGCTGAGCACAATGCCCGAGCCAGAGTGCTAGAGGCAAATAAGGCCGCCGCCGATTTCTATCGCGCACAGTTTTCAACGCCCGATGCAGCGCCAGGTCGTGAATTGCTGGCAAGCCGCGGGTTCGACGATGCTGCCTGTGAACCATTTGGTATTGGCTGGGCGCCCAAGGGCTGGTCTGCTCTAACTAACCACCTCAAGACTCTAGGTTTCACCGACGACGAACAGGTTTTGGCCGGCCTTGCGACCAAGGGCGACCGCGGGTTATTCGATAAGTTTCGAGGCCGGGTCATTTGGCCCATTCGTGATGCCACCAATGCCGTGGTTGGCTTCGGAGCTCGCAAGATTTTCGAAGACGACAATGGGCCCAAATACCTAAACACCTCTGAAACGCCTGTCTATCACAAGTCGCGAGTGCTCTATGGGATCGATCTTGCTAAGCGTGAAATTTCGAAGCAGCAGCAGGTTGTTGTGGTCGAGGGGTACACCGATGTTATGGCTTGCCACCTTGCCGGGGTGACGACGGCCGTGGCAACTTGCGGCACCGCCTTTGGCGACGAGCACATTCGCCAGCTAAACCGCATTTTGTCTGACGACCCTGCAAACCCCGCCGCGGTAATTTTCAACTTTGACCCCGACGAAGCGGGCCAGAAAGCCGCCATGCGCGCCTTCAACGACGCATCAAAGTTCAATGCTCAAACCTTTATGGCCATCGGCCCTGATGGGTTAGACCCCTCTGACTTGAGAACCCAACGTGGCGATGCCGCGGTCGTTGAAATGATCGCAAATAAGAAGCCGTTACTCGAGTTTGCCATCACACGAAGCATGTCGAAATTCGACTTGGCATCTCGTGAAGGCCAGGTTGGCGCCGCCCGAGCTGCTGCCGTTTTGCTGTCACAGATTCAAGATTCGGTCATGCGTTCGGTATACGAAAAATTTGTTGCTGATTCGACTTCTCTTGACCGGTCAGACATCTCTGCCCTGGTGGCCGATGCCTCAAAGACGCAGAGAAAGACTGCCGTTGCCGCTCTAAGAACCTCTGACCCGGTAGAGCCGGTCGACGCGGATGCTCAACAAGAAGTCGAACTCAACCTAAATGACCCAGTTACCAACGCCGAACGCTGGTTGCTCATCGCGCTTACTCAGGTGCCACAAGCGTGTGACATGGCTAGTTTCGCGCGCATTGGCAAAACGCACTTCTCATCGCCCTGGTACAAAGACATTGCTCGCGCGGTTTACCAAGTCAGAGCATCCGTTGGTGATCAAGATTTGATGCAGAACGTTCTCGAACGCCTTGAGCCGAAGTTGCACGCCACCTTCCGCGATGTCGCGATGGCTCAGATTCCGGCTTCTGACGAAGAAGGTCGCGAAAAGTTTGCTGCGGGTGTGCTCAATCGAGCGCTCGAGAAGACCATCGAGTATGAAAAGAACACGCTGCGACAAGATCGCAGGCAAGCCGATGCACTAGGTGAGGTCGAGAAGGTTGACGAAATCGATCGTCAAATCGCCGCGCTCGACGCCGAGGGTCACGCACTTCGAAAGTCGCGATGACTTCGATTGCTCTCGAGCCAGCGCAGCCCGCACAGTTTGTCACGGCAATAGAGTCGGTAGGTGCAACAGTCGCGCCACTTTCGCCAGAAGTCAAAGGTTTGGTCTGGACGGACTACCACCGACCAGACCTGCTTCGGCAGGTCTTGAGCGAGAACCCGCAACTCACCTGGGTTCAACTGCCCTTTGCCGGCGTTGACGCCTTTGTCGACATCTTGGATGCTGCGCCAACGTTCACCTGCGCCAAGGGGTCATACAGCCAGCCGGTCGCAGAACACGCACTTGCCCTGATGCTCGCCTTGGGTCGAACCCTTCCAGTGCGCGTGCGCGCCACGAGTTGGGGTGAAAAGTTCGCGGTCAGCCTGTACGAGTCGAAGGTGCTCATCGTCGGCGGGGGAGGCATTACGGCCGAGCTCCTGCGACTGTTGCAGCCGTTCGGCTGCCCAGTGACCGTGGTGAGAAACTCGACTGAACCTATGCCGGGTGCAACGCTTACTATCGGGCTTGATGCCCTCGATGATCACCTGCCAGAGGCTGATTTCGTAGTCGTGGCGGCTGCACTCACGCCGCAGACTCAGGGTCTGTTCGATGCGAATCGGTTTTCCAAAATGAAATCAACGGCTTATCTGGTAAACATCGCCAGGGGCAAGCATGTTGTTACCGAAGACCTAATCGAAGCCCTAACCTCTGGCCGCATTGCGGCGGCGGCCCTCGACGTTACCGACCCAGAACCACTGCCTGACGGGCATCCGCTTTGGAATGTTGCAAACTGTCTAATCACGCCACACACCGCTGATACGCCTGCACAGGTTACGCGCATGCTAGCCGAACGTATTGCGATCAATGCCAAGGCCTTCTGCTCGGGTGAATCAATGGTTGGTTTAGTTGATAAAAAACTAGGCTACTGATCGCTGTAATTCATTTGGCGACTGATTTTCTGGCTGAAGTTTCGTGAGGCAGATTTCTTTGGTATTGTTAGACGCGTTGTTCATTCCTCGGTAGCTCAATTGGCAGAGCAATCGGCTGTTAACCGATAGGTTCTTGGTTCGAGTCCAAGCCGGGGAGCCAGTTCTTTTCTAAACACCGCAAGCGGTTTTTAAGGAGGCCACGTGATTAAGTGGTTTCTGCAGCGAGAATGGCTCTCGGTCTCAGTAGTCGGCACGGCCGCAATCATTGTTTTCGTCTCAATCGACTTTCTTTTTCAAGGCCCCGTTGCGATCGGCCCGGCCTCACTCATCGCATCAAGTTTGTTTTTCAGCAGACGGTGGCCTTACGTCGGAACAGCATTAGTAGCAGCCGGCACAATTTGGCAGTTGAACAGCGTCGCGGCACCGCTTGTCTCGGGCGCGGCAAGTGCTCTGTCTCTTCTGCTAGTTGCCGCTTTTGCGAATTCTTTGTGGCGTCAGATCGCCGTGATCGTCACCAACATTCTCGGCATTCTCGTGGTGTGGCAGTCAACCTTCGGCGCGAGCCCGGTGTTACGCGAATTCGGCATCTCGCTCACGGGTGAAAACGCCACTTGGCTCACCTTCTTGCTTGGATCGACCGCCGTTGTTTCGGTCAACAGCCTCAGCTGGATTCTGGGAAGGTTTCTCATTACCAGAGACACCTACGTCGGTACACCGCTTGACCGCGCCGTCATCACCCACACCCAGGCGAAACTCTCGCTCGACGTCGCCACGGCTAAAGAACGCTTGTCAATTGTTGGTGACTTGACCGACCTTCTTATTCAACGCATCTCGGCCGTGGTGAGCCTTGCAGAAGGGGCCAAATTCGCGGCCAAGCGAGACCCAGATTCTGCAATCCGTTCGCTCGACCGTATCGAAACCTCGGCACAATCGGCCCAGAGTGAACTGCGCAAGCTTTACGACCTGCTTCAAAAGGGCGCTGATCTCTCGGCAGCGCCACCGAACATCGAAGATCTCGGTCAACTTATGGTTTTGATGCGCGAACTGGGCTACAACGCGAACATCAGCGTTGATGGTGAGCCTTTCGACATCAACGAGGGCGCTCAGCTGTGCGTCTATCGAATCGTGTTCGAGGCACTCGAGAATGTCAAAAAGAATTCAGTAATTGGCGCTGACGTCACGGTCGACTTTTACTGGACAGTCGAAGGCCTTCAAGTACTAGTCAAAGACAACGGCATTGAAGCCGCACGCCGCGCCAAAGTTTCAACCGTCGAAGAACTTGCCGGTTACACGGCCGAAGACGACGTGGATGCGCTGGTGAAGCCAATCACCGGAGCAACCCTAAACGCTCTGAAAGAGCGCGCGTCGCTTTACGAGGGAAACATCGAGGTAACCAAGGTGCCAGGTGTCGGATTCAACCTGAGCGCCATGTTCCCGCACCTAAAGGCTGTCGCGGGTGAATAACGCCATCCGTGTCGGTATTGTCAACGCTGATGCCGACATCACAGCCGGTCGAAAGCTGGTTCTTGAGTCGACCGGTCGCATAACCCTTGTGCTCGATGAGCAAAAACCTGAAGAGCTGCTTGAGAAGTTTGAAAACTACCTGATTGACGTTCTGCTAGTTGACCAACGCCTACGCGGAATGTCAGGTGTCGAACTGTGCGAGAAACTAACCAAGGTAAAAATCGAGCAGGGGGTCGAGACTCGCTTGATGGTCACCGCCGCGTTCGGCTCACCTAGGCTCACGTTTGACGCTCTAGTAGCTGGCGCGAATGCCGTAGTGACTCAAGATCAAGGGCCTAAGGCACTAATCGACACGCTTTACTCGTTGAATTCGCGCAAGCAACAGCAAAACTTTGAGCAGCTCAAAGAACTCGTATCGAACTTAGATATCGACACTAAAGACGACCCCGTGGTTCAAGTGCTGCTCGACTCTTTTGACGCATTCGAAAAGAAACTCTTTGCAGCGATCGTTTCGGGCAATTCAATCGCCTCGGTTTCGGCAGCGAATGACGTCGCCGGTTATCGAATCAGAAAAATCATGCAGCGCGCCATGGATCAACTTAACGTCGCAACTCTCGAGCAGTTGCAGTTGAGGCTCATTCAATCTGGAGAGAAGCTTGGCTAAAGCTAACTCACTCCTGGTCACTTCGGTCTCTGTCGGTCTAGCTACTGGCCTTTACGGAATATCATTCGGTGCGCTTTCGGTTGCTGCAGGTCTGGATGTCTGGCAAACCTGCGTGCTTAGTCTTTTGATGTTTAGCGGCGGCTCACAGTTCGCCTTTGTCGGAGTCATCGCTGGGGGAGGATTGGCGGCCATCCCGGCGGCCATCGCTAGTGCTTGGATGATGGGTGTTCGTAACGGTTTTTACGCCGTTGCCATGGCACCGATTCTGCAACTTCGAAGGCTGCAACGAGTGGTTGGTGCCCAACTAACCATCGATGAGTCAACCGGAGTTGCACTTAGTCAAGAGGAAAATTCGAAACAAAAATTTGGCTTCTGGGCCACTGGCATTTCGGTCTTTGTGTTTTGGAATCTATTGACACTGCTCGGTGCTCTGCTAGGCGGGTTTATGTCAGACCCCTCGGTATGGGGGCTGGATGCCGCAGCTGCGGCCGCTTTCGTTGCTCTGGTCTGGCCAAGGCTAAACGATTCACCGACTCGAGTGGTTGCCATCTTGGCATTTGTAGTCGCTATCTTCAGCAGCCCATACGTGCCTCAAGGTGTTCCTGTGCTCTTGGCCGGCTTGGTAGCGGTGGCCGTTTGGGCCGCGGTCTTGCTTCGGGAGCAAGGCGGTGAGCGCTGATGGAGCTCTGGGTCGCTGTGATTGTGGCGTCGTTGGCCGTTTACTCTTGGAAAATTCTCGGGTCGAATCTTCCCGAGCGTGTTCTGAATAATCCAAAAGTGAGCCGTTTAGCATCGTTCTTGACGGTTGCGCTTATGGCAGGCCTAGTTGGGGTTCAAGGCTTCGTAGACAACCGTGAAATCACTCTGGATGCGCGTCTGCCAGCCCTGCTTTTGGCCGTTGTGTTGGCCATCCTGCGGGTTCCGTTTATCTTGATCGTGCTTGCTGCTGCCGCAATGGCCGCAGCGTTGCGGTTCTTCTGGTGAGCTAGCCTTCTAGATTGTCTTTACCGGGCAGCCACGACAAGCCATCTTTACCCCAGCCGTTTTCCTCAATGATTTCTTTGGCATCAGAGAAATGTGGCTCGGCTAGCTTGTCAACATATAGAGTGCCGTCGAGGTGGTCGTATTCGTGCTGAAAGATGCGGGCGAACCATCCGGTTGCCTCAATAGAGACCGGGTTTTGTTGCAAGTCAACGCCGGTTAGCTTGGCCCATTCGGCGCGTTTGATAGGAAATCTTTCGCCAGGAACCGAGAGGCAGCCCTCTAACTCGGTGTCCCAATCTGCTTCGCCTGACTCGATCTCACCGATTTCGAGGGCTGGGTTGATCACCACACCACGACGGGGATTCCCTTCATCATCGTCGTAGTCGTAAACAAACACTCGCAAACCAACACCCACCTGGGTAGCGGCCAACCCGACGCCAGGAGCTTTGTCCATGGTGTCGAACATGTCTCTAACTAGAATCGTCAAGTCTTCATCAAAGTCGACGACTTCTAGAGCGCGATTGTGCAGGGTGGGGTTGCCGGTTATGCAGATTGGTCGAATAGCCATTAGAGAAGTTTACCTATCCGAGTATGTCCGCCTACCTAGGTTTGACCTTAGAAAAAGGTAGGCTTTGGCTGTTGGGAAGGTATAACAGGGTGTCAATCTCATGCGTCTTCTAGCTATCTGTCTTTCGTTGGCGGCCGCCGTTGCACTAGCTTTCGGTGCGCAGTACCAGAACATGGCCGTGGGTGGCAGCCAGTCAAAGAACACCGAAGACAAGAGAGTTGGCTTTCGGGCGCTAACAAAATTGGTAAGTAACCCTCGCTGGCTCATGGGCATGGGTTTTCTTGCTCTCGGTGCTGGCTTGCAGATCGCCGCGCTGTCACTGGCACCACTCATCGTCGTTCAGCCGCTTGGAGCAATTGCTCTAGTCATCACAGCACTTCTGAATGCTCGTTCAACCAAGACGGCCATCACTAAGGCCACCTGGGTTGCTATTACCCTCTGCACCGTGGGCATCGCAGTTTTCGTCGCGGTTGCTGCCAATGTCGCGGGTGAAAAACCAGACCTGAACGATGGAGACCTAGCGCAAATTTTGATTGTGCTCGGTGTGGTTGTTGCAATCTTCACGGTCGGTTTTTTCACTTTCGCCAAACGAGCCAAGGCCATCACCTTCATTCTTGGCGCCGGCATTCTCTACGGCTTCGTCGCCTCGTTGATTAAGGCAGTCGTGCAACGTATTTCGCAGCAAGATTTCTCGCTGCTGACAATGATCTGTCTCGTAGTAATCGGCTTAGCAATTCTGCTTGGCGGCTGGTTCGTGCAAAACGCCTACGCCAGCGGTCCGCCTGACCTTGTCATCGCCGGGCTTACGGTGGTCGACCCGATGGTGGCCATCATGGTTGCAATCGTGATTCTGGGTGAGGCTCAATCAGCGGATGCACTGACTCTCGCCATCTTCACGGCCACCGCTCTCGTTGCCATCGTTGGCGTTTGGCTACTGGCAAAGGTTCACCCCGAGCTAAAAGAAAAGTCTTCGGTATAAGCCATGGCAAGCCGTTACCCCTCACCAAAGCCACTTGTGGTCGTCATTGGTTGCGACACCTTTCCGCCCGACATCAATGGCGCAGCTCGCTTTTCTGAACGCCTAGCGGCCGGCCTTCAGGGCAGAGGTCACGAAGTTCATGTCATTGCTCCGGCTACGAACAAGCGCTACGGGGTCTATCGTGAAGTGCACGCAGGTGTGCCAATTGTTGTGCACAGGCTCAAATCGCACCCGGTTCCACAACACAAGTTTTTGCGTTACATTTCACCGTTCGGGCTGCGAGGCAGGCTCTTGAAGCTGCTGAAGAACATCAACCCAGATGTGATACACATTCAATCGCACCTCATGGTTGGTCGTTTTCTCTCGAATGTGGCTCGCGAGCTAGACATCAGATTGGTTGCCACGAACCACACCATGCCCGAAAACTTGGTTCGCTACTCGATGCTGGTGCCAAAGCTGTTTGAACGGTTGGCAATGCGCCTGGCCTGGGCTGACACCGGAACCATAGTGCGCCGCGCATCCGTGGTAACCACGCCAACTCGCAAGGCAGCCGAGATCTTGAACCGCGCAACCGGAATCGCTGGCATTTACGCAATCTCGTGTGGCATTGATTCGCGTCCATTCGCATCTGCAAAACCAGTGTCTAACGCCACACCAAGAGCCCTTTTTCTGGGTCGGCTCGACTACGAAAAGCATGTGCACATTCTGATTGAGGCGTTTGCCAAGGTTTCTGGACACGCGAACTCTGTTCTTGAAATTGTTGGCGATGGTTCAGAGCGTGAAAGTTTGCAATCTTGGGCTGCGGAATGCGGTGTAGCCGAACGAGTCATATTTTCGGGTTCGATTCCCGATAGCGAATTGGCACACGCCTATGAACGGGCATCTGTTTTTGTAATGCCTTCTATAGCCGAGCTGCAGTCAATAGCCACGATGGAGGCAATGGCCAGCGGGCGCCCAGTTATTGCGGCAAATGCGGCAGCACTTCCTCATCTGGTGCATGACGGTGAAAATGGTTATCTCTTCGAACCCGACAACGTTGAACAGTTGACGAAACTGCTCGAGCGAATGTTTTCTTTGAAAGATTCCGAACTGCAAACTCTTGGAGATAAGTCACTGCACCTGATTCAGTCGCACGACATCAACCGCACACTCGACGCGTTTGAAAAGATTTATCGAGCCCAAATGGTCGATCTGCGAGACACAATCGACAACGAGCCAGACTATCTAATCGCCACCCAATCAATAGCCATTGTGAAAGATAGCGCCACTTCGGCTAGAACGGCGGCTAAGACTCCGAAGGCGGGAGTTCCGCTTCTGCGTTCAGGTGTCATCGAACGACTGAGTGGAGTTCGTGGTGAAACCATCGAACGCTTCGATGAACTCAGATTCGAAGTTACTCGTCGCACCGCAAAAGCCACTCGCAAGGTTTCTAAATCGATCGCGAAGGCTTTGAACCGATTCCGCAATCGAGACGAGTAGTCTAGAGAGTTGACGGGGGCGTTAGCTCAGCCGGTTAGAGCAGCGGACTCATAATCCGTCGGTCGCGGGTTCAAGTCCCGCACGCCCCACCAGAGACAATTACGTTTTGATAACACCGTGCGCTGAAATCGCTTGCAGTTCTTTCCTTTCACGAGGGGCAACCTAGGCTAGAAGCATCCATCTCTAGCAATCGGAGAATTCAAAGATGTCTTCTACTTTCAAGCGCGCCATCGGCTTTTTCGTCAGCCTCGTTATGGCACTTGGTTTCATCTCGGCAAGCGCAGGCTCGGCAAGCGCTCTTCCAGAAAAGGTCACGCTGACCGTTCACTACAACCGCACCGCAGGTGACTACGAGGGTTGGAATGTCTACCTTTGGAGAAACGTTGATGGAGCGGGCGACAAAGAAGTAAAAGCAGACGGTTTCGCATTCGGCAACGCCGATGACTTCGGTCAAGTTGCAGTTGCTGAAGTCGATGGAATGACGGCGTTTAAAGACCTCGGCTTCATTATTCGCAAGGGTGCTTGGGTAAAGAAGGAAGGCCCGGCTTGTGGCCCCACCAAGAATGGTGACCGTTTTGCCACTATTGCCGAGTCAGGCATCTCTGAAATTTGGATCATGCAGGATGACTGCACCATCTACACCGAGGCCCCAAAGGTGGAGGCCCCAAAGCCTGCCATCGTTAGCGCAAGCATCGATGACCTAAACAAGATCACCGTTGTGCTAAACCAGCAGTTCACACCTGTTGCCAACTCGGCAAACGGTTTCACCATCTCGGGTGGACTAACCGTGACTTCCGTGGCCCTCAAGGGCGGTAACGGCACTTCATCGAGCATGCTCACTTTGACACTGAGTGAGGAAATTGAGTTCGGAACCAGCTACACAGTGACGCACACCGGTGCAGACGTCGATTCAACCTTCGGAACCAAGGCGGCTTCGATCGGAAACGTCATGAACTCAGATGGCTTCAACGATGCTTTCAAGTACGACGGAAACGATCTAGGCGCTACCTACACGAAGGCTTCAACCAGCTTCCGAGTCTGGGCACCTACCGCGACAAACGTGAAGCTAGCCACCTTCGCATCTGCAACCTCGGCATCTGCTGCTGCTACCGAGTACCAGATGACTAAAGACGTGAAGGGAACCTGGGTTGTTACAGTCCAGGGCGACCAGGCAGGAACCATTTACTCTTACCGTGTGACGCGCAATGGCGAGACCGTTGGCGTTATTGACCCATACGCTCGCGCCAGCACTGTCAACGGCGGAAGAGGCGTAGTTGTTGACCTTGAGGCAACAAACCCTGCCAACTGGTCAGAAACCAAGCCTGCTTTCAGCGGCCGCAACGTAGATGCTTTCTTCTACGAGCTGCACGTTCGCGACTTCTCAATCAACGCTTCGAGTGGTATCTCGGCAAAGAACCGCGGAAAGTTCACCGCGTTCACTGAGAACAACACCAGCTACAGCTGGTCGGTAACCACCACCGACTCAAAGACCAAGAAGAAGGTAACCAAGAAGTACACCACTAAGACCGGCATTTCAGCGATCAAGGACCTTGGTGTTACTCACGTTCAGTTGCTACCGATCTATGACTTCGCATCGGGCGGCGACGAGGCAAACCCGATTTTCAACTGGGGCTACGACCCAGACAACTACAACATTCCTGAGGGTCAGTACTCAACCGACCCAACCACCCCAACCAAGCGCATCAACGAGCTTAAGCAGGCAGTACAGGCCATGCACAGCAACAAGTTGCGCGTGATCATGGACGTTGTTTACAACCACGTGGCGAACCCAGGAAGCTTCTCTTACGAACAAATTGTTCCGGGCTACTTCTTCAGACTGGATGACTCTGGAGCGTTCTTGAATGGTACGGGTGTCGGCAACGAAACCGCATCTGAGCGTGCCATGTTTTCTAAGTTCATCGTCGACTCGGTCAAATACTGGGCGACCGAATACAACCTAGATGGTTTCCGCTTTGACTTGATGGGCATCCACGATGTAACCACGATGCAGAAGGTTCGTGCAGAGCTAGACAAGATTGACCCAAGCATCATCATCATTGGTGAAGGTTGGAACATGGGTGCTCTACCTGAAGACCAGCGCGCCACTCAGATGAACATCACCAAGATGAAGGGCATTGCGGCTTTCAACGACCAGATTCGTGACGGCATCAAGGGCTCTGTGTTCAACGCAGATGAAAAGGGCTGGGCAACCGGTAACACCGGTCGTCGCGGCGACGTAGTTGCAGGAATCACCGGAAACGTTGCATACAGCGCTTCGGTAACTGCAAACTGGATCACCAGCGACCCAGGCCAGTCGGTCTCTTACGTCGAGGCGCACGACAACCTGACCCTTGCAGACAAGTTGTTCTCGTCGGTAAACACCACGGCTACGACTCGCTCGAAGCTGCACCGCTTCGCATCGTCGATCTCGTTGCTGGCTCAAGGATTGCCTTTCATCCACGCAGGTCAGGAATTCGAACGCACCAAGGGTGGCGACGACAACTCATACCAGTCGAGCGACACAGTGAACTCGATGAAGTACAAGCAGCGCGTAACCTACGCGACCACCTTGAACTACTTCAAGGGGCTAATCTCGCTTCGCAAGGCTCACCCTGCATTCCGCATGGCGACCACCAATGATGTGAAGAAGAACCTAACCTTCTTGAACACTTCTGACACGGTGATTGCTTACAAGCTCAACGGAGCAGCAGTTCGCGACAAGTGGGGAACCATCGTGGTTGTTCACAACGCGGGCAAATCAACCGCTAGCGTAACCATGCCGGGCGGCAAGGCCACCTGGAAGGTTGTTGTAAATGGCGACAAGGCTGGCGTTGCGACACTTGCAACCCTGAAGAGCGTCACCAAGATTTCGGTTCCAGCCGGAACCACCATGGTGCTCTACAAATAGCTAAAAACTAAAAATCAGTGGCGGGTGAACAGTGTTTGCCCGCCACTGATTGTTTTAACCACGTTGATGCTTGGCAGCAGTGTCACGTCTTCAAACGGGTCTGCGCTCAAAACCACAAAGTCAGCGGCATTGCCAGGTAGCAGTGAACCACGGTCGCTGAGACCAATCTGTGCCGCGCTTGCCGCGGTGTAGGCATCCAAGGCCTGTTCAAAAGAGATTGCTTGCTTGATGTTGTGGCTCGCGTCTGCTCCAGGAACCTGCCGTTTTACGGCCGTAAACGCCCCGAGGAGCGGATTTGGGTCACTGACCGGCCAATCACTGCCAAAGCTGATCTTCGCTCCTGCATCGACCACATCGCGAATGCGATACAGCTCTTCAACCCGCGGGCCTAGATGAGGGCGGCAAGAATTGAGCATGCCGTCTGGGCGACCCCAAAGCGGTTGAAAGTTGGCAACTACGCCGAGTGCAGCAAAACGCTCTATGTCTTTGTCGTGCACCAGTTCGAGGTGCGCCATGACGGCAGGAAACGGGAGTTCACCGGCTTGGGCTTGGCAGTACTCAACTGCGTCTAGGGCTAGAGTGCTAGCCGCGTCGCCGATGGCATGAAGGTGCAACTGAAAACCCGCCTGCGAGGCGGCTAGGGTCGCAGACAACAAGTTTTCGCGGGTCCAAACCGGGTTACCAAACTCGCCAGTCGTTTCGTACGCCTGCGATACCGACGCGGTCGCACTTCCAAACACTCCGTCTAAGAAGAATTTCACTGTGCGTGCCTGAAGCAGAGGGTTGCCAACGCGAGCAGCTTCGGCGCGAGCATCCACGCTCTCGGTAAGGCGAGTCTGCCAATTGTTTGGTTGCCACCAGAAGCCAAGATTGGTGTGAATCTTGAGTTTGGCCTGTTCAGCGGCTTTCAGATACACCTGCGCCAGATCGTAATCAACCCAGGCGTCTTGAACTGCAGTGATTCCCAATCGAAGCATTTCATCGTGCGACCACTCCAACGCTGCAAACTCTTGAGCAAGCGACGGTTTTGGTTGGTGGTTGAAAATCAGGTCTTTGGCATCGGTTTCACGAAAGACTCCGGTTGGCCGTCCATCTGAATCAACATCGACAACTCCATCAGAAACCTCGGGTGCTCTCTCATTAACTCCAGCCCGCCTCATGGCCTCGGTGTTTACCCAAATGGTGTGGTGATCATCGCCGTGCAGAACTACCGGGCGATCTGGCGCAACCTCGTCGAGCCAAACCGCCAGAAACTTACCGTCGGGCAAAATGCTGCGGTCATAAGCGCCGCCGATTACCCAGTCATCACCTGGGTTGGCTTGCATCCATGAGGCAACCGCCTGTTGAATTTCTCGGATGCTTCTAGCCGTCGTAATGGCCGGCCCCGAGTGTTCACGACCAGCTAGAACCGGGTGCGCATGACCGTCAACAAAAGCTGGAACGATAACTGCGCCGCCACAATCGATGACTTCGTCGCACTCTAAGTCGTTGCTGACTACCTGTCCGCCTTGAACGGTTAGGCTGTGTGCAAAGCCGAGCCCTGCTCCTAGCCAGACTTTGGCGTTACTGTAGCGGGTTGGCACCAGAGGCCTCACACTCTTTGAAGTAGCAACTGGCGCAAAGTGATTCATAGGTTACGACGTCGCCATCAATGGCAACCTGGTTACCAGTGAAAATGAAGTCGCCGCCGAGTTTGCGGGCGTTGAACATGGCCTTTTTGCCGCAACGGCAAATGGTCTTCAATTCTTCGAGGGTGTGGGCAATTTCTAGAAGTCTGAGCGATCCAGGAAATCCCTTCGTTTGAAAGTCGGTTCGAATTCCATAGGCCAGCACCGGCACTCCGTCTAGCACAGCAATTTCAAGCGCCTGGTTAACCTGCTCGCGGGTTAAAAACTGAGCTTCGTCGATAAGAAGGCAGGCGATGGGGGAGTTGCTTCTGGCTCGGTGTTCGTTCGCCAGAAGCGTGAACTCGACGCGCAGGTTTTCGTTAGGTGCAACCAACAGGTCGACTGCACGCTCTACGCCAAGGCGAGAGACAATCGCATCTTCGCCTTTACTGTCGGTGTTTGGTTTAGCCAGAACTACGGCCTGACCGCGCTCTTCATAGTTATGTGCCACCTGCAGCAGCGCTGTGCTCTTTCCAGAGTTCATTGCACCGTGTCTGAAGTAAAGTTTTGCCATCTCAAAGCCTCCTAGAAACCACCCTAAACGACTTTGACAGCACGGCATTGAAGGCGTAACCTAGAGCCTCACGCATGGCTCGCTTAGGTCGTAAGGGAAGACGTACCTAGAAAAGTGAGGTGTGTGCGTTGAGCAATAACAACTGTTCGTTCCTGATCGTGCACGAAGCCGATTCTGGTCGACTTGGGCTAATTCGAGCCTTGATTCAATCGCGCCTACCCCAGGCCGAGTTCGACGCTGACGTAGCGCTACTTGAAGCCTCATTCGTTGCCACTGCACTCGAGTCTGCCGAATTGGTTTCCGCCATCACAAAACTTGGCGATGTCACCTTTGAACTTGTCTGCTTAGACGGCACGGATGCTCGTCGCTGGGTTTTCACTCCGACTCTCGGCCTTGGCTCGGTAGCCATTGACCAAGCGGGCAATCACATCTTGGGTGAAAACGAGCTGCTCGAGCTTGTGCGTCGAGCGAACCACAACGGTCTCAAATTGGAACGACTAATTCGCCAGTCGCTGTTGAGTGCCTGGGATGAATGTCTTGAAGAATTGCGCGAAAAGCAGCTTGACGATGCCGGCTCGGCCCGTCGAGTTGGCTAGTAGTTTCTGAACGCTACAACGGCGTTGTGACCGCCAAAGCCGAACGAGTTGCTGATAGCAAGCAGGTTCTCACCCTTAAACTCACGAGGGCTGACCACGACATCGAGAGGAATCTCAGGGTCTTGGTCGTCAAGGTTGATAGTCGGAGGAATGACGCCTTCGTGTAGCGCCAAAACGGTAAAGATGGCTTCGATTGCTCCAGCGCCACCGAGTAGGTGACCGGTTGACGACTTGGTCGCCGTGACCGCAATGCCGGGCAGAAGGTCTCCGAACACGCGCTTTAGTGCGTTGTATTCAGCGATGTCGCCCACCGGGGTAGAGGTTGCGTGAGCGTTGATGTGCTTGACGTCTTCGATCGTCGCACCAGCTTGCTTCAGGGTGGCAAGAACCGCGCGAGCGGCACCTGAACCCTCAGGGTCTGGAGCAGTGATGTGATAGGCGTCTGAAGTTACTGCGCCACCGGCAAGCTCGGCATAAATTTTTGCTCCACGAGCCAATGCGTGTTCTTCTGTTTCAAGAACCAGGGTCGCTCCACCTTCACCCATGACGAAGCCATCGCGGTTGGTGTCGTATGGGCGTGATGCACGGGTTGGGTCGTCGTTTCGCTTAGAAAGCGCGTGCATCGAGGCAAAGGCCGAAACGGGTAGAGCGTGAATCGCTGCCTCGCAGCCACCGGCAACAACAATATCGACTTCGCCGGTTTGCAGGCGATTGTAAGCGTTAGCGATTGCTTCGGTCGAGGATGCACAAGCAGACACAGCGGTTCGAACACCGCCGCGCGCGGCAATGTCCATTCCAACCGCAGCGGCAGGGCCGTTAGGCATGAGCATCGGCACAGTCATCGGCAGCACGCGTCGCGGGCCACGCTCTTTGAGAGTGTCGAATGCGTCAAGAAGCGTCCAGACTCCACCGATGCCGGTCGAGAACTCAACGGCGAGGCGCTCTGGCGCGACTTCGGGGCTACCCGCGTCGGCCCAGGCCTCACGCGCCGAGATCAGCGCAAACTGGCTCGATGGGTCAAGACGTTTTACTTCTTGGGGAGTTAGCACTTCGGCCGAAGGAACCGCTGCCTGGCCAGCAAAGGTGACTGGCACCTCATACTGCGCGATCCATTCCTTTTCGATGGTTGAGATGCCAGACTCTCCGGCAAGCAAACGCTGCCAGGTAGTTTTGACGTCACCACCTAGGGGAGTGGTCGCACCGATTCCGGTGACAACGATTTTCTTCGACACGGTTGCTTTACCTAAGTGTGACTAGCTAGCGCTAACGATGAAGTTGACGGCGTCGCCAACGGTCTCGAGGTTCTTTACCTCTTCGTCAGGAATCTTCACGCCGAACTTGTCTTCACAGTTCACAACGATGGTCATCATCGAGATCGAGTCGATGTCGAGGTCGTTGGTGAAGTGCTTGTCTAGAGCGACGGCGTCAGTTGCAATGCCGGTTTCTTCGTTAACGATCTCAGCCAGACCAGCGAGAACTTCAGTCTGCGAAAGTGCCATGGGGGTTTCTCCTTATTGGTTGATTTACCATTACTGATTTTAGGGCAGGACTACGACTTGAGCGGCGAAGGCAAGCCCTGCGCCAAAGCCGATTTCTAGAGCGTATCCGCCCGATTTCACCGCGCCGGTGCGCAGAAGTTCGTGCATCGCCAGCGGAACGCTAGCCGCAGAGGTGTTGCCGGTGTTCACGATATCGCGAGCCACGGCCACGTTTTCAGGCAAAGCGAGCTGCTTAACCAGTTCATCAATGATGCGGATGTTCGCCTGGTGAGTCACCAGCGCCGAAAGGTCACTCGCCTCGATGCCGGCAGCCTCAAGTGCCTGCTTAGCAACTTTGGCCATTTCCCAAACGGCCCAGCGGAAAACGGTCTGGCCCTCCTGGCGAATTGTTGGCCAGCTCGACTTTCCGTCGCGGTAGTCGAGCATGCTCGAGGTCATGCCAACTGCATCCCATTTAGAACCGTCAGAACCCCAAACGGTTGGAGCAATGCCTGCGTAGTCGCTTGGTCCAACGATGGCAGCACCTGCTCCATCGCCGAGCAAGAAAGAGATGGTGCGGTCGGTTGGGTCAATCACGTCACTGAGTTTCTCTGCGCCAACCACGAGAACATACTTGGCAACTCCCGAGCGCACTAGAGCATCGGCCTGAGCGATTCCATAGCAATAGCCTGCACAAGCTGCTGAGATGTCATAGGCGGGGGCGGGGTTAGCTCCGACGAGTTCAGCAAGCAGGGTGGCTGCCGAGGGAGTGGCGTGTTGATGAGTAATGGTGCTGAAGATGACCGCGCCAATTTCTTTCGGGTCGATGCCCGCACCTTTGATTGCCTCGTTCGATGCGGCAACAGCGAGGTCCATCAAACTGGTGTCTGCACCAGCGCGGCGTCGAGTCACGATTCCGGTGCGTTGGCGAATCCATTCGTCACTTGAATCGATCGGGCCGGCTATGTCGTCGTTGGTGACGACTAGCTCACCACGGGCCGCTCCGAGTGCGTAGATTCTCGAATACTTGACTGTTTCGAGTTGCTTTAGTTCTGGCTTAGACATTTTGTTTAGCTTCTAACTGTGGTTTGCAATCAGTTCTCGAGCAGCGTCGAGTTGGTCAGGGGTTTTCAATGCAAGAATCTCAACGCCTGGCAGTGCGCGCTTAGCAAGGCCGGCTAGTGCTCCAGCTGGTGAAACTTCGAGCACTGCGGTCACACCTGCGTCTGCGAATGATTGCATGCAGGCATCCCAGCGAACTGAACTTGCCACCTGGCCAACGAGCAGGTCAACATACTCTCGACCATCGGTAATCTCCTGACCGGCTTGGTTAGACCAGATGCGTCGGGTCGGGCTCGAGGCTGAAAGCTCTGCGGCGAAAGTTGCCAACTCGGCAACCGCCGGCTCCATGTAACGGGTGTGGAACGCACCGGCTACCTGGAGTTGGATTACGCGTGCACCTGCCGGACCTTCTGCAACCAGCGCTGAGATGGCCTCAGCACTTCCTGCAGCAACAATCTGACCAGCACCGTTGAAGTTTGCAGGGTAGAGATCTAGTTGTTCGAGTCGTTCGAGAACAACGCTCTGTTCACCACCGAGAACAGCGGCCATCGATGTTGGTTCTAGCGCAGCGGCAGCTGCCATAGCTCTTGAACGAACCGATACGGCGCGAATGGCGTCTTCAGGAGTCAGAATTCCAGCCAGTGCTGCGGCTGCAAATTCGCCCACCGAGTGACCTGCGACAGCATTGAAGCCAGAACCGAGTTCAAGAGCCGATGCGATGCTTGCTGCCACGATTAGTGGCTGTGCGACGGCGGTGTCTCTGATTGTGTCTGCATCGCTCTC
>JBDLUM010000069.1:0-4563 GCA_039805305.1 Actinomycetota bacterium
TTCAGTTTCGTTGGCCTCTGGCAACTGAACTTAGATTCCGCCCTACCTGCCGCCGAGACTGCGATCAAAGGTGATTTCCAGCACCGGCTTTGAACCAGTTAGTCCATCTTTCTTGACCTGAATTTGGGCGAGCTTGATGTACTTCGAATAACCGATCACGCGTTGACAAGTCGACTTGCCAAGTTCTTCGGCCTTGGCGATATCTTGTGCTGTTGCATCGGATGCCACAGTGACAAGACAGGTCAAGGCATTGACGCTGGTATCTACTCGGTAAGCCTTGTAGAGAGCCGAGAGGCCTGCAAGAGTTGGGCGACTGCCAACGAACTTGGTGATCTTGATTGAGCGAGTAAGTTCGTAAGGCTTGATGACCTGAATCATCCGGTAGTAGGTGAGTGTTCCACTCGAGTGCTTCATCTCAAGGTCTGGGAATCCCTCTGCTCCGGCTGGAACTTCAATTACAAGTTCGCCATCGGTCTGCTTGATGACCTTGATGTCTTTACCGCCGAGCTTGACGCTGAAGATATCGCTTAGCTGCACGCCCTTAAGCGCAAGGGTCTGACCATTCGTGGAGACTGCAACTCGAGAAGCCATGGTGAGTCTTGGGCCAACAGGTCCACTACTAGCTACCGGTGTTAGTGCTCGACGTTCGGCTGCCGAAAATGGCGAGAAGCTCTCGGTAACTCCACAGACCTGGCCATTCACGTAAGAGCGCTGCGGCAGTGCAACCCAAGCTCCACCGGTGAAGTGGAAAATGTCGTCGGTAGCTGCACCGTCAAGACAAACAGTCACCGGTCCGCTAATGCCTGAAACCTGGATGTCGACAATCTTTGTCGTTCCAGTGACGACGAACGGGGTGGCGGAGGCCGCCGCTGGGTTGTCGATTGGCACAAGGGTCACAACAGCCGAACTGCTGGTTGCGGTGAACGCAAGGCTTACCTTCGGGAGATTGCCGGAAGCAGGAACTTCTGCAGCGGTTAGTCCCGATGGGATGCTTACCACTTGAGAGTCAGTTACCGATCCTGCCGCAATCGTCGGAATCTCCTCCCACAGGGCATAAAGCGTGATGTTCGCGGAAGATGTTGGCTGGTATGGGAAGGCAATTGCCGTGCCGCTTCTGCTTAGCGCCCAGCCATCGAATGCGAAGCCAGTTCGAGTCGGTGGGGTCGGAGCAGCAACACTCTCACCAAGACCAAAACTTCCGTTTGCAACAGCAGAGCCAGAGCTCGGGTTGAAGGTCACTGTCGATAGCTGAAGCCACTTCGCGAAGAGCGCGCCACCTGCCAAGGCCGAGGTGGTTGGGTTTGAAATGACTGTGCCATTTGAAGTGTTGGACCAGCCTGTGAATCTGTAACCGCTCCGCACTGGTGCGCTAGGAAGCGTGAATGTGGTTAGCGGGCTGTTTCTGATTGCACGCGCTCCCAAGTAGCGGAAATTTGAACCCGGGGCAAAAGTCATGCTCGTTAGCAGAGTGTTGCCCGAGAACGCATCTTCTCCAATGTTTTGGACGCTGGCAGGTATCTCAATGGAACGAAGTCTCGCGCCGGAAAATACGTTGTTTGAGATCTCTACCAGGGCCGAATTCGATGCAAAGGTGACCTGCTCCAAAAGCGAAGTGTTTAGTGCATAGCCTTCAATAAGGGTCACGCTCGCTGGGATTTGAATTCTCAGTAGTCCAGAAGACTGGAAGGCCGCGCTAGGGATTCGGGTGAGGGTTGAGTTTGCGGAGAAGGTAACCTCAGTAAGTCGGCTCGAGCCTGCAAAAGTATATCCACCGATGGTCGCAATTGTAGCCGGAACGTTGAGTGTTTGAAGCTGGCTGTTTGCAAAAGAACTGCCGCTCAATGCAGTCACGGTATTCGGAATCTCGTAAGTCGCGTCCGTGAGCCAAGGGGCATAAGCGATCAAAGTCGTTCTGGTTTTGTTGAACAGCACACCGTTTTGAGCGGAGTAACTTGGGTTGCTGTCCGCAATGGTTATGCGCACGTTGCTTCCAAAAATCCCGCTCCCGATGCTGGTCACCGACGCAGGTAGGTCGATAGTTGATTGGGGTAAGCCTGCAAAGACATTGTTACCAATTGAGGTGAGCTGAGAACCTGCCCCGAATGTCACAGAAGCCAAAGTGGTGTTGTCCTTGAAGGACTCGTTTCCTAACGACACCAAAGAGTCTGGAAAGCTAACCGACGTTAGGCGGGTGCCGCTGAAGGCTGATACCCCGATGGTCTGAAGTTGAGATCCAGCTTCAAAAGTTAGCGAAGTAAGCGCCCTGGTGCCGGCGAAGGCAGCGTCACCAATGGCAGTGACTCTCGCTGGCACCTCAAGTGCTGCCACTTTGGTGTTCGAAAAGGCATATTCCGGGATTCTGGTGAGGTTGGAGTTGGGGGCAACCGTAAAGGTTGCCAAATTACTGCTGTTAGCGAATGCAAAGCCTGCGATTGTGGTGACGCTGGCCGGGACGTCGACGCGCAATAGGTTGGGGTTGTTCTGAAAGAGGTCGATCCTTTGCACACCCTCTGGAATCACAGCGGTGCCCGAACATGTACTTGCGGTCTTGGCGACCAACTGCCCACTTACTTCAGAAACAGTAAAGGTGCCGCTCACCGAGCAGTTCACTAAGACATCTGCTGCTTTGGCCTCTGTCGGTCCAAGGTTGAATGCCAAGAGGGCCGACATAGCCATGATGGCAGCTAGTTTTTGCATGACGGTAGCCCTCATTTGTTGGTCGACTGAGATGCTTCGCATTGGTGCTCCTTAGAGGTTTCTACAGATGTGGCCGAACCCGCATTGCTGCATTTGAAATACAGGGATTAGGCCAGGCTTGTAGGGTAGGTATTGCCAGATGAATCCTCGGAAAAACGGAACCGCGACTCTGTTTAAAGGAACATTTGTGACAAGCCATTAGTCCAGACATGGGTAGCCGTGGGAACATTGGCCATGCGACCAATCCGTGTCATGTACGTCGAGAATGACTCTGCACTTAGGCGAATCCTTGGAGAAATGCTCGCCCAATCCCCGAGACTCGAGCTCGTAAGCTCCTGCGCAAATGCAGACGAAGCCCTCGACAGAACAACGGTGCGCGGTGCAGATGTTGCCCTCGTTGACTTTTCCCTGGATCAGAACGGGCTAAACGGCATCGAACTTGGGATTGCACTTCGCAACATTAACGAGCACATTGGTGTCGTTGTTTATTCTCAATACTCGGTTTCACAAATGGTTAGTCGCGTACCCAAGGCGATGCGCCACGGCTGGTCATTCTTTGATAAGTCCGCGGAAATGTCGATAGACGATTACGTGGACATCCTTCGCTCCACCGCCTCCGGAAATGGAAACTGGGAGTCGGTTTCTTTGGGCGAAGTGACCAAAGTCGAAGCTCAGTCATCAATTTACTTTCAACTCTCCCCCCAGCAGCGTTCGATCATGTCATTGAGCGCGCAAGGCAAAAGCGCTAAGGAAATAGCATCGCAATTAGGACTCAGCTACTCCTACGTTCGAAAAGAGCTCTCGCGGTCCTATGCGGTTTTGCTACCTGATGCCGCACCAAGCGATGATCTAAAAACGACAGCAGTCCTCAAATACATGGAACTAATGAGGCTGGCCTGATGCTCAAAAGATTGAGCGGCTATTTGGCTTGGATAGGGCCGTACCCATACAACCCCGGCCTAATCTTCATTTTCTTCGCAGCCACTTATTTCACTAGGTTTGTACCCGCTATTGGCCAGCAGACTGCGGGGGCTGAGCGCTGGATTGCCGGACTCATCATTTTGGCTTTGGCTTGTATCCCCGGTTTACTCTTCGCCATACTCGCCATTTTTTTCCAAAAGTACCGACCGTGGCCTTCAAACTTGTTCACGTACGTGGTCGAGGTGGCGTTTGGTCAAGCACTTTTACTGCTGATTTTCCCGCTAATCACGCTTGTTCTTCGTGAACGATTAGGTCTGGAATTCAACGCACCAATATCCTTGACTCCTTCGCTGTTTATAGCTTCGCTGCTTTTGGTCTTGGGGATATTGGCGGTCATGCACATCGGAGAGCGATCCATTAGAAATCGCCTCGCGGCGGCTGACAGGCTGGTTGCCAAATTGGAGCTAGACCGTGAAGGCTTGGTAAAGGCCGATATCGAACTGCGTGATCAAACCTCAAGATTCCTACACGACCGAGTCCAGTCGGACTTGATGGTGGCCGCCATGAAACTAAAGAGGGTCGCCGGCAAGTCGACTCCCGAGATAAACGATGTGATCGACATGGTGATTTCGAAGTTGGAGCAGACGCGCACCGCTGAGCTTCGGGACCTAGTGCAGGTCCTTGCCCCTCACTTCGAAGCCAACGGATTCCGAGAGTCAGTTCGAGTTCTGGCCGCCCCGTATAGCGAGACCATGGAGATTTCGATCAGCGTGGATGACGCATCCGAGTCGCTAACACATGATGTGCTTCTGGGCGCTTTCAGGATTATTGAGCAGTCGCTACTCAACTCGCTGGTTCACGGGCAGGCAAAGCACGTGAAGGTTTCATTGAACACTGACGCATCAGGGCGAAGTCAACTTGAAATTTCTGATGATGGCGCTGGCG
>JBDLUM010000070.1:0-16693 GCA_039805305.1 Actinomycetota bacterium
ACTTCGAGCCAGCAGGTTTGACCGATGACGCAGACATTCGCATGGCGAAGTCGCTGATGGACTACATCTTCCGTCGTCTAGCTCTTGACTACCTGCCATACGAAACCCGTTCGGCACTGGGAATCAACACTGCATCGGAGCGCTCAGCAGCGCTAGACGCAGCTGGCGGTTACCCACCGGTAATCGAGATCGAAAGCAGCTCGGCAGCAGCCGTAGCCGCTGAAGAAATCGAAGCCGTGGTCGAGATCAGCCAGTCATCGGCACAGTCGGTAACCATCGAGGCCAAGCCAGAAGCTAGCCGCGAGGTGCACTCATCAGCCGAGTTGTTCGAACTGCTCCAGGGCAAAGAGTCAGATGCTCCACTGTGCTTCAACTGTGGAATCAAGATGCGTCCATCTGGTTCATGCCACGTCTGCGAAGGCTGTGGATCAACCAGCGGTTGCAGCTAAACAATCAACCAGAAAGTGGTCGGCACCTTAGGGTGTCGGCCACTTTCGCCTTTAAGCGAAGGTAACCTTGGAGGGTGCTCTACAACCTCATCTTTCGTCTGGTCTTTGCAAGGCTAGACCCAGAATTCGTTCACCACGCCGTGGTTTTTGGCTTGCGTATTGCAAGTGCTTTACGCCTCACCGCGCTGGGTCGACTAAAGCCAACCGAAGCGCAAACCGTTGAGGCCATGAACTTGAAGTTTCAAGGTGCTTTCGGTTTAGCCGCCGGCTTCGACAAACACGCCATCATGATTCGGCCGATGGGCAACCTTGGTTTCTCACACGTTGAAATTGGAACAGTAACCGCCAAGCCCCAGCCTGGCAACGAAAAACCAAGACTTTTTCGCCTCGTTGACGACCGAGCCCTCATCAATCGCATGGGGTTCAACAACGAAGGCGCAGATGCAATCGCTCGACGCCTGAGCGATCTTCGTCAACGAAACATCCGCCAACTGCCAATCATCGGTGTGAACATTGGCAAGAGTAAAGTGACGCCCGTTGAAGATGCCGCTGCTGATTATGCCTACAGCGCCAAACTACTTTCACCCTACGCCGACTACCTAGCCGTGAACGTGTCGTCTCCAAATACTCCAGGTCTGCGCTCGCTGCAAGAAGTAGTGGCTCTCAGACCGATTCTCAAAGCTGTCATAGAGCAGTCGAACGGCAAGCCAGTGCTCGTAAAGATCGCCCCCGACTTGAACGACCAAGACATCATCGATGTTGCCAATCTCGCAACAGAGTTGGGGTTGGCAGGCATCATCGCCACCAACACAACCATTTCTCGAGAAAACCTAAAGACCAAGAAGTCAAAGGTTGAGGCCATGGGAGCAGGTGGCCTAAGCGGAGCCCCACTCAAGGCGCGTTCGCTAGAAGTGCTCAGAATACTTAAAGGAGTTATCGGTGAGGGTCAGATCATTATCTCGGTAGGCGGTATCGAGACAGCAGCCGAGGCTCGTGAACGCCTGGCAGCGGGCGCAACGTTAGTTCAGGGCTACACCGGATTCATCTTCGACGGACCACTTTGGGCCCGCAAAATTAACCGCGGACTGTAAGCCGCCGAATAACTCCTAAACGAGACGAGCCGGAGGGCTCTTCGTTTCGGCTGGATCGAAGGTTGCAACCGGCTGCAAGATAGCTTCAGCCTTGGCAGCGATTTCGTCAGAAATCTCGATCTCGAGAGCCTTCAAGTTTGACGTGATTTGTTCTGGCTTGCTGGCGCCAACAATCGCACTCGAAACATTCGGGTTGCGAAGCACCCAAGCTAGGGCAAACTGGGCCATAGTTGCACCGCACTCTTCGGCAAGTGGTTCCAACTGAGCTACGCGCGAAAGCAGGTCATCATTAAGTTTTTCACGGATGAACGAACCGGCCTTTTCGTCGGCCGCACGTGAGTCGCTAGGCACTGGTTGCCCAGCTTTGTACTTGCCGCTCAAAATGCCTTGTGCCATCGGCGACCAGACAATCTGGCTAACACCTAGCGATTCGCTGGTTGGAATAACCTCTGCCTCAATAACTCTCCAAAGCATTGAGTACTGGGGCTGGTTTGAAATCAGCTGAAAGCCCATCTGCTTTGCCAGGGCAGCGCCTGCAGCGATTTGCTCGGCGCGCCACTCTGATACTCCGATGTAGAGAGCCTTTCCCTGGCGAACGATGTCGGCGAAAGCCTGCATGGTTTCTTCAAGTGGTGTCTCGTAGTCGAAACGGTGAGCTTGGTACAGGTCAACATATTCAACGTTCATGCGCTTCAGCGAGCCGTTGATCGACTCCATGATGTGCTTGCGTGAAAGTCCGGTGTCGTTCGCGCCACGCTCGGCCACCGGCCAGTAGCACTTGGTGAACAGTTCAATACCTTCGCGTCGAACGCCCTTGAGTGCCTTGCCAAGAACCACTTCGGCCGCTTGGTTTGCATAGACATCCGCTGTGTCAAAAGACGTGATGCCGCCGTCAAGGGCAGCGTGAACTGTTGCCAAAGCCGCAGCCTCGTCTACCTGCATGGCGTGGGTAAGCCAGTTGCCATATGTGAGCTCACTGACTTTGAATCCAGAATTGCCTAGATAGCGGTACTTCATTTGTGCTCCTTGATGAGTTGTTTGGCTAAAGTCTCAACGTGCGAATGCAGATCAGGAATCCAGGCTTCTTGCTCCGGCTTCATAAGCACCGAACGAAGAATTCTGGCTGTGTCTCTATCTTGCTCCAATTCGAATCCTCGGCGAATAAATCCCTGAGGTTTCATCACATAAGTCGCGAGATGAATTTGTTGGTCGCGTGGAGCCTGGGCAGATTTCTCGAAAATGCCCTGCGAAATGGCGTCTACACTCGAGAACTTGGATGCACGAGGCAAGTAAGTCACGATATCGAGTTCTGGCGCTTGAAGTGGCACTAACAATTCAGATTCGCTCAGCAGTTTGTGCCACTCAACGGCGGCATTTCGCCCACCTTGCAGCACCGAGCCCAGCCCGCCTTTGGTTAGCGGGAAGATTTGCAGAGTCGCCCACAGCGCGGCAGCCGATGCTCCGGCTCGAGAGCACTCGAGTTGAATCTCGCCGAAGTGCAAGTCGTCGCTTGCGAAGTAGGTATAGGGGGAGTCGTGCTTGTAGAAGCGTCCAATCGAAACATCGTTGAATAGCACCGCCCCGCAACCATAGGGTTGCAAACCGTGTTTGTGGGGGTCGACGACCACCGAGTCAGACTGCGCAATCGCTCGGTAATGTCTCGCTGTTTCTGTATCGAGCTCGTCGGCGATCAGTGTGAAGAACCCGCCGTATGCGGTGTCGACGTGAACGCGCGCTCCATACTGACGAGCCAAAGGAATGATGTCTGCTAGGGGGTCGACAGCACCTAAACCGGTGGTACCGAGAGTTGCAACCACGGTTCCGATTTTGCCAGTGGCCAGCTTTTCGGCTAGGTCGTCGAGACGCATACGCCCAAGTTCATCGGTAGCAATCGAAACAGCTGGGATGTTCAGAACTTCAGCCATGCGCGTGTGCGTGTAGTGCGAATCTTCGCTGTGGGCGATTGCCAAGCTCGGATTGATTTCTCGACTGACCCATAGCGCTTCAAGATTTGCTGTGGTGCCGCTCCAGGTTAGGTGTCCGAGATGACTTTCGGGGTAACCGAACATGCGAGCTAAGTCTTTGACAACCTCGCGTTCGAGCATCGTTGTGGCACGCCCTCCGTCAATCGAGTGATTGTTCGGATTGATCATCATGGTCGCGATGTAAGCCGCCATTGCAACCGGATGCGGTGGCTTGAGCATTTGCCCTGCGTAGTGCGGGTGAAAGTATGGTGAGTCAGCTTCTAGCCGAGTGGTCAAGTCTTCGAGAACCGATCTCACTTTTGAGATGTCAGCCTGCTGCGACGGATGCGCTGCAAATGCCCCGTAGGTTTCTTTCATGCGGTCAACCGCGGAAATCACTTGGTCAGCTAGATCGGCGAGACGAATTTCTTGCTTGTTTTCCACGCAGACTCCTTTGTCTGTTGGTCATGTTGAGCTTTTGGCTCGGTAGTTAGATTACTGTGCCTCTTTTGACCTGTGGCTTAGGAAGGCGCATCGGTCGCATCTGCATGCTACGCAGGGCAACATACATCTTTAGACCTCGGTCTAGGTTCTCAGCGCCATACTTGGCTACCAAACGCTTGTTTACCTTGCGGCTCAGCAAGATGGCATCGACAATCATTCCACCCATGATGCTCCACATGATCAGAATGGCCGCTAGGTTGACTGCGTCGTTGTTTACGGTGTTCAAGATCACCGCAACAAAGACGGTTGGCAGAAGCAGTTCTCCCATGGTGAAACGTGAGTCGACAATGTCTCGGGCTAGCTTCTTCTGTGGCCCGCGATCGCGCACGGTAAGGTAGCGCTCTTCACCGTTCAACATGCCCTCACGCGCCTCGGCACGCTTTGCTGCCAGTTGAGCCCGTGCGGCTTTCTTGGCCTCTTTGCTGCGGTCACCGACCAATGGCTTTTTGCGCGCTGCTTCGCGCTCTTTGCGAGATGGGGTCGGGCGGCCTTTTCCGGTTGACGGGGTCGGCGATGAAGAATCAGACATCAACTGCTCTCTTGTATGTGAGTTTCTTGCTTAAGATTACCTTCATGAACGAATCTAAAACCGAATCCTTGGTCTCCGACGTCAAAGAGTCGGTGAATCTTCAATTTCCTGCCCGCATTGCCGACCTTTGCGATCTCGTGCGCATCCCTGGAATCGCTTGGGACGCTTTCGACGCGGCTGACCTAGAGCGCAGCGCTGAGGCGGTCAAGGCTCTTCTCGATGACCTCGAAATCTTCGATGCGGTTGAGATTCGCCGCGCGAGCGCTGGCGAGAAAGACGGGGCACCAGCGGTTGTAGCGCGACGTGAAGCCAAAAACGGCAGACCACACATTCTTCTATACGCACACCATGATGTTCAGCCTCCCGGCCCAGAAAACCAGTGGAACACCCCGGCATTTGAGCCAACCTTGCGCGACGGGCGCATCTTTGCCAGAGGCGCAGCCGATGACAAGGCCGGCATTGTGGCCCACCTAACAGCGCTCCGTGTTCTGAAAGAAATCGCCGGCCCAGATTTTGATCTCGGCATCTCTCTCTTTTTCGAGGGCGAAGAAGAGGCTGGTTCGCCGTCGTTCAGAAACTTCCTAGATGAGAACCGTGACCTGCTCGCTGCAGACGCCATTGTTGTTGCCGACTCGGCGAACTGGACCGTTGAGGTTCCAGCGCTCACCACGACACTTCGCGGACTTGTGTCGCAAGTTATAGAGATTCAAACTCTTGACCACGCGCTTCACAGTGGCATGTATGGGGGAGTGGTGCCTGATGCCACAATGGCGCTCATCAGACTTCTGGCCAGCCTTCACGACGCCGACGGCTCGGTAGCAGTGCCAGGTCTGGTTCAGACCGTGGCCGCTGATCTCCACTACACAGAAGATGCCCTTCGTATCGACGCCGGTCTTTTAGACCCAACTTCGACCATCGGCACCGGCAGCCTACTGTCGCGTATCTGGACTAAGCCTTCGATCACCGTCATCGGCATAGACACAAAGAACGTGGATGTTGCTTCGAATACGTTGCTGCCTTCGGCTTCGGCGAAGATCAGCATGCGAATCGCTCCTGGCGACGAGCCAGAAAAGGCGTTGGTTGCCCTACGTGCACACCTCGAAGCAAACCTTCCTTTTGGTGCGCAAATCACCTACGGCGAGGTTGAGCTGGGCAAGCCATTCGCCTCGAACACCGACGGATGGGCCTTCAAGTTAGCCAAGGATGCCCTAAGCGATGCCTTTGGCGTTGAGAGTGTGGAAATCGGCATCGGTGGTTCGATTCCGTTCATCGCCGATTTGACCGAGGTTTTCGCATCCGCCCAGATTTTGGTTACCGGCGTTGAAGAGCCCGACTCGCGTGCCCACAGCCCAAACGAATCGGTGCACCTTGAGACACTTCGAAACGCGATGAGCGCAGAGGCTTTGATGCTACTTCGAGCCAATGCGGCGGTTGTCCCGTCGGAATAGTCTGGCCTGATTTATGCTTTACACAAGAACAACGAGGAGTTGAGAAATGTCTGAAACCCTAACCCACACGGTAGACCTAACCGAGATCGCTCGCGACAAGGTTCGCGCACTCATCGAGGCAGAGGCTAACGAAGAGCTTCGCCTTCGCATCGAGGTCAAGACTGGCGGTTGCTCAGGTTTCATTTACCAGTTATTCTTCGATGAAGAGCTTTCTGAGTCAGATGCTGTGCGTGATTTCAATGGCGTTCAGGTGGTCGTAGACATGAAGTCGGTGCCTTACCTAGATGGTGCATCGATCGATTATGAAGACACCATTCAGAAGCAGGGATTCACCATTGACAACCCGAACGCACAGAGCACTTGTGCCTGCGGAGATTCTTTCGGGTAAATCCGGTTTTTGCACTAACGAGAGGCTCGATCACAAAAAAAGTGGTCGAGTCTTTGGTTTTCTGGCGGTTTTGACGGGTTTCAAGGCACCGACAAGCGTAGACTTATCAGGTAACGATTCGATATCCGAAGGGTCGATTGTGCTTTCAAAGCGTGTACTTCGCTGGGCTTCAATCCCAGCTATCACAAGCCTTACTCTCTTTTTATCCGGTTGCAGCACTGCCGAGTTAGAGCTCGGCTTTCTGCCACTGAACTCTAAAGATGCCACCAACCACACCCAGCGAATCACCGACCTGTGGGTCGAGTCTTGGATCGTGCTCTGGGCAGTTGGAATCATTGCCTGGGGACTCATGTTCTGGGCAATCATCGTCTACCGCCGCCGCAAGGGCGAGACCGGTCTTCCAGCACAGCTGCGTTACAACAACCCGATTGAAACTCTCTTCACGGTCGTTCCACTGATTTTGGTTATGGGCTTCTTCGCCATGACCGCTCGTGACATGGCTGAAATTGAAAAGCCAAACGCGAACCCAGATGTTCACATCGAAGTCATCGGTAAGCAGTGGTCTTGGGACTTCAACTACCTCGACGAGAACGTCTACGAGACAGGCATCCAGTCGCAGTTTGAGGGTGAATTGGGTTCTGAGGCTGAGCTTCCAACCCTTTACTTGCCTGTTAACAAGAGCGTAAAGATTGACCTCACCGCACGCGACGTCATCCACTCATTCTGGGTTGTCGAATTCTTGTACAAGAAAGACATGTTCCCGGGCCGCTGGAACCACATTTACTTCACCCCAACCAAAGAGGGAACCTACAAGGGCAAGTGTGCCGAGCTCTGTGGCGAGTCACACTCGATGATGTTGTTCAACGTTGTAGTGCTAGACCAGGCAGGCTATGACGCAAAGATGCAAGAACTTGAAGAAAAGGGTCAGACCGGGAAGCTCGGCATAGACCTAAACCGCAACCAAAACCTTCCGGGTGACAACCCAGACATCAGAGGATAAGACGATGGCTAACAACACCACTACTGCTAAGTCAAAAGGACGCATTCTGGTCGACTGGTTGACCACCACTGACCACAAGAAAATCGGTTACCTTTACCTGATCACTTCGATTGCATACTTCGTAATTGCCGGTGTCATGGCTCTGGTTATTCGCGCCCAGCTCGCGGCTCCAGGCCTTGAGATTGTGGCTAGCAAAGAGCAGTACAACCAGCTGTTCACCATGCACGGCACAATCATGCTTCTGATGTTTGCAACTCCACTTTTCGCGGCGTTTGCGAACATTTTGATGCCGGTACAAATTGGCGCGCCAGACGTTGCCTTTCCGCGCCTGAACGCTATTGCCTACTGGTTCTACTTCTTTGGCTCTTTCGTTGCCGTGGCCGGGTTCTTCACCCCTCAGGGTGCTGCGTCTTTCGGGTGGTTCGCTTACGCACCACTCTCGAACACGACCTTCTCACCTGGTATCGGTGGCGATCTGTGGGTGTTCGGCCTTGCCCTTAGCGGTTTCGGTACCATCCTTGGTGGCGTCAACTTCATCACCACCATTCTGACCATGCGCGCACCTGGTATGACCATGTTCCGTTTGCCAATCTTCACTTGGAACACCTTGGTCACGTCGATCTTGATCATCATGTGTTTCCCTCCACTAGCATCCGCGTTGTTCGCACTTGGTGCAGATCGCAGGTTCGGAGCTCACATATTTGATCCAGAGAATGGTGGCCCAATGCTTTGGCAGCACCTGTTCTGGTTCTTTGGTCATCCCGAGGTTTACATCATCGCTCTGCCGTTCTTTGGCATAATCTCTGAGATCCTCCCGGTATTCAGCCGCAAACCAATCTTTGGTTATAAGACACTCGTCTATGCAACCATCGCAATTGCTGCCCTTTCGATGACAGTTTGGGCTCACCACATGTACGTAACCGGTTCGGTGCTATTGCCGTTCTTCGCGTTCACGACAATGCTCATTGCGGTGCCAACGGGTGTGAAGGTGTTCAACTGGATTGGAACACTGTGGAAGGGCTCAGTGACTTTCGAAACACCGATGCTCTGGTCTCTTGGGTTCCTTACGACATTCATTTTCGGTGGTCTCACCGGTGTGATCTTGTCATCACCTGCACTCGACTTCCACCTTTCAGACAGCTATTTCGTTGTCGCTCACTTCCACTACGTCGTGTTCGGAACAGTCGTGTTCGCCATGTTTGCAGGCATCTACTTCTGGTACCCAAAGATGACCGGAAAGATGCTCAACGAGCGCATCGGCAAGATTCACTTCTGGCTTCTATTCGTTGGTTTCCACGTCACCTTCTTGGTTCAGCACTGGCTAGGTGTTATCGGCATGCCACGTCGATACGCTACCTACCTTCCTGAAGACGGCTTCGACTGGATGAACATGGTCTCAACCGTAGGCTCAGCGGTCTTGGCTACTTCGATGATTCCTTTCTTCTGGAACATCTACATCACCTGGCGCAAAGGCGAAAAGACCACCCTCAACGACCCTTGGGGTTACGGTCGATCGCTCGAGTGGGCTACCGCTTCGCCGTTCCCACGCCACAACTTCACTTCGATCCCTCGCGTTCGTTCTGAATCGCCAGCATTCGATTTGAATCACCCAGAACTAGCTCCTGAGCCTGAAAAGGCTCCAGCAAAAGCTAAAGCCAAGAAGGGATAACGCCAGTGCGCACTAATGCAAACATTTTTTGGTTGCTGACCGTCTTTTACATCGTTTCATCAGGAGGCTACGCCGCCTGGGGGCTTCTAGACCCCGCCTACGGTGAGATTGAGATCATTGGTTTCGCTGCTCTATCCATGCTGGTCTTCATGTCGGGTTTCATCGGTTTCTATGTCGAAAAGACCGCTCGCGTTCAAGGACCGGTCCCTGAAGACAACCTGGATGCTCGCATCGAAGACGGGGAGTCTGAGATTGGCTTCTTCGCTCCTTGGTCTTGGTGGCCGCTGTTCCTAGGATTATTCGCAGCCCTTGCCTTTGCCGCTCTCGCCGTCGGCTGGTGGTTGTTCTTCATCGCCTTCCCATTGGCAATCATCGCGATCATCGGCTTCGTCTTCGAGCACAGCCGCGGGCACCACGCGCACTAACGTTTCTCTATCTCCGTGGGGGAGTGGGATGCAACGCAACTCATTTCGCGTACTCAGCTCTGTAGTGGCTCTAGCGACTTCCGTTGCAATGACCGGTTGCTCTGCAGTGCACGAGCCTCTAGCCTCCAGTCCCGTTGATCGTGGGCAATCCTCTGCCGTCGCAGCTCAAATTGATTACGCTAGGGCTTATTTCAAGAACCCCAACCGTTCTGAATTCGGCGACCTAGGCGGCACCGATTGCGTCAACTTCACGAGTCAGACGCTCCTTGCTCGTGGCTGGAAAATGACGCCGCAGTGGAGTTTTAGACAAGGTGCAACTGAGCCGTACTCGCGTGCCTGGATCTCTTCCACGGCCTTTCGAGATTACCTAGACACGAAGCCGCAACTCGCAACCCCGCTCAGTTGGGAAGCCCGTAACAAAGTCGCACCGGGTGACGTTGTTCAGTTTGACTGGGATAACTCTGGTGATCGAGACCACACCGCTGTGATCAGCGGCATTACGACCGATGTCATAACAGGCGAGCGAGTGCTGCTTGTAACCTCACATAGTCCAGCCGCATTCGACTGGCCAATCGATCAAGTTCTGTCTGAGCATGGTGACGAAGCCAGAGTCTTTTTCTGGCATCTCTCGCAATAGCTAGCCAAGCGTGGCTCGTTCAGCGGCATCCGGGGTAAAGAAAAAGCCCACCAGATTTCTCTGAGGGGCTCTCTCTTTGAATGCTTAGTGCAGTTCTTTACCGTGGTCGTGAGCTGCTGCGATCTCACCCTTGGTTGGCGGAACCACGCGGTCTTCAAAGTAGAAGCGCGATAGAACTGCGCGGATGCGCGAGCGCAAGGTAATGACACCCTTGGCGTTCGGGCGGGCCAACATCGGCTCGTATGCCTTGTAGCCGACAAGCTTGTAAAGCTCATACTCGTCCATAGGCTCGTGCACTTCGATGTACTCACCGTGTGGCAAACGAACCACTCGACCGGTTTCTCGTCCGTGCAGAGCGATTTCGCGGTCTTTGCGCATCAGTGACAAGCAGGCACGCTTGGTAATCATGTATGCCGCGATCGGCCCAACGATTAGCAGAATCTGCATCGAGGTCAGAACGTGGTTCAGCGAAACCTGGAAGTGTGTAGCAATCAAGTCTGTTGACGCACCGGCCCATAGAACCGCGTAGAACGTGATTCCAGCTGCACCAATACCAGTTCGAACCGGAGTGTTTCTTGGGCGGTCTAGAACGTGGTGTTCACGCTTGTCGCCGGTTACCCAAGCTTCTAGGAACGGATACAGAGCCACGATGACGAGGAACAGGATTCCCACAACAAGCGGAATCAAAATGTTCAGCGAAAGTGTGAAGTCACCGATCATATACTCCATGTGTGTTGGGGCCAGGCGAAGAGCGCCATCGAGCCAGCCGATGTACCAGTCAGGCTGGGTACCTGCCGAAACAGGGGATGGGTCGTAAGCGCCGTATGCCCATATCGGGTTGATTGTGAACGTAGCTGCGATGAGCATGATCACACCGAAGACGATGAAGAAGAAGCCACCAGCCTTGGCAACGTAGACAGGCATTAGCGGGTAGCCAACGACATTGTCGTCGCGCTTGCCAGGGCCTGCGTAGTGGGTGTGCTTGTGGATGACCACCATGAAGAGGTGAACTGCCACGAACACGAGAATCAAGGCAGGCACAATCATGATGTGCAGGCTGTAGAGACGGGCAACAATAGCTTCGCCAGGGAACTCGCCGCCAAAGAGCAGCGATGAGGTGTAGGCGCCGATGTAAGGGATTCCCTTGATCATGCCGTCGATGATTCGAAGACCGTTACCCGAAAGAAGGTCGTCCGGTAGCGAGTAACCGGTGAAGCCACCAGCCATACCGAGCACAAACAGAACGAATCCGACCACCCAGTTGATCTCACGTGGCTTACGGAACGCGCCGGTGAAGAAGACGCGAAGCATGTGTAGACCAGCGGCGGCTACGAATAGTAGCGCAGACCAGTGGTGAACTTGGCGGAATAGCAATCCACCGCGAATCTCGAACGAGATGTCTAGGGTCGACGCATATGCGATCGACATTTCGGCACCCTTTAGGGGAGCGTATGAACCTTCGTAGATAACTGGAACCATCGATGGCTGGAACCAGAAAGTCAGGAAGGTACCCGACAGTAGAAGAACGAGGAATGAGTAAAGCGCGACTTCACCGAGCATGAACGACCAGTGGTCAGGGAAGACCTTGCGTCCGAACTCCTTGAGAATGCCGGCTACGCCAACACGTTCATCTAGGTAGTTAGCGGTTCCGGCTAGAAAGCCGCCCTTTTTGTTGTCTGTTGCAGTTGCATTACTCATTTACGCTACGCTCCCAGAAGCTAGGGCCTACAGGCTCATTGAAGTCATCTTGTGCTACCAGGTAACCCTCGGCGTCAACCGCGATTGGCAACTGAGGTAATGGACGAGCCGCCGGGCCAAACACCACGCGGCAGGCATCGGTTAGGTCGAAGGTCGACTGGTGGCAAGGGCAGAGAAGGTGGTGGGTCTGCTGCTCATAGAGAGCTACAGGGCAACCAACGTGGGTGCAAATCTTTGAGTAAGCAACGATGCCGTCATAAGACCAGTCTTTGCGCTCGGCAGATTCTTTCAAGATTGATGGGTCAACGCGAACTAGAAGAACAGCAGCTTTCGCCTTCTCTTCTAACTTGTGGTGCTCAAGCTCGGCCAAACCTTCTGGAATGACGTGGAACACCGAACCGATGGTTACGTCTGAAGCCTTGATTGGCTTGCCGTCAGGGTCGCGGGTAAGGCGAGTGCCCTTCTTCCACATGGTGTGCTTCAGGCTGTCGCCGGGGTTTGGCCCAAGGTCGGCAAACACAATGAGTCCTGGCAGAGGGAAGAACGCGAGTGCACCGTAGAGGCTGCGACGAATGAGCTTGCGACGGCTGAAACCAGACTCCTTGTTGGCAAGGTCAATGATTTCGATTGCACGGGCACGTGTCTCTTCGCTGCCACGAGTCTGGTGACGGGCTTCTGACACTTCGGCGTCCGGCATTAGGGTCTTGGCCCAGTGAACGGCTCCAACACCGATAGCTAGCATGCCGAACGCAGCGCCCACTCCGAGAAGAAGAGTGTTGTCGCGAACGCTAGCGTTGCTACCCTCGACGATTGGGAAGGCGAAGTATGCGTAGAGCGCAAAGGCGCTGCTTACGATCGAGAACAGGAACAGTGCGGCAACCTGGCGAGCTGCACGCTTCTCGTGCGCTTCGCTCTTGTCGGTCATGCGAACGCGGTGTGGCTCCATGCCTGGGTCTTTGACCGCGTCTGGTGCAATGACCGCTAGACCTGCCGAATAGTCGTGCTCAGCATCCTCGGCTTTTGCCAGAGATTTGCTCTTGTCGCTCACTTGGTTTCTCCTTGATTCTCAGGCACTAGTTCGACTTAGCGCCGAGCCAAATTGTGATCACTACAATCCCACCCAACACGAAGATCCAGACAAATAGTCCTTCGGCAACTGGGCCAAGACCACCAAGTTCTTCACCACCGGCAGATGGGTTAGCTTCTACGTATTTGAGGTACGAGATGATGTCGCGCTTGTCTTCTGGCGTTAGGTTGGCGTCGTTGAACACCGGCATGTTCTGAGGGCCGATAACCATGGCCTCATAGATATGTTTTGCTTCAACGCCTTCTAGACGGGGGGCAAATTTGCCCTCGGTCAATGCACCGCCAGCGCCAACTGCGTTGTGACACATTGCACAGTTGATGCGGAAAAGCTCGCCACCCTTCATGGTGTCGCCAGCCGCAAGGGCAGCCTCGCCGACCCACTCTTCAGAAGGAATCGATGGCCCAGGTGCTAGTGAGGCAACATAGGCGGCCAACTGTGCAGTTTGCTCTTCAGTGAACTGAACTGGCTTCTTCATGAGTTGCGGGCCAGAGTTCTGGCCAGGCATGCGACCAGTGCCTACCTGAAAGTCAACCGACGCAGCTCCGACACCGATGAGGCTTGGCCCCATGTTGGTGCCTTCTGCGTTTGAGCCGTGGCACGAGGCGCAGTTAGCCAAGAAGAGCTTCTTGCCAGCATCCACAGTTGCCTGGCTGGTTGCGGCGACCGAGGTGGTGTCGACGGCGTCGCTCGCGACAGCGTAGCCTCCTCCGCTAATGAGTAGGCCTGCAAGAATCACAAGGATGGCCGCAAAAGGACTGCGGCGTGCGTTGTTTAGTTTCTGCTTCGTCATTTTTGCCTCTCGCAAATCTTTATTTCAAAACGTAGATGATTAGGAAAAGGCCGATCCACACGACGTCAACGAAGTGCCAGTAGTAAGACACAACAATCGCGCTCGTAGCCTCGTAGTGGCCAAACTTCTTAGCGGCGAAGGTTTTGCCGATCACTAGAAGGAAGGCAATCAGACCACCGGTTACGTGCAGAGCGTGGAAACCGGTTGTGATGTAGAAAGCGCTGCCGTATGAGTTGGAGCTGAGTGAAATACCCTCTGCAACTAGAGTTGCGTACTCCCAAGCTTGACCGGCAACGAAGATTGCACCCATGACGTACGAAATCATGAACCACTCGACGAGACCCCATTTGACGGGGGAGAGGCCAGTTGCACGAGGCTGCATTCGCTCGGCGGCGAAGACTCCGAATTGTGCAGTGAAAGAAGAGAGCACCAAGATGATGGTGTTGATGGTGGCGAACGGAACGTTCAAAAGCTGAGTGTCAGCTTCCCAAATGGCTGGGGCATTCGCACGGAGGCTGAAGTACATCGCGAACAGGCCTGCGAAGAACATCACCTCGCTGCCTAGCCAGACGATGGTACCCACCGAAGTTGGGCTTGGGCGGTTGATTACTGGGCTTGTTTTAGCCGTTGCAACGGTCGAAGACATGGCTTAAGTCTAACCCTTTGATTGGTTCGGGATTGCCAATTTGGGGGCTAAACACGCGGAAATTGCCCGATAAACTTGGGCGCATGACGCATGCACTCAACTGGCCGAGCATCTTAGGTAAATTGCTAGCCAAATCTGACCTAGATCGGGCAGAGGCGGCTTGGGCTATGACTGAGATTATGTCAGGTGAAGCCGCTGAAGCGCAGATTGGCGCTTTTATGATGGCGTTGCGCTCTAAGGGCGAGTCAGTTGATGAATTGGCTGGGCTTGTTGATGTGATGCTTGAGCACTCGGTGCTTCTAAACACCGGCAACGACGCCGTCGACATCGTTGGCACCGGGGGAGACCTTGCCGGAACCATTAACGTTTCGAGCATGGCGGCGGTGCTTTGTTCGGCGGCGGGTGTACCAGTGATGAAGCATGGCTCGAGATCAGCATCCGGAAAAACCGGTTCGAGCGAAATGCTCGAGGTGCTTGGCATTCGCCTAGATCTATCGCCAGAGCGCGTGGCCGACGTTTTTCGCGAAATCGGCCTCACTTTTTTCTTTGCGCCTGTTTTTCACCCGGCTATGCGCCACGTGGCGCCAGTGCGCAAGACACTGGGTGTGCCGACCACTTTCAACTTCTTGGGCCCTCTAGCCAACCCCGCTCAGCCGATCGCAACCTCGCTCGGAGTCGCCAATCGAGCTGTTGCACCCCTAATGGCTTCCGAAGTGGCCGCCCGAGGCCGTTCTGCACTGGTTTTTCGCGGTTCTGATGGCTTAGACGAGCTAACCACGACAGGAATTAGCGAAATTTGGCAAGTTTCTGGGGGAGAGGTGCGCGAATTCGTGCTAGACCCAGCCAATTTGGGTCTTGCCAAGGCAAATTCGGCAGATTTGGCCGGTGGCGACGCACAGCACAACGCCAAGATTGCTCGAATCGTGCTCGGTGCAGACAACTGGGATGCTGCGCTGCAGCCTGCGCGCGACATCGTCAGACTAAACGCGGCCGGTGGCATCGTTGCTTACCGTTTGGCTAAGGACGCTTCGCAAGCTGGTTTAGACATTCACGAACGTTTCTCAGTTGCACTCGAGCAAGTTGACTCTGCGCTGGCCGCGGGAACGCCTGCACAGAAACTCTCTGCCTGGATCACCGCCACGCAGGCCTAGGAAACCAACTCCACACGGATTTCGGGGGTAGTGGCCTGATAAATGTTAGTTGACATAATGTTCATTATCGGCGTTTTTTATGGGGTTGTCTAGAAGGGGTTGCTGGCTAAGAACTCAGCTAACCCGTGTGGACCAACCAGATCGGCTGTGTGCAACAGCTCCTGCGGATTCCACCAGCGGAACTCAAGAACATCGCGACGCTCGTCGTCAGTCCAGCCCGAAGCATCCAAGTTCAAACCTTCAACCTTCAGTTGAAAGAATGTGTCTGTGTAGGTGTGAAAGTTGCCGTCAGACCAATCCCAGCGTCCTGAGGTTTGCCAAACCGGCTCTGCCAGCGTCTCTCTGGTCACCTTGAGCCCAGTTTCTTCGAAAAGCTCGCGCACAGCAGCATCCAGAGCCGTTTCACCCTCGTCAATGCCGCCACCGGGAGTCAACCAGCGCGGTGGCAGGCCAACTTCGGGATCAAAGTGCGTGAGCAGTAGAAAAACCTCGCCTGCGTCGTTGTGCAGAAATACTCGCGCCGTAGGCCGGTGTTGGCCTGGGCTAACCATTGGACTTCTGTGGGTCTCGGTACTTGAAAATTTGAAGCGATAGTTGCATCAGGTATCCGATACAAATCGCGAAAATCAGTGTGCCCTCACGCACCTGGCCGCCCAGCAACCAACCGATCGTCAGCACCGTGCCCTCATACATCGTGCGAATCTTCCAGAATTTCCAGCCCAGAAGGCGTTGAGTGCCAATCATTAGACCGTCTCTTGGGCCAGAACCCAACCCTGCCGAGATGTACATACCCGTCGCGATTGCAACGATCACCATTCCGACGAGGAAAACCAGCAATTGAAGCCAGTATCCATCGATTTCAGGAACCAGAGGCAGCCAAAAGTCGGCAAAGAGGCCGATAAAGATGCCGTTGAGAACGGTTCCAATCCCCCAGCTCTGTTTTAGTGGAATCCACGCCAGTAGCACTAGCGCGCTGACGATAACCGAAGCCCAGCCGTAGCTGATGTCAAAAGTTTTTGAGAGGCCTTGTGCGAAGACATCCCAGGGTGAAAGACCAATCGCGGCGCGCAACATCAGGGCCAGCCCCAGCCCGTAAATGAAGAGGCCAATCCACAGACGCGCAAATTTCTGCAACGTCGCAAGATCTAGCCTCAGGTTCATGCAACAAAGCCTAGGCTGTTTCTAACCGCAGCTTGACGAATGAGGTGAGCGTTTTG
>JBDLUM010000071.1:0-81305 GCA_039805305.1 Actinomycetota bacterium
TGCGAGCATCCGCTGGTTTGATTGATGCGCCGCTGCCCAGCCTCAACTACGCCTGCTCGTTGATGATCTCGCGCAAGACCTACAACCTCGAGTCTTATCGGCTCAACGCGGTTGCATACGCCATTGGCCACGAAGAGTTTGACCACCACGATGCCCTAGCTGACTCGGATGCTTGCGCCAGAGTCATCATTCACGCAGCCGATCGACACGGCGTTGACTCACTGGCCGAACTAGCGGCAGCGGTGAAGCACGAAATTAAGTCGCTTTAGTCGTTCTGCGGAAAGCCCAAGTTGATTCCACCGTGGCTTGGGTCTAGCCAGCGCTGAGTCACAGCCTTGGTCTTGGTATAGAAACGAATGCCGTCTGCTCCGTGTGCCTTGAGGTCACCGAAAATGCTGGCCTTGTCTCCACCGAATGAGAAGGTCGCCACAGGTACCGGAATGGGCACGTTGATGCCGATCATGCCCACTTCTACTTCGCGCTGGAATCGACGTGCCGCGCCACCGTCGTTGGTGAAGATCGCGGTGCCGTTGCCGAACTGGCTGGCGTTGATGAGAGCAACACCCTCTTCGTAGCTGGCGACGCGAATCACCGAGAGCACCGGACCGAAGATTTCATCTAGGTATACGTGTGAAGTGGTTGGCACACGGTCGATCAGGGTTGGGCCGAGCCAGAAACCGTTTTCGTCGCCGTCTGGGGTAACTCCGCGACCATCGATGACGACTTCTGCGCCATCGGCGAGCGCCATCGGAATGTAGCTGGCCACCTTGTCGCGGTGTTCGCGAGTTATCAGCGGGCCCATGTCGCAAGATCTGCGCCCATCACCGGTCTTAAGCGGAATCATGCGCTCGGCAATTTTAGCCACCAGGCGGTCGGCAACCGGCTCAACGACAACCAGCGCGCTAATCGCCATGCAACGTTCGCCAGCCGATCCAAAGCCCGCATTGATCGCGGCGTCGGCGGCAAGGTCGAGGTCAGCATCCGGCAAAACCAACATGTGATTCTTTGCGCCACCGAGCGACTGAACGCGCTTGCCGGCGGCGGTTGCCTTTTCATAGACATACTTGGCGATCGGGGTCGAACCAACGAATGACACGGCCTTGATGCTCGGATGCTCGAGCAAGCCATCAACTGCCACCTTGTCGCCCTGCAGAACGTTGAACACCCCGTTCGGCAAGCCTGCCTCGGTGAGCAGCTCGGCGATCCAAATCGCGGCACTCGGGTCTTTCTCGCTCGGCTTGAGAACCACAGTGTTGCCGGTGGCTAGCGCGATTGGAAAAAACCACATCGGCACCATGGCCGGAAAGTTGAACGGGCTGATGATTGCCACCGGGCCGAGCGGCTGACGAAGGCTGAAGACATCTACGCCGGTCGAAACCTGCTCGCTGTGCTCACCTTTGGCGAGGTGTGGGGCGCCGAGTGCGAATTCGACCACTTCTTGGCCGCGGGTTACTTCGCCAAGAGCATCCGAGAGCACTTTGCCGTGTTCTTCGGTGATGATGGCGGCGAGTTCGGGCTTGCGGGCGTTGAGTAGTTCGCGAAACTTGAACAAAATCTGCTGACGGTTGGCCCACGACATGTCGCGCCAGGCTGCAAAGGCGTTGGTCGCAGCCGCTATTGCCAACTCGACATCGCTCGAATCGGCGAGCACTACCTGCTTGGTCACCACTCCCCTGGCCGGGTCATAAACGTCGAAAAGTCGCCTGGTCGAACCGGCGGTTTGTTGGCCATTGATGTGGTGCAAAATCTTCTGCATATGGCGAGTCTATTGCTGAGCGCGGATGCTGCGCGATAGCCCCCGCGACGGCGTGAGTGGCTCGTGCTCGGCGTGCCCGCATAAAAAGTCTGCGGTGGCTGATACCTTGCCCACATGGAGATTGTTTATCTGACACTTGGAATCGCTCTCGGCATCGTTGTCGGTTGGTTGCTCGCATCGTTGCGCAAAAAAGAAGCCCCGGTCACCGATCAGGTTGCCGCGATTGAGTCGGCATCGCTACTGGCAGCCAAGACCGAGGCGGTAACCCGGCTTGAAGCCCAAATTGTCGATCTGCGAGCACAAATTGCAAAAGACAACGAAACCAATCTCTTGGCAGCTGAAATCAAGCCGGTTAAAGAGTCACTCGCGGCTATGACCGAGACCGTTGCAACCCTGCAACGCCAGCGCGCAACCCAGGTGGGTGAGCTTCAAGCTCAGATTCAAAACGTGGTTGAGTCGAACGACAAAATTCGTCGCGAGGCAGCCGCTCTTTCACAGGCAATGTCATCGAACAGCGTGCGCGGGGTGTGGGGTGAGACCCAGCTTCGCCGTCTGGTTGAGCTTGCCGGCCTTCTAAAGCACGCCGACTTTGACGAACAGGCAACCATCTCGACCGGCGATTCATCTGGCCGCGCCGACATGATCATTCGTCTACCTGGTTCAAAATCGTTGGCAATCGACTCGAAGGTTCCGTTCAACTCTTACCAGGCAGCCTCGGCCATTTCAGAGCTGGCCACCGGCGAAGAAGCTGATCGCCGCAAGAAGCTGCTCGAAGATCACGTCAAGGCTATGAAGGGGCACATCGATGCCCTTGCTACCCGTTCTTATTGGTCTGGCCTAGATGCCAGCCCCGATTTCGTAATCGCCTTCGTGCCTAGCGAATCGCTACTTTCGGCGGCACTCGACCTAGACAACACTCTGCTCGAATATGCCTTCAAGAAGAACGTTGCCTTGGCATCACCGGTCAGCCTTTTCTCGGTGCTCAAGACCATCAACTACATCTGGCGACAGAATGCCGACGAGGGTTCGCTACGAACCATGATCAAACTGGGCAAAGAGCTCTACGAACGCGTTGGCAAGGTCACCGAGCTTGCCGACAAACTCGGTCGCTCCATCGGCGCTACGGTCAAGGACTACAACTCATTCGTGTCTAGCTTCGAGCGCCGCATGCTCGTTACGGCTCGCAAGCTGAACGATCTAGACGAAAACGAACTAGGCACAAGCGACATTCCTGAACCCAAGCAAATCGAGGCATCGACCGACAGCTTCACTGCGAGCGAGGCATCAAGCGCAGAGGCAATTGAGGCCGAAATCGTTGAAGACGACAAAAAGTAACGGTTTGATAATGAGGCTGGTTTAGGCCAGCCAAAATGGCTGCTTGGCTATACTTTTACGAGAACGCCGACGACGAAGTCTGCCGATAGCACGCCACCGTACTGTGGCCACTTCAAACGAATTTTTCATGTCTTAGGAGACTCCTATGCCTGGCACCAACGTTGGTTCACCAATCGTCACTCTGACGCCAGCTCCTACTCTCGACCGCACTTACTTCGTTAGTAACCTGCACTCAGGTGGGGTAAACCGTGCCGACGCCGTTGGCGAAGAACTTGCCGGCAAAGGCATCAACGTTTCGCGCGGCCTGTTCTTGGCCGGAATCGAAGCGCCTGGTGTAGTTCCAATCGGCAACTCTGACCCAGGCGTTCTCGCACGCACCGGCAGCGACGGCATGTTGCTGCCGCTTTGGGTAGACGGAACCCTGCGAGTTTCAACCACCATCGTTGAGCACAATGGCCCAACCACAAAAGTCAACGAGTCACCTCGCCCACTGAGCGAGCAAGACTGGAATGCCATCATTGAGCTAACCGAGCGCACGGTTCGAGAGAACAATGCCAAGTGGCTCGTCGTCGCTGGCGCCCTTCCGGTCAACAAGACCACCGGCACCTTCGTAGACCTGACCCCAATTTTTGACCGAATGGATGCACTTGGCGTTCGCGTTGCTCTAGACACCTCGGGTGAGCCACTGAACATTTGGGCGCGCAGCGGCCGCGCCGCCATCATCAAGCCGAACGCCGAAGAACTAGCCTCGGCAGTCGGTCGAACCCTTCGCACGGTTGGAGACGTCATCGACGCTGCACGCGAACTTTGCGAGCACGGCATCGAAACCGTTCTGGCAAGCATGGGCGCTGACGGCATGATCGCCGTGACCAAAGACCGTGAATGGGCCGCTCGCACACCACCGGTGAAGGTAATCAACACGGTTGGTGCTGGCGATGCAACATTGGCCGGGTTCTTGTCGGCAGTGGTTACCAACCCAGACTCAGACCTAGCCGAGCACGGAGTGGGCTACAACGTTCCACTTGGTGTCTCGACAGCCGTTCAGTGGGGTGCCGTTGCAGTTACTCAGCCGACCTCTGGCCTTGAGAACATCGACAACTTGCCGACCGCGATTCTCGACGAAACGCCAAACCGCGATGCGCTTCTAGAAGAAGTGGCCGAGTTCCGCGGCTAACGCTTCACTCGAATGGTGAACAGCCGTCCACCCTCGATGTCGGTATCAAGCACAAAAAGCTGAACGTCCATCTCAGTTTCTGAGAACACTTTGATGCCCTGCGTCAAAATGCCGTCGGTGACTCCCGCCATAACGAAAACCTGTCGAGTGCCTCCGACCAACTCTGACAAACCAAACTTTTTGTCGAGCTGAAAGCCCGAGTTCAGCGCGGCCTCAATCTCTTCGATCGAGCGCGGTGCCAGAACCCCCTGCATAAAGCCTCCGAGAATGCGAACGGCACAGGCAGCCAGAACACCCTCGGGGTTTCCGCCCACTCCCAACAAAAGATCGACACCTGAACCCGGCGTTGCAGCCGCAACCGCCATCGCGATGTCACCCTCTTCGAAGCGATACCAGTGGGCTCCCGACGCGATGACTTCTTCGATTAACTCTGCGTTGACCGGCTTGTCGATCACGGCAACCGAGAGTTCTGCGACGGGCTTGCGCAGAGCATCCGCCAGGGTTTGAATGTTTTGAGTCGCCGAGTAATCGATGTCGATCAGACCGACCCCCTCGGGGCCACACACCAATTTCTTCATGTAGAAAACGTCTGGGCAGTTCATCATTTCGCCTGGCTCAGATGCTGCGATCACCGACACCGCACCGTCAAGTCGGTAGGCGGCCAGCCTGGTTCCGTCGATCGGGTCTACAGCTACGTCCCAATCGATGCCACCTGAAATGCCGAGAATTTCACCGTTGAAGAGCATCGGCGCTTCATCTTTAGCGCCTTCGCCGATTACGACCCGAAATCCTTGTTTTTGCCCATTGAGTGATGCGCGCATGGCATCGACGGCAGCTCGGTCTACTGCGAACTTGTTTTCTGAGCCAACGTGTCGAAACGCGGCACGGCTGGCGACAATCGCCGCCTCCATTAATTCACGAGTTGGTGAGTCGGTAGAACGCATCTCGGGCCTCTCGTGTTGGTAACATCATAAGTAATCCCAAACACGCTCAAGGAGTAAGCCATGCCCGTAGCATCACCAGATCAGTACCTAGAAATGCTCGACCGCGCCAAGAATGGTGGCTTTGCTTACCCAGCGATCAACGTATCTTCTTCGCAGACCCTAAATGCGGCTCTCGCAGGTTTGCAGGCTGCTGGCTCAGACGGCATCATTCAGGTAACCACCGGTGGTGGAGACTACTGGTCTGGCCCAACCATCAAGAACATGGCCTCTGGTGCTGCTGCCATGGCTGCATTCGCTCGCGAAGTTGCCAAGAACTACGGCATCACCATCGCCCTGCACACCGACCACTGTGCCAAAGACCAACTAGACAAGTTCGTTCGCCCGCTCATCGCCATTTCGCAAGAGCGCGTGCGTGCCGGCCAAGACCCACTATTCAACTCGCACATGTGGGACGGCTCGGCTGTTCCAATGGCCGAAAACCTAGAAATCGCAAAAGAGATGCTGAAGCTAACCAACGGCATCGGTGCAGTTCTTGAAATCGAAGTAGGCGTTGTTGGCGGCGAAGAAGACGGCGTTGAGGGCGGCATGGGTGAGCACCTTTACACCACCCCAGAAGACGGCCTGCTAACCGCCGAGGCCCTGGGTCTTGGCGAGAACGGCCGCTACATGGTTGCCCTAACTTTCGGCAACGTGCACGGAGTCTACAAACCGGGTAACGTCAAGCTTCGCCCAGAGTTGTTAGGCGATATCCAAGCGGTTGTCGGCGCTAAGTACGGCAAAGACAAGCCTTTCGACCTCGTATTTCACGGTGGATCGGGATCGACCGCTGAAGAAATCGCCGAGGCTGTGCGCCACGGTGTAATCAAGATGAACATCGACACCGACCTGCAATACGCATTCACCCGCCCGATTGCCGGCCACATGTTGGCCAACTACGACGGCGTTCTCAAGATTGACGGCGAAGTCGGCAACAAGAAGGCCTACGACCCTCGTGCCTGGGGCAAGATCGGCGAGGCCGGTATGGCTGAGCGCGTTGTCGAAGCTGCGTCAGAGCTTGGCTCGGCCGGCAAGTCGATGAGCCTCTAGGTCAAAAATGATTCACGAGAGAAGCCCGTTCTATGAGAATGGGCTTCCTCGCTTTAAAGGCGAATATCTCGACGGCGAAATGCACGGGTTTTGGGAGTTTTTTCGCAAAGACGGCACATTGATGCGCTCTGGCGCGTTTGATCGCGGAGCTCAAGTCGGCGTTTGGAAAACCTTCGATCGCGAAGGCAAGTTAGTCAAAGAAACCAACTTCAAATAGTGGATGCTGCCACCAGCGGCAGTTCGTGACCGAACCGCTAACCGACTCAACTAGTCGCGCTTGACCTTGTTGCTCACGTCGTTGCCGGCGGCCTTGAGGTCTTTACGAAGCTCTTTCGGCAGCGAGAACTGAACGTCTTCTTCGGCAGTGACTACGTTTCGAACATCACCGTAACCGCGCTCGGCCAAGTAGTCGAGAACTTCTTCAACAAGCTCTTCTGGAACCGAAGCGCCTGATGAAACTCCAACGGTTTCGACGCCCTCAAACCACGCCTCTTGAATTTCGCTAGCAAAGTCAACGCGGTAAGCGGCTTTTGCCCCAGCATCCAAGGCAACTTCAACCAATCGCACGGTGTTCGACGAGTTTGCCGAACCAACCACGATAACCAGGTCGCTCTCGACACCGATTTTCTTGATTGCTACCTGGCGGTTTTGTGTTGCGTAGCAAATGTCGTCGCTCGGTGGGTTCTGCAGCGTCGGGAACTTCTCGCGCAACCGCACCACGGTTTCCATCGTCTCGTCGACCGAAAGGGTGGTCTGCGACAGCCAGATTAGCTTCTTAGGGTCGCGAACCTTCACTCCCTCGATTTCTACATCGACAATTTGAACCTTGTCTGGCGCTTCACCGGCGGTGCCTTCGACTTCTTCGTGACCTTCGTGGCCGATTAGCAAAATGTCGTAATCCTCTTGGGCAAAGCGTTGAACTTCGCGGTGAACCTTGGTTACCAGCGGGCAAGTTGCATCGATTGTGTTGAGCCCACGCGCATCGGCTTCGGCAACGACAGCCGGTGAAACACCGTGAGCTGAGAAAACTAGGATGCTGCCCTCAGGCACCTCGTCAACTTCTTCGACGAAAATCGCTCCGCGCTTTTCGAGCGAAGAGACCACGTGCTTGTTGTGAACAATCTGCTTGCGAACGTAAACCGGAGCCCCGTAGTGATCGAGTGCTTTTTCAACGGCGATAACGGCGCGGTCGACTCCAGCGCAGTATCCGCGCGGTGAAGCCAGAAGAACCTTCTTCTCAGAGGTTTGTTGTCCCATGGGGGCGTTATCCTTTTCTCGATACCTGCTCAATTGTAAGCAGGAGCGAGGCAAGCGATGACAGAAGAAGACGGTGTTCTAAACCCCGACCTCGTCACCCCTGCTCGCACCTCTACCGACCTCGACCCGTGGCCAGTTGCGACCCTCGGTCAGAAGCTCAAAGATTACATCGCAAGGCTCGGAACAGTCTGGATCGAAGGCGAACTCAGCCAACTCAGCAATAAGGGCACCTCGTTCTTCGCAGACATCAAAGACTTGAAAATGGAGGCTCGAGTTTCGGTTCACTCGTGGAACCCAGGTTCGTTGCCAAAAGACCTAAAGGTCGGCGACCGCGTGATTGCCCTGGTCAAACCAGAGTTTTGGCCCAAGTCAGGCAAGTTGAGCCTGAATGTTTTCGAAATTCGCAAGGTTGGCCTTGGCGATTTGCTCGAACGCATCGAACGACTTCGACAGCTATTCATCAGTGAGGGCCTAACCGACCCAGCGCGCAAGCAGAGCCTTCCTTTTCTGCCAAATTGCATCGGCCTAATCACCGGTAAAGACTCAGACGCCGAAAAAGACGTGCTTCAAAACGTCTCGCGTCGCTGGTCTGAAGCCAAGTTTCGGGTCATCAATACCAAGGTGCAGGGTGACTCAGCTGCAGCCGAGGTTATTGCGGCAGTCAAAACCCTCGATGCCGACCCTGAAGTTGACGTCATCATCATCGCTCGCGGTGGAGGTGCCTTCATGGATCTCGTGGTCTTTAGCGACGAAGCCCTCTGTCGCGCAGTCGCGGCGTGTCAAACTCCGGTCGTTTCAGCAATCGGGCACGAGGCTGACAGCCCGCTGCTAGACATCGTTGCCGACGTTCGAGCCTCGACCCCAACCGATGCCGCCAAACACGTTGTTCCAGACGTAGCACTAGAGCGCTCGCGCATCCAAGAGGCACTCGCGCGCATGCTCACGCGCGTAAGCCAATTCATTTCGACCCAGAGTGACCTGATCGCCCAGCTGCGCTCACGACCGATGCTTGCCAACCCATTCGGCTTCATCGACGACCAAGCGGTTGAACTAGACCGCGAGCGCAATGCGGTTCGCGTGGCCATAAACCTAACCCTCGAGCGCGCTGCCGCCGAGCTATCGAGCCAAACCCAGGTGCTGCGGTCACTAAGCCCGCAAAGCACACTCGATCGCGGCTACTCGGTGGTGCGCGACGACAAGGGTCACGTCATCGGCGACGCAGCCAAGCTCAAGGCGGGCCAAAAACTTAAGATTCGCCTGGCAAAGGGCGAGATCGACGCAACTGTAGATAAGAATTAACCCAAGGAGAAACCAATGGCCGAAAAGAAAACCAACGCGGATGTCGCCGAGTTCACCTACGAGCAAGCCCGAGACGAGCTTGCGAAGGTTTTGGCTGAGCTTGAGCAGGGTTCGGTTTCACTCGAGCAGAGCATGAACCTTTGGGAGCGTGGCGAGGCCCTGGCCAAGCGCTGCGAAGAATGGCTCAGCGGTGCTCGCGCCCGTGTTGACGCCGCTCTCAAAGAAAAGCAGTAGTCGTGAGTGATGCAGCCGCACAGCGACGCGCTCGCCAAACGGTAATCAACCTCGGGTTGTCGCTTGCTGCGACCCTGGGAATCGTGCTGGCTCTCGTGCTCATCGTTCCTCGCGACGACAGCAACCGCATTCAACCTGTCGACTACAAAGACATCGCAGCCGGAGCTGTCGAAACCACATCTTTGCCGCTGATCGTTCCCGAGTTACCGTCAACTGGTTGGTGGAGCAATAGCGCCAAGATCAAAACCTCACCCACCGACGGCACCGAAGCATCTTGGACGGCCGGCTTTGTAGGGCCAAACAACGAGTTCATCGGGTTCACCCAAGCATTCACGACTAACCCCACTTGGATAGCCCTTCAGCTATCAGAAAAGACCCAAACCGGCACCTACGACGAGTCGTGGCAAATCTTCGAGGCAACCAGGCCGAACAAGCCTGTCAAGACTCGCGATTACATGTTGGTGACTACGATTGGCAATGACACGATTTTGGTTTACGGAACCGCCGATGCTCCCGTAATTCAAGCTTTCGCTGACTCTGTGAAACAGCAGATTCAGAGCAACTACCCATAGCCGTCACTTACGAAGTGAGACACTTTTGACCGCAAGACCTACCACTCCAGCCCAAGCTTGGGCCGCGTTGGTCGATGGCAATCACCGCTTCGTAACAGGTAACCCGGCACACCCAAACCAAGATGTCGACAGACGTGCCGCTCTCGCGGGCGAACAGGTTCCATTCGCCGCCCTATTCGGATGCGCAGACTCAAGACTTAGCGCAGAAATCATCTTCGATGTCGGCCTTGGCGACCTTTTTGTGGTGCGAAATGCTGGGCAGGTCATCGCCGAAACGATTCTCGGTTCGCTCGAATACGCCGTCGAGGTTCTCGGAGTATCGGTCGTACTCGTTTTGGGTCACGATGAATGCGGTGCCATTCGCGCCACCATGGATTCGAGCAGCGGAAAGTTGCGCACCAAGGGTGAATTCATTCAAAACATCGTGGCCCGCATCCAGCCAACAGTCACGAACGCTTTCGCGAACGGTAAGCACCACATTGATGAAGTCACCGAACTTCACATTCAAGACACCATCGACGAAATCATGACTCGCTCTAAGGTGATTCGCGAGGCCGTTGAGGCAGGTAAATTAGGTCTAGTTGGAGCAAATTACAAACTTGCTCTCGGAGAAATTCATCCGATCACAACGCTTGGAACCGTCGAATAACATTGCCGTTTTGGTTTTGCACCAATCGCGCACGCTAGAAAGGCTCGAACAGTGGAATACCGCATCGAACACGACACCATGGGCGAGGTCAAAGTACCTCTAAACGCTCTATACCGCGCACAAACCCAGCGAGCCGTCGAGAACTTTCCTATCTCTGGAACCACCCTTGAGCGCGCTCACATCGCCGCTCTGGCGCAGATCAAGAAGGCAGCCGCTCTGGCCAATGCAACTCTTGGTGTTCTAGACGCAAAAATCGCCAACGCCATCGCCAGTTCAGCTGACGATGTTGCCGCGGGCAACCACGACGGTGAGTTTCCTGTCGACATTTTCCAAACCGGCTCGGGCACTTCATCGAACATGAACATGAATGAGGTTCTGGCCACACTAGCCACAACCCGTCTCGGTTCACCGGTTCACCCAAATGACCACGTCAACGCTTCACAGTCATCGAACGACGTCTTTCCGACCTCGGTTCACGTGGCTGTTACCGCAGCTCTGATCAACGATCTGCTCCCCTCACTTGACTACCTAGCCATCTCGCTCGAAGAGAAGGCCGAACTCTGGAAGTCGGTCGTAAAGGCCGGTCGCACCCACCTCATGGATGCCACCCCAGTAACACTCGGTCAGGAATTCGGCGGATACGCGGCACAGATTCGCTACGCCATTGAACGCGTGAACACCACAATCGTTCGAGTGGCCGAGGTGCCACTGGGCGGAACCGCCGTCGGCACGGGCATCAACACTCCAAAGGGCTTCCCTCAAGAGGTAATCCGACTGCTGGCCGCCGAAACCGGCTTGCCAATCACCGAGGCGCGCGACCACTTCGAGGCACAGGGTGCGCGCGATGCGTTGGTTGAAGCATCCGGCGCCCTTCGCGTTCTAGCCGTAAGCCTGACCAAGATCAACAACGACCTTCGCTGGATGGGCTCAGGCCCGAACGCCGGCATCGCCGAACTTCACATTCCTGACCTTCAGCCGGGCTCGAGCATCATGCCAGGCAAGGTAAACCCAGTCGTTCCAGAGGCAGTTCTCATGGTTTGTGCCCGTGTCATCGGCAACGACGCAACCGTCGCCTGGGCTGGCGCAACCGGCAACTTCGAGCTCAATGTAGCGATTCCAGTGATGGGCAACTCGCTTCTCGAGTCGATTCGCCTGCTCGCCAACTCGATGCGCCTACTTGCCGACAAGACCATCCGTGGTCTCGAGGCAAACGAAGAACGTGCTCGCGCTCTTGCAGAGTCGAGCCCTTCGATCGTCACACCGCTGAACAAGTACATCGGCTACGAGGCAGCTGCCAAGATTGCCAAGCACTCGGTCAAGAACGGTCTAACCGTGCGCGAGGCAACCATCGAGCTCGGCTACGTTGACGGAGAGACCCTGACTCTTGAGCAGCTCGACGCAGCTCTCGACGTGCTCTCTATGACCAAGCCAGCCCAGTAGCAGCCGCCGCAAAACCGGCCAGCAAATAAGGGCCGAGCGCCACAGTTGAACCCAACTTGGCGCGCTGTGCGACGAAGAGAACCAGAACACCAACCGTTGCGAGCACGAAAGCAACAGCAAAAGCAATCAGCGGATGCTGCCAACCGAACCATGCCAACGAAGCCGTCATCAGTGCCATGAGTTTGACGTCTCCCATGCCGAGCGCTCCAAAGTAGTTGGCGACCGCAGCCAGCGCAAACACGAGAGTGGCTGTGACCCAAGCGACCACAAGCTGTTGCCACTGCGCGCCGGCAAATACCGCCAGCACCTGCCCCACCAAGGTGATGGCTAGGCCGGGCAGCACGATTTTATTGGGAAGCCTACGTTGCCGAATATCGATAAACGCCAACGGCAAGGTCATCAGCAACAGATAGGCGGGGCCGAGCCAGGCGAGGGCAACTTGAGGTGGAAGCATCCACCGAAACTACCGAAGCGGCCGATTACCCGCCGCAGTTATGCACAGCTAGTTGTCGAGCAGGTCGGTGACCATGGCCGCGATGGCTGAACGCTCAGAGCGAGTTAGAGTGACGTGGCCGAACAGTGACTGACCTTTTAGGGCCTCAATCACGGCGGCAATTCCGTCGTGACGACCGACTCGAAGGTTGTCGCGCTGAGCAACGTCGTGAGTCAAAACCACACGAGAGTTCTGCCCGATGCGCGAGAGCACGGTCAACAGCACGTTGCGCTCGAGCGATTGCGCTTCATCCACGATCACAAACGCATCATGCAGCGAGCGACCACGGATGTGCGTCAGAGGCAACACCTCAAGCAAACCTCGATCGACCACATGGTCAATGGCCTCCTTCGAAACCAGAGCACCGAGGGTATCGAAAATCGCCTGACCCCAAGGGTTCATCTTCTCGGTCTCGCTGCCGGGCAAGTAGCCGAGCTCTTGACCACCGACCGCATAAATCGGGCGAAAAACCATGATCTTCTTGTGGGCTCGACGCTCAAGAACAGCCTCGAGACCCGCGCAAAGGGCCAACGCCGACTTACCGGTTCCGGCGCGACCACCGAGCGAAACGATGCCAATCTCTGGGTCAAGCAAAAGGTCGATTGCGAGGCGTTGTTCTGCGGAGCGCCCGTGAACACCAAAAACCTCGCGGTCACCGCGAACCAGCTTCACTTGCTTGTCGGCAGTCACTCGACCGAGGGCGTGCCCACGCTCGCTTGTGATTACCAAACCTGTGTTGACCGGGTAGTTTGCGACATCTTTGTGCTTCAGCACTTCGGCGTCATAGAGATCGCTCATCTCATCGGCATTGAGGGCGAGGTCGGCGAGTCCTGTCCAGCCAGAGTCAACCGCCATGTTGTTGCGGTACTCCTCGGCCCGCATACCGAGCGCAGCCACCTTGACGCGCATTGGAAGGTCTTGAGATACGACGGTTACATCGAGACCCTCATTCGCAAGGTTGAATGCCACCGCGAGGATGCGCGAGTCATTGTCACCCAGCTGAAAGCCAACCGGCAGAACCGACTGGTCAATGTGGTTCAGCTCAACGCGAAGCGTGCCACCTTCGCCAACCTCGATCGGAAAGTCGAGGCGTTCGTGCTGGCGACGCATGTCGTCGAGGTAGCGAAGGGTTTGACGCGCGAAGAACCCAATCTCTGGGTCGTGGCGCTTTTTCTCAAGCTCGTTGATCACGATGATTGGAATGACCACCGACTGCTCTTTGAAGCGAAACAGAGCCTTTGGGTCACTCAGCAAAACTGAAGTGTCTAGCACGTAGGTGCGAAGTGCGCTGGCCTGCTCTATCGGCGGCTTGGCGGCATCCTTGGGTTTCGTTTTCTGGCCTGTTTCGGCCTTGACTGACTTCGAGGTGGATGCTGCCACTTTTGCCATTCGAGCTCCTATAGTTTCGTAGCTTGGCACGAGATTAGAACTTGAATTACAAGAATTGCTTTCGCGACACGCCCGAACCACTGCACCGTAATGAAGTGTTTACCTCAAGAGCCGAAGCGGCGGTGGCGGCGAGCGAAAGCACGGATGGCTCGCAAGAAGTCGACGCGTCTGAAATCGGGCCACAGCGCTTCTTCGAAGTAAAACTCGGAGTGTGCGCTCTGCCAAAGCAAAAAGTCACTGATGCGTTGTTCGCCTGATGTTCGAATGACAAGATCTGGGTCGGGTTGACCACCCGTGTAGAGGTGCTTAGAAATCAATTCTGGGGTTAGCGCCTCGGCCAGCACCTCGAACGAGGAGCCTTTCTTGGCGTGCTTTTGCACGATGGCTCGCATGGCATCGGCAATCTCTTTGCGCCCACCGTAGCCAACTGCAAGATTAATGTGCAGGCCCGTCAGGTGCTTAGTTTTGCGCTCGGCATCTTTGAGGGCGGCAACAAGCTTCGGCTCGAGCCCGGTTGCATCACCCACCCACTTGATGCGCCAGCGACCTTCGGTGGCAAACCTGGTTGCTAGGTCGGCGATGATTTGCAACAACTCGTCTAGCTCGGCAGATTTGCGCCCGGTGAGGTTGTTGGTTGACAGAAGGTAAAGCGTTACGACGTCGATGCCGAGGTCGTCGCACCAACCCATGAATTCGAAAATCTTGGCCGCTCCGGCGGCGTGACCCTCGCGAGTGGTGGCACCGGCTTTGCGTTCGGCCCAGCGGCGGTTTCCGTCAAGAATCACCCCAACATGCTTGGGCAACGAGGCGCCCACGAGTTGACGACCGAGTCGACCCTCGTAAACGCGATAGATGAGGTTGCGCACGCTTCAAGGCTACTAACCTTTGAGTATGGATAAATCGCAAAACATCGAAGAAACCCAGGCGATTTATCTGCCGGTCTCAAGCGGATTCACGGTAGACGAGCGACCTAGTTGGCGCGGATGGATTCACACCGGCGTGATGCCGATTGTGATTGCCGCAGGCGTGTTGCTGATCATCTTCGCCAACGGTGGCGCGGCAGGCAAGGTTGCCGCATCGCTCTTTTTCGCATCCTCGTTCTTGCTATTTGGCAACTCGGCTCTCTATCACCGCTTCAACTGGAGCCCAAAGGTGAAGATGGTGCTGAAACGCATCGATCACGCCAACATTGTGCTTCTAATCGCTGGCTCATACACGCCGATGGCCATGCTTGCCCTACCTGCCGAACAGGGCCTTCCGCTACTCATCATCGTCTGGTCAACAGCAATTTTCGGAATGGCTTTCAGGGTCATCTGGGTTTCGGCTCCGCGATGGCTCTATGTGCCGATTTACATTTTGATGGGAGCTAGCGCGCTGATTTACGTGGTTGATTTTTATCGAGTCAACGCATGGATGATGTCGCTAATCGCAATCGGTGGATTGCTCTACATTCTCGGAGCACTCGTATACGCGTTCAAAAAACCGAACCCGAGCCCGAAGCACTTCGGGTTTCACGAGATTTTTCACACTGCTACGGTCATTGCGTTTTTGTGCCACTGGACAGCAGCTCTGCTCATCTGCCTAAACCCGCTGGCTGGCAGCCTGGCTGGCTAGTCGTTTTCTTTTGACTGCTGCTCGGCCGCTAGTTTTTCTTGAATCTCGGCGCGGTAACGCACGCGACGAACTCGTCGAACCATGTCAAGAATCAGCAAAACGGCCGAACCAGCGACGAAGAAAGTCAGCAAGAAGCCGACTGTGCCTGGCGAATACCAAGTCTCAGCCGGATCTACTTCTGGAGTTGGGGTTGCCGCAATAAGCGCCACAAGATTCATCATTCTTTAATTATGCGCTGATGAAGTTACCCTTAACACGATGAGCAACGAAAAACTGATGCAAGAACGCTACGGGCGCACGAGCAAGCCGAGCCGCGGCAAGGTTATTGCCCTCGCATCCGTGCTATTTGCCGTCTTCATGGGCTGGGCCATCTGGGTGTCATTCTTCTCACCACAAACCGCCAAGCCAGCAGTTCAGGGTTACGAAGTTGTCGATGAGTCGAGCACCATCGTGCGTTTCAGTGTGGCTAAACCCCAAGACTCAACCGCAGTTTGCGCCGTCGAGGTGCTGTCGAAGTCTTATGCGGTGGTTGGCTTTCGCGAAATCGTGATTGGCCCTGAAACCAACGCGGATGCTCTGATCGAAGCCACCGTAAACACCACGTCACTCGGGGTTACGGGGCTAGTCGAAAAGTGCTCGCTGAAGTAAAATCTTTATGAGCTCGGCGGGCTAATCTGCCGGGTGTTTTTATTTCTAAACCCAAAGGTTCATTCATGTCTGAAGCGCAGCCAACCTGGCTAACTCAAGAGGCCTACGATCGCCTAGCGGCCGAACTAGAGCAACTACTAACCGTTGCGCGCGCCGACATTGCCAAGCGCATCCAGGAGGCTCGCGAAGAAGGCGACCTTAAAGAAAACGGTGGATACCACGCAGCCAAAGATGAGCAGGGAAAGATTGAGGCGCGCATTAACCGCCTTGAGAACATCCTCGCCAGTTCTGTTGTCGGCGATGCGCCTGCCACTCACGGCGTTGTTGAGCAGGGCACCGTGATCACCCTCACCTTGAATGGTTCAGAGAATAAGTTCTTGCTTGGTTCGGCCGAAATCGCCGAGGGCACCGACCTAATCGTTTATAGCCCAGACAGCCCAATTGGTAAGGCTATTTTGGGCCAGAAGATTGGTGACGAAGTTTCTTTTGTTGCGCCAAACGGCCGCACCATCGAGGTCAAGATTTTGGCCGTCGAACACTTCAACGGCTAGTTTTTAGCGACTCGCGCTTTCAAACCCGCATCATTTAGAGCCTTGAGCACTCGCTGGCTGTGTTCGGCACCGGTGGTCTCAACACTCACACGCAGCTCAACTTCGCTGATATCGAAATCATCTCCGTGGCGGGTGTGCAGCACTTCAACAACGTTTCCGTGGGCAGAAGCAATGGCCTCGGCGGTTTTCACAAGCTGACCCGGGCGGTCTGGCAACATCACCGAAATGGTGACATAGCGGTCTGAAGCAACCAGGCCGTGGCCGATTACCTTCTGCATAAGCAGTGGGTCGAAGTTGCCACCCGACAAAACTGCAACGGTTCGACCCTTCGGCTTGAATGCGCCTGTCATCAAGGCTGCCACCGTCACAGCGCCAGCAGGCTCTACGACTAGCTTTGAGCGCTCCAACAGGGTAACAATCGCCTTGGCGATGTCATCGTCTGTAACGGTCACAATCTTGTCAATGTGAGTCTTGATTAGCTCGAAAGGAATCTGCCCGGGCTTGGCCACGGCGATACCGTCAGCGATGGTCGGCTTGGTGGCAATCTGAGTAACTTTGCCAGCTTTGATTGACGGAACGTATGAAGCGGCGTTGGCAGACTGCACGCCGATGATCTTGATCTTGCGACCCTGCTCCTTGGCTTTGAGTTTGGCGGCAACGGCAACGCCTGCGGCCAGCCCTCCCCCGCCGATTGCAACGAGAATGCTGTCAACACCTTCGAGCTGGTCAAGAATCTCGAGACCCACGGTGCCCTGCCCAAGAACCACGTCGCGGTTGTCATAGGGCGGAATGAAAATCGCACCCTTTTTGGCGGCGTACTCCTGCGCGGCCTTTAGCGCTTCGGCAAACACCGCTCCCTCGAGCACAACCTGCGCGCCGTAGTTCTGGGTTGCTAAGTATTTAGGCAGAGATGCCCCGATCGGCATGAAGACGGTGGCTTTGATACCAAGCTTCTTTGCAGCAAGGGCCACGCCTTGGGCGTGATTTCCAGCGGATGCTGCGACAACACCCTTTTTGCGCTCAGCCGCCGTGAGTTTGCTCATGCGGTGGTAAGCCCCGCGCACCTTGTAGGCGCCGGTGCGCTGCAGGGTTTCGGCTTTGAGCCAAACATCCGCCCCAGTTAGCTTGCTCAAGTAATTGCTGTGCAGCACGGGAGTTTCGATAGCCACCTGAGCCACAATTTCGTGCGCGGCTTCAAACTCGGCGAGAGTTGGGGCCACCACGGGGCTCTGGTTAGGCATTTGTTGCTCCTTTTACATACGCTGGTATGAGTTTAGTTGCGAAGGAGCCCAATGCCGTTGGAGTTGAGCGCTAGCCAGGCACGCGTGCTGAGCTTGCGGCAGTTGGGTGTCGACTCAGACCGCGACGGTTCGGTTATGGCCGTGGTCGACCGGTTGGGGCTGTTGCAGGTCGATTCGGTGAATGTCTTCGAACGTGCGCACTACATGCCCCTTTTCTCTCGACTCGGTAAATTCGACAAAACCGAACTCGAATCGGCCATGGGTGGCTTTCACCCGCAGTTGATCGAATACTGGGCTCACGAAGCATCGATTGTTCGACTCGAAAATTGGCCGCTCTACCGCTGGCGCATGAATGCCTATCGAGACAAGTACTCGACCAAGTGGGGTATGGAGGCAGGGAACAAGAAGCTCGTCGAGCAAATCACCTCGCAGCTTCGCGCCAACGGCCCGATGACCACCGGACAGTTCGAAACCGAGGCCAATGTTCGCAAGGGTTCTTGGTGGGGTTGGAGCGACCTCAAAGAAGCCCTCGAATACATGTTCTTGGTTGGCGATCTGGTTTCTGGTGGACGCGATTCATTCAAAAGGCTCTACGCGCTTCCTGAGCAGGTGCTTCCGCAGCACATCCTCGATCACACCCCGAGCGACGCGGATGCTAAGAAGAAGCTCTTCTTGCAGGCGGCCACAGCAACCGGCGTTGGCACCTACACCGACATCGCCGACTGGCACCGCATGAGCCCTACGACCAACAAAAAGGTTTTTGCCGAACTGGTCGAAGCCGGTGAGATGCTAGAAGTGCAGGTCGATGGCTGGGCTCAGCCGGGTTACGTCAATGCCGCCACCAGCCTCGAAGGCCTAGACGCCAAGGCCCCCGGGGCTCGAACCACAATCTTGAGCCCGTTTGACCCGGTTTGCTGGAAGCGTGATCGAATCGAGCGGATGTTTGGCTTCGAGTACCGCATCGAGATTTACACTCCCGAGCCGAAGCGCCAGTTTGGCTATTACACGCTGCCGATTCTGCACAACCGTGACCTCGTTGGCCGCATCGACCTAAAGAGCGATAGGCACGGCAGTCAGCTGCTTGCTCAGGCGTCGTGGCACGAATCAAAACTCAACGACCGACAAGCTGCATCGCTAGCCAAAGAATTGAACAAGCATCTAAAGGTGGTTCAGAGTTGGCAGGGGTTGAATGAAACCGTGGTCATGCCCAAAGGTAACCTCGCCGAACTACTTGGCTAGCAGCTCGCAAAAGCCGCTAGGCGCATGCTCGAACTAGAACTTGTTGCCCATCTGCATGATGCGGGCGATGCGCTTTGGAATCGGCGGGTGAGTCGAAAACATTCGCTCGACCATGCCCGGCTTCATAGGGTCGCTGATGTACATGTGCGCCATAGACGAGGATGATCGACGCATCGGCTTTCCATAGGTGCCGAGTTTGTGCAGCGCCCTTGCCAACCCATCGGGGTAGCGGGTCGACTCAACACCAGTTGCGTCGGCCAAGTATTCGCGTTGACGCGAAACTGCCGCGCTAACAATTGGGCCAATCAAAAACGCCACGATGCTGCCAACCACGCCAATCAGCAACAGAACGAGCCCTAGCTGGTTGTTGCTGTCGTTGCGGTTGCCGCCGTGGTTCGCCCAGAAAGCCATGCGAAGTGCGAAGTCGGCGAGAATACCGATTGCGCTAACCAGACCAAACACTATTGTCGACACTCGAATGTCATAGTTCTTCACGTGGCCCATCTCGTGCGCCATCACGCCTTCGAGTTCTTGGTCATCCATGATGGCTAGCAATCCAGATGTCGCGGCAACCACCGCGTGTTTCGGGTCGCGACCGGTTGCAAAGGCGTTCGGTGCGTCATCGGGAATGATGTAAACCTTTGGCATCGGCATGCCCTCGCGAATCGATAGATTCTCGACGGTGTTCCACAGGCGCGGGTTGTCTTGTTTGGTGATCTGAATTGCCCCAGACATAGCAACGGCGATGCTTGAGGCGGCGTAGTACTGAAACAGAGTGTAGAGACCTACAAAAAGCAGAATCGGAATCACGCTCGAGCCGTTACCAGAGGCTACTCCCCAGGCATAGGCCAGACCGCCGAGCAGGGCAACGAACAAACCAACGATGATGATGGTGTTGCGCTTATTGGCCGCTATCGCCGAATACATCGATGACTTACCGTTCTTCTTTTGTGAGTGCGAGCAGAAAGTTTAGAACTTGACCTGAGGTGGTTCTGCGATTGCAGCAGCGTCAGCTACCTCGAAGTATTCACGAGGCTTGAAACCGAAACCGCCGAAGATGACCTGTGGAAACTGCTTCACCTTGATGTTCAGTTCGCGAGCGCCACCGTTGTAAAAACGACGTGATGCCATGATCTTGTCTTCGGTGTCGCTTAGCTCTGCCTGAAGTGACAGGAAGTTCTGGTTTGCCTGAAGCTGAGGGTAAGCCTCGGCTACGGCGAAGAGGCTCTTTAGTGCGCCTTCGAAGCCTGCATCTGCGGCTGCAGCTGCAGCTGGGCTGGCCATGGCAGCCGGCGAAACAGTTGCGGCACGAGCCTTGGTTACGTTCTCGAAAACTTCTTTTTCGTGAGTGGCATAACCCTTAACGGTTTCGATGATGTTTGGAATCAGGTCGGCACGACGCTTGAGCTGAACGGTGATATCGCTCCAAGCCTCATTCACGCGCTCGTTCAAAGTGACTAGGCCGTTGTAGGTAGCCCAGACCCAGAGGCCGAGCAATGCAACAACACCAATAGCGATCCAGATTTCCATGTTTCTCCTCGTCGGCAGACAAACGCTGCACTTGAGTCAACTTTAGAACGATGGATGTCGCATCCGAGTGTTTTTCAGCATTCACACAGCAACGCCTCAAGCGAACAGCAAACCTTGGTGCCCCTTGTGGGACTCGAACCCACACTGTAACGATTTTAAGTCGTCTGCCTCTGCCATTGGGCTAAAGGGGCGAAAAGCGAAAGGGCCCAGATTTCTCTGAGCCCTTCCAAGTCAATGCCTTACTTCTTTGGCTTGGCGGCCCAAGTTTCGAACGATAATCGCGGCGACTTGTTCGCAGCGGTCGAAACAATGTCGCGACGCAGCAAGAAGTTGAAAATCCAGCCGGCGAATACGCGAATCTTGCGCTCCCAGGTTGGAATCGCTAGGCCGTGGTAACCGCGGTGCATGAACCATGCCAGCAAGCCCTTGATGCCGAGCTTCTTGTACTGGAACACGCCGACACCGATGCCGAGACCCGCCACAGCGCCAAGCGGCTTGTGGAAGTAGTCTTTGACACCCTCGCCGCGGAGCGAAGCAACGATGTTCTTGGCAAGAAGCTTGCCCTGGCGAACCGCGTGCTGCGCGTTTGGCACACAGAAGCCGCCAACACCGAAACCACTGAGGTCTGGCACTGCCGATACGTCACCTGCGGTCCAAGCATCCGGCACAATGTTGCCCTCTGCGTCGATGCAACGAAGTGACGGATGCGCAGCCAAACGGCCACGCTCTTCAACATGTAGATCGGTGTTGCGCACGTATGGGTGAGCCATTACACCGGCGGTCCAGACGATTACGTCAGACTCGAACGATTCGCCGCTCGAAAGTTCAATCTTGCCGCCAACGGCCGACTGCAGCTGGGTGTTTAGGTGAACCTTGGCCCCGCGCTGGTCGAGGTTTGCAACAACCCAGTCAGCGGTCTTTGCCGAAACCTCAGGCATGATGCGACCCATCGCCTCGATGAGGTGAAAGTGAACGTCGTCAAAGGTGAGGGTTGGGTAGTAGCGAAGCAGGTAGCTGGCAAGCGAACGCATTTCGGCAAATGCTTCGATACCGGCGAATCCGCCACCGACAACAACGAAGGTGAGCAGACGGTCGCGCTCTGCACCGGCAGGCATGTTGGCAGCCTTATCGAAGTTCACGAGGATGCGGTTGCGAACCTCTGTGGCCTCTTCGATGTTCTTCAGACCGATGGCCTGATCTGCGACACCAGGAATCGGGAAGGTGCGCGAAACCGCACCGGCGGTCATGACGATCTGGTCGTACTTGACCTTTTTTGCGCCCTTGACACCTGCATACTCGATGGTTGCGGTCTTCTTCTTGTGGTCAACGTTGGTGACCTTGCCCGAAACGATGTTGGTCTTGCGAAGGTGACGACGGTGTGAAACGACCGCGTGTCTGGCCTCGATTGAACCGGCCACAACCTCAGGCAAGAACGGCTGGTAGGTCATGTATGGCAGTGGGTCGACCAAGGTCACTTCGGCTTCACCCTTTGCAAGGTGCTTCTCGAGCTTCCATGCGGTGTAGAAGCCGGCGTAACCGCCGCCGACGATGAGAATCTTAGGCGCGGTGGCTTCAGTTGATTTAGCAGGCATGAGGACTAATTTACTACTTTCGTTTTATCGATTTGTTACAGACAGTTCAATTGCTTGCGCTAGTGCCGGGGTCGGCACACACGCATTTGGTCGGGCTCCAAGTGCAAGCATCCAAGGCTAAATCGCCAATCGGGTTCACTCCCCTGCCAGCGGCAAGCGAGTGGCCGGCCAGGGCGTGAAGGCATTTGACTCGCACGGGCATTCCACCGGCAGAGATTCCGGCGATCTCGGGCACCTCGCCGGTGCTCTTTTCGAGCTCATCGCGGTCGGCCAAATAGGCCTCGTGTGCCTTCTGGTAGGAGGCAGCCAGCTCTGGCTCGTCGGCCAGACGCTGCTGCAGCTCGGCCATGTAGCCGCTTGCCTCGAGGGTCGAAAGCGCAGCGGTCGCCCCTGGGTGAGTCAGGTAATAAGTGGTCGGAAACGGGGTGCCGTCGCCTAGGCGAGGCGCGGTTTGCACGACGGTTGGGTTGCCGCAGGCGCAGCGCGAAGCGATCGCAACAATGTCTCTAGCCTGACGGCCGAGTTGGGCTGAAACCACCTCGATGTCTCGGGCAGTTGCCGGTGAAAGTGGCATTACTTCTTAGCCTCTTTTTCGGGCTGTTCGATGCCGCTGCGCACCACTGTTTCTACAAGCGCGTCAACCCAGTTCGATTTCGCCGAGCGAACGGTGGTGGTGATTTCACCGTTATTGGTTCGAGCGGCAATCATTGCGCCAACGGTGCCCGAAACGTCACTTTCGTCGATTCCCGTGGCATCCATCACCAGGTATGAAACCTCGCCGGGCATTACGTAGTAGAGGCGATCGCGAGCTTGTGAGCGAATGTACACGGGGTCTTCCCAGCGGGTGCGTTCGGCCTTCATGGCCTCGACGTCTGCCTCAGATGCTGCCACCTGAGCACGGATGTCGGCGAGCTGCTGTTGCTGTTCGATGAGCACCTGCGCTTGAGGAGCCAGTGTGAAGATTCCCAAAACGAGAACTGTTGCCAATGTGATGGTTCGAACATCGAGTCCGATGTTGCGCTTCATTTCACGAGGTGCAGATGCTGAAGGCATCCGTGTTGATTTCACTCGAGCCTTGGTTGGCTTTAGTGGTTTCATCAGCGGATGCCTTCGTTATCGCGTTATGCGGATTTATGCCTTGTAGCGAGGAAAAGCGTCGCGGCCGGCATAAACAGCGCGGTCCATCAGCTCTTCTTCGATGCGTAGAAGTTGATTGTATTTAGCCACACGCTCAGAACGTGCAGGCGCACCGGTCTTAATCTGACCGGCGTTGGTTGCAACAGCTAGGTCGGCGATGAAGGTGTCTTCGGTCTCGCCCGAACGGTGCGAAATGATTGCCTTCATGCCGTGGCTCTGAGCCAAAGCAACTGCGTCGCGAGTCTCGGTGAGGGTACCAATCTGGTTCACCTTCACGAGAATGGCGTTACCGGCCTTCTCGTCGATGCCTCGCTGTAGTCGAGCAGGGTTGGTGACATACAAGTCGTCGCCAACAAGCTGAACCTTTTCGCCAAGCTCTGCGGTGATCTTGCTCCAGCCAGCCCAGTCATCTTCGGCTAGTGGGTCTTCGATCGAAACCAGTGGGTACTTGGCAACGAGACCTGCGTAGTACTCGATCATTTCATCGGTGCTGCGCTCTTGGCCTTCGAAGGTGTACTTGCCGGTTTCTTCTGAGTAGAACTCGGTGGCGGCAACGTCTAGCGCAAGAGCGATGTCTTTGCCCAGCTCGTAACCGGCCTTGGCGACAGCCTCGGCGATTAGATCGAGTGCAGCTGCGTTGGTCGGTAGCTCAGGTGCGAAACCACCCTCGTCACCCAGACCGGTCGAAAGGCCGCGTGAGTGAAGCAGTGACTTTAGGTTGTGGTAAACCTCAACACCCCAGCGGAGTGCTTCGGTGAAACTTTCGGCACCTAGAGGAACAATCATGAATTCCTGGATGTCGACGCCGGTGTCAGCGTGAGCGCCACCGTTGATGATGTTCATCAGTGGCACAGGAAGGGTTACTCCCTCGTTCTGACCTAGGTATTCGTAAAGCTGTAGTTCTTCTGAGTCGGCAGCGGCACGAGCGGTGGCTAGCGAAACACCCAAGATGGCGTTTGCGCCGATGCGCTCTTTGTTCGGGGTGCCGTCTAGTTCGATTAGGGCTGCGTCAACTGCGCGCTGGTCGCGTGAGTCAAGGCCGGCAAGCTTTTCGTCGACTTCGTCGAGCACTGCGGTAACGGCGTTTAGAACACCCTTGCCTAGGTAGCGACCCTTGTCGCCGTCGCGGCTCTCGTGAGCTTCGAACGCTCCGGTCGATGCGCCAGATGGCACTGCTGCGCGACCAAATGCGTCGTCGGTAAGAAGAACCTCAACCTCGATGGTTGGGTTTCCGCGGCTGTCTAGAATTTCACGCGCGCCGATGGCTTCGATGATTGACAAGGTTTTCTCCTATGTGGATTGCAGATTTTGTGGCGCGAGATTTCGCGCGAAAACGTCGTTGTATGCCTCTAAGTCTAGATGAAACCATTGCGCCAGAGCGTGCGCCACGGCACCACAAAGACCAGCGTCGAAAGGTTTGTTCGAGTTGGCTGACTGCGGTGGTTAGCCGATATCCTTCAGAGAAAGCGCATCTGGCGAGGTGGTGGTTTCGTCAACCACGGCAAACTTGTCGAACCCCTGCTTGCCCAACGTTTCGAGCAGCAAGTTGAGTTTTTTCGGACGAAGTTCGAGGCGAACATCCGTGCCGTAATCTTGCAGCTCGCGTTGACGGGCCAAAGCGTTGGCAACCGTGGCAGGCGACTCGTTCTCGAGCACGAGCACTGCCGACGCAGCGCGCGAAGTGAACTTGGCCGAGTCAACGAGATCGACTACGCGTTCGAATCCGAGTGAAATACCGACGGCCGGCACATCGGTGCCCAACCAGCGACCAACCATGCCGTCATAGCGACCGCCGCCGCCGATCGAAGAACCAGATGCCGGATGCTCGATCTCGAAGATCGCTCCGGTGTAGTAGCCCATGCCGCGCACGAGCGTGGCGTCGAAACGCAGACGACCTCTGTGGCGAGTTTCGACCGCGTTGAAAATCTCGGTCAGCTCGTTCGGAACGCTCGTATCGGCAGCGATTTCGGCAAGCCACTTGCCCGCCTTCGAACCAACCTGCTCGCCGAAGCGTTCGGTCAATTCTTTTTCAACACCAGCGGCCTCGATCTTGTCGAGCTTGTCGATGATAATCATCGCACTCGGGCGGTCGGCCTCGGCTACACCAAGTGAGGTGAGGTTTTTGGCCAAAAGTTCGCGGTGGTTCACACGAATCACGGCATCTTGAAGCCCAAGTGAGTCGAGTGCATCTAGCGATGAAACCAGAAGGTCGATTTCGGCGAGCGACGATGCGTCGCCGATGATGTCGATATCGCACTGCACGAACTGGCGGTAGCGACCCTTTTGTGGTCGCTCGGCACGCCACACCGGCCCGGTTTGAATGGCCTTGAAAACGGTTGGTAGTTCGGCTCGGTTGGTTGCGTAGTAGCGAGTGAGCGGAACGGTTAGGTCGAATCGAAGCCCTAAGTCTGAAAGCTCCGCCGCGTCGCCGGTTGCGAGAGCCTCATCTAGTTCGGCACCGCGCTTCATCACTCGGTATGCCAGCTTTTCGTTGTCTCCGCCTTGGCCAGAAGTAAGTTTGGCGAGGTCTTCGAGTGCTGGGGTTTCGATCTCAGAGAAACCGTGCGAACGATAGGTGCCACGGATGCGCGCCAGAACCTGTTCGCGCTTCAATTTCTCGAGCGGCAGAAAGTCGCGCATGCCACGGGGTGGGTTTACGTCTTTAGCCATGCGACAAGTTTGCCACAGGGCAAGCCCGAAGGGGTTTAGCCGAGCGAACTAGTCGAGTTCGCGACCGACGACGCCCGCGTCGGAGGCATCCAAGACTTCGACCTTTCGAATGTCGCCCATCAGATCGCGCACGGCCGAACGAAGGGCGCGCTCGGCATCTAGGCCGGATGCTCGCGCCGAGGTAACAATCGCAAGCAGCAGACCGCCCAGTTGGTCTTCGTCTTCGACCTGAATCGGTCCGGTTGCGCCAGCCTCGAGCAGGCCGATTTTCTCGGCCTTGCCCAACACCTTGCTCGCCAGCGCTAGAGCCGGCATGCCCGTGGCGATGCCGTCAAGCACGCTCTCACGTTCTGGCTTCTCGCGCTTCTTGTGAGCATCCCAGTTCTGCATAACCTCATCGCCGGTTGACGCTGCGAACTCGGCAAGCTGCGCCTCATCGCCGAAAACGTGCGGATGACGCGAAATCATCTTTTCGCTCATCTTGGCGGCAACGTCTTGAATGTCGAATGGCTCACCGAGCGAACCGGTGGCAGCAAGGTCGCTGTGAAAAACGACCTGGTACAGCACATCGCCGAGCTCTTCGAGAATCTCGTCGCGGTTACCCGATTCGATCGCGTCGACGAGCTCGTAGGTTTCTTCGATCAGGTATTGCACGAGCGACTCGTGGGTCTGCTCGGCATCCCAAGGGCATCCGCCTGGTGCGCGCAGCTTGTGAGCCGTGGCGAGTAGGTCGTCGAAGTTAGACATTGTTCTCCTTGTTTGCAAAAACTGTAGCTAAGAATGCCCAGGTCCAGTCGATTACCGCGCGGTCGCGAAGCGGTTCGCCCGAGGCGTCTTTTGGTGCCGGCACGTTGAGTAGCAGATTCGACTGCAGGTAACGAAGGCCCGGATACGCGTGGCTAAGTCGCACCTGCTCGGCCTCGCTCAGCTCGACCGGCTGCATTCTCGCCGCTGCGCCGAGCAACATGACGTCTTTGAGCCCGAGGCGATTGGCTTGCTGTCGCAATTCGGTGACATCAACCAAGTTCTGCACAGATTGCGGGGCAGGCCCGTAGCGGTCAACCAGTTCGGCAAGAATGGCGTCGAGTTGCTCACGAGTGCCCTTCACGCCGCTGGCGGCTGAGAGCTTGTGATAGGCCTCGAGTCGCAAACGCTCGCTGTCGACGTAGGTGTTCGGAATATGCGCATCCACGGGCAGTTCAAGCTTGAGCTCGGCAGGCGAATCGGTTTTCTCGCCCTTGAAGTCGGCAACTGCCTCTCCAATCATGCGCAGGTAAAGATCGAAGCCGACGCCGGCGATGTGACCAGACTGCTCTCCCCCAAGCAAGTTTCCAGCGCCGCGAATTTCGAGGTCTTTGAGTGCTACCTGCATGCCTGCGCCGAGTTCGTTATTGGCGGCAATGGTCGCGAGTCGGTCGTGCGCCAGGTCGGTGAGCGGCTTGCTCGGGTCATAGAAGAAGTAGGCATAGGCGCGTTCGCGACTTCGACCAACACGGCCGCGAATCTGGTGCAGCTGGCTCAAGCCAAAGCGCTCGGCTCGGTCGACAATCAGTGTGTTGGCGTTTGGAATGTCGATGCCGGTTTCGATAATCGTGGTCGAAACCAGAACATCAAAACGCTTTTCCCAAAAGTCGATTACGACTTGCTCGAGAGCCGATTCACTCATTTGCCCGTGCGCAACTGCAATGCGCGCTTCGGGCACTAATTCGGCGATGTCGGCCGCGCACTTGTCGATGGTTTCGACTCGGTTGTGCACAAAGAACACTTGACCCTCACGAATCAGTTCGCGACGAATGGCGGCGGCAACCTGCTTCTCGCTGTATCCGCCCACGTAGGTCAAAATCGGGTGACGATCTTCGGGCGGTGTCGCCAAGGTCGACATTTCACGGATACCCGTCACCGCCATCTCGAGCGTGCGAGGTATTGGCGTGGCAGACATTGAGAGAACATCCACGTTGTGTTTTAGGTCTTTGAGCTTTTCTTTGTGCTCGACACCAAAGCGCTGCTCTTCATCGATGATGATGAGACCAAGGTTGCGAAACTTCACGTTTCCGCTGAGTAGGCGGTGAGTTCCGATGACCATGTCAACAGCACCGGTTTCTAGACCGGCGATGGTTTCTTTTGACTCGGCAGCTGACTGAAAACGTGAGAGAGCCTTGACCGTTACGGGGAACCCGGCAAAGCGGCTGCGAATGGTTTCGGTGTGCTGACGAACCAGCAGAGTGGTTGGCACGAGCATGGCAACCTGCTTGCCGTCTTGAATGGCCTTGAAGGCTGCCCGAAGGGCAACCTCGGTTTTGCCGTAGCCAACGTCGCCGGCAAGAAGTCTGTCCATCGGAATCGAGCGCTCCATGTCGCGCTTGACCTCTTCGATGGTCGATAGTTGGTCGGGTGTTTCGACGAAAGCGAACGCCTCTTCAAGTTCGCGCTGCCAAGGAGTATCTGGCCCGAAAGCGTGGCCCTGAGATTTCATTCGAGCCGAATAGAGCTTGACCAGGTCGATGGCGATCTTTCGAACCGCCTTGCGAGCCTTGCCCTTGGCATTAGCCCAGTCGGTGCCACCCATCTTGCTGAGCACTGGAGCCTCGCCGCCAACGTATCGGGTTAGCAAGTCGAGCTGGTCGGTCGGCACGAAGAGTGTGTCATTTGGCTGGCCACGCTTAGATGGCGCGTACTCGATTAGCAAAAACTCGCGATCGTGCTGCTGGCGGCCGATGCCAGTGCGACGGGTTACCAATTCTTTGAAACGGCCGATGCCATGAATCTCGTGAACCACATAGTCGCCGCTCTTGAGAGTTAGCGGGTCGACAGCCTGGCCGCGCTTCGAGGCGAGCTTTCGAACCTGAGGGTTCACGTAGGTTGCGCTCTTGCCATAGAACTCGTGGTCGGTGATCACGATCAGATTCGCGCCCGGCACGGCGAAACCTTTGCGCAGGTTTGATTGGGTTAGATAAACGGTTTCAGGGTTCAGGCGATCAGGCAGTTCGGCAACAAAAGTAGCCTTCAAGCCAGCAGCGATTAGCACCTCACCGATACGCTCGGCTGTTCCGTGCCCTTGAGCGGTAACCACGATGTGCTGGCCGTTTGCACTTTGGTCTTCGAGCCAAGGCAAAACGGCGGTATCGGCGTTGGTGAAAACCGGAATCTCGAGAATGTTCAGGTTGATTTGAGTGCCATCGTCGGCCGGAAACTGGGTGACGGTGAATAACTGACGCTTCTGAAGCGTTGCCACGAAAGCCGGCAGGTCAACAAAACCTCCGGCGCTCAAATCGATTGGCGCTGTGGCACCCTCGATTGCAGCATCCCAGGCGGCGTGCAAAAACTCTTCGTTGGTCTCGGCCAAACTGGTTGCTCTCGCAGCGGCCTTCTCAGGTGAAAGAAGCGTTACGAGGGCATCGGCCGGCAAGTAATCGGTGAACGACACCATCTGGTCAACCAGCGCTGGGGCAAGTGACTCCATGCCCTCAACCGGAATGCCCTCGGCGATCTTGGCAAGCATCGTCGACAGGTTCGGAAACTCGTATTGCATCTGTCGCGCACGGTTTGCGACGCTCGGCGTAATGATCAGCTCGCGCGCTGGGTAGATGTCTACGCCTTGGATGTGCGGCGAGCCCGCCTCGCGAATCAGGGAGCGCTGATCGGCAACCGAAAACTCGCGAATTTCTTCGAGCTCGTCGCCAAAAAACTCGAGGCGAACGGCGTGCTCTGAGGTGGTTGGAAAAATGTCGAGGATGCCTCCGCGAGCGGCGAACTCTCCGCGCTTGGTCACCATGTCTACGCGCTGGTAAGCCATCTCGACGAGCTTGAGGGTGAGCTCAGGCAGCCAGTAGTCGCTGCCTTTCTTGAGTCGCAATGGCGGGTGGTCACCGAGGTGGGCAACCACGGGCTGCAAGACCGCGCGCACCGAAGCGAGCACGATGACGGGGTGCGTAGGCGGTGCATCCGCGTTTGAGAGCTCATGTAAACGGGTGAGCACCTTCAGCCGCTTACCAACGGTTTCGGGGCTCGGGCTCAAACGCTCGTGGGGCAGGGTTTCCCAAGAAGGAAACTCGAGCAGCTCGAGATCGTCGACCAGGTTGCGAAGTGCAGCCGCGACATCTTCTGCTTCACGACCCGTAGCGACAACCACAAGTTGCACGCCGCTGAGCTTTTTCTCGGCGCGAAGCTTGGCCAAAAGCGCGACAACTACTGGGTGCGCACCGGCCGGCGAAAGAAGGTCTACGCGCTTGGCGGCCAGCTTGGTTTGAAGTGCTGCAACGGGATAGCTTTCAGAAATTTGCACGACAAGGCGCGAAAGGGCCTCAGGGAGTCGTTTGCTATCCACCCCTCAAGTGTAAGTTGCGCGGGGTGGTTGGGTTTATGCGCCGTGATACTTCTGTTGCGCCGCGGCTAGACCATCGACGAGCACTGCCTCAATGGCATCGGCGCTGGTTTCGAGAGTCAGGTCGAGATCTTTGCGCTCGGTGCTCGAGAAATTCTTGAGCACAAAATCGGCAACCTCTTGCTGACCAGGTGGGCGACCAATGCCAACGCGGATGCGAATGAAATCGGTTGTTCCAATGGCCGAAATGATGTCACGAAGACCGTTGTGGCCGGCGTGACCGCCACCTTGCTTCAGGCGAACATCGTGAACGGGGATGTCTAGCTCATCGTGAACCACGATGATGTGGCTCGGGCTGACGTCAAAGAATTTTGCTAGGCCGGCAACCGGGCCACCACTGGTGTTCATGAAAGAAAGCGGCTTGGCCAGAATTACCTTTGGCCCGCCAACGCCGAGGCGCGTTTCGGCGATAACCGAATTGGTTTTGTGAGATTTGAACGAGACTCCGACTCGCTTCGCCAATGTGTCGAGAACCATCTGGCCGACATTGTGACGGTTGCCTGCGTAGCCGGGCCCGGGGTTACCGAGCCCGACTACGAGATAAGGCGAATTACTCAGCTGCTGCCTCGGTAGCGTTCTCTTCTGCTTGGCCAGCGCCGGTTGCAACAACCGAAGCGATTAGCTCGTCTGCAGGAAGGTCTAGTGCTACACCAGCAGGAAGCTTGATGTCTTTTGCTAGTAGGTGGAAGCCAGCGCCTTCCTTGTTGAAGACAGCTTCTACATACTCAGGAATGTTGTTGGCTTCGGTTAGAAGCTTCACGGTCTTGTGCTCTAGATCGATGGTGGTACCGCTTAGCGACTCACCAACAACGTGAACTGGAACCTCAACGTGAACCTTCTCGCCCTTGACGATGGTCACTAGGTCAACGTGCTCGATGACCTGGGTAACTACGTCTTTGGTCGCGCTCTTTACAAGAACAGACTCGTTCTTGCCATCGATTAGTAGGTCGATAACAGCGTTCTTGTGGCGAAGCACAAGAGCTAGTTCGCGAGCAGGAAGGGTGATGTGGCGTGGCTCGCTGCCGTGACCGTAGATCACTGCTGGGGTGCGACCGGCTGCACGCGACTTGCGTGCTGCACCCTTACCAAAAGAGGTGCGTAGTTCGGCAACCATTGTTGCTTCAGACATGATTTATCCAATCCAGGTTTTCACCTGATGTTTAGTGTTTTGCTATCAACTCAAGCGTGTTCACGCGAGGATAAGGCCTAAGCCGGTTGCCCCGTCGATTACGGTTTCAAGCTTTTCGCTATCAACCCTCGCCGTAGTTCTGCACAAGTCTAACTTGTCTAGGCGCGGGTAATCAACCCTCGGGTCAGTGCTCGTACTGCCAATGCGACAGCAAGTATCAAAATGCTGATCGAGACAGCCGGCCCTGGCACAGCTACCGCAAGCAGAGCACAAAGCCCGAAGCCCAAAAACGCAACGATTCGCACAGTTTTGCCGATTTCGGGAATCAGCCAAGCACTCAGGTGTCCGATTGCGTAATAGAGCAAGACCGAGAACGACGAGAAACCGATAACCCAACTGAGTTCGCCAACTAGCAGCAGACCAATCGCACCGGCGCCGACAATGACCTCGGCAATCCAGGGTGCGCCAGCTCGGTTTCGGCGACCTAGCAGCGCAGGCAATTCGCTGTCTTCTGCCATGGTTGCCGCGGTGCGCGAAACGCCAGCCAGCAGAGCGAGCATCGAACCTAGGCCCGCGGCAGCCGCCACGAGAATTACCGCCCAGCCGGGCATCCAAGGTGTAATCAACGCGGTGAGCGCAACAAACGGCGCTTCGACAAACCCGAGACTTAGTCCCAACTGGGTGAGCAAGGTTTGAGCGAGACCGAAGTAGAGCAGTGTCACGACAATCAGCGTGATCACAATCGCGCGCGGAATGTTGCGCTTCGGGTCGCTAACCTCGTCGCCGAGGGTTGCTACACGGGCGTATCCGGCGAATGCGAAAAACATCACGGATGCTGCGCTGATCAGCTGCGCGAATGTCGAGGTGCCTGCTGCGCTCAAGACCTCGCCCGCTGGTTGTGCGCTCACCGAGGCCGCTGGTAACGCAGCCGAGGTCAGCACCACCAAGAAGAACAGCGTGGTCGTGGTCGCGAGAACGGCGGCAACCGTCGCGGTTCGGTTGATGCCAGAGATATTGATCATAGTGAGAGCGGCGATGGCCGCTGCGGCTGGCCAAAACTTGAGTTCGGGCGTCAGGTACTCCTGAACCACCAGAGCGATGGCAGCAATCGAACCGATTTTGCCGAAGACGAATGCGAAACCCGCAACAAAAGAGGTTGCGTGGTTGACCATCTCGCGCGAGTAGGTGTAAACACCACCCGGGCGGCTGATGCGTTTGGCCAACTGGTAGACGCTCGAGGCATTGAGCACGGCAACGAGCGCGGCCAAGGCGATGGCGGCAAGAAAAAGTGAGCCAGAGATAGTGAAGGCTTCGCGAAAGACTACAAAAACACCGGCACCGAGCATCGAAGCGATGCCGATAGCGACCGCACCGACTAAACCTATTTGTTGCGGTTTTTTGTCATTCGCCATTTTGAAGCCCCGCCGAAGCCGACTCGCTAGCCGAAGGTTTAGGCGTGGCCAGGAAAGAGAGAGTTGACCGAGTCGTCGTCGAACACAGCGCTGATTGCCTTGGCGATTAGCGGTGCAATCGAAAGAACTTCGAGCTTGTCGAACTGCTTGTCTGGGCCAACCGGAAGGGTGTTGGTTACGACAACTGCGTCGACGGCCTCGCTAGAAAGGCGCTCAACCGCTGGGTCAGAGAAGATTGCGTGAGTTGCCGCAACGATTACGCGAGCAGCGCCGTTCTTCTTGAGCGCAGCTGCCGCAGCAACGATGGTTCCTGCGGTGTCGATCATGTCGTCAACGAGCAAACAAGTGCGACCCTGAACGTCACCAACGAGTTCGTGCGCGGTGACTTGGTTGGGAACATCCGGGTCGCGACGCTTGTGAACAATCGCTAGCGGCGCACCGAGGCGGTCGGCCCAGATGTCGGCAACGCGAACGCGGCCCGAGTCTGGAGAAACCACGGTTAGCGGCTCGTGACCCCACTTGGCGGCAACGTGGTCGCAGAGCATCGGCAGGGCCCAAAGGTGGTCGACCGGGCCATCGAAGAAGCCTTGAATTTGAGGAGTGTGCAGATCAACCGAGATTAGGCGGTTGGCACCAGCGGCCTTATACATGTCGGTCACAAGGCGGGCAGAGATTGGCTCACGCCCCTTGTGCTTCTTGTCTTGACGGGCATAAGGAAAGAACGGTGCGACAACGGTGATTCGCTTTGCCGAGGCACGCTTTAGAGCGTCGACCATTAGCAACTGCTCCATGAGCCAGTGGTTTACCGGAGCCGGGTGAGCCTGAATAACGAAAGCGTCAACACCTCGAACGCTCTCTTCGAATCGAACGAAGGTTTCGCCGCTGGCAAAGTCGTAGGCGGTGGTTGGTACAAGCTCGGTGCCGAGCAGTTCGGCGATCTCGAGCGCTAGGCCTTGGTGGGCGCGTCCGCTAAGAAGTGCGAGTCTTTTTCGACCGGTGATTGTGATTTCGCTCAACTTATTGGCTCCCGTTTTTGTTATTTCTGGTTTTTTGCCGACTCGGCAGCCGAAGCCGCTTTCGAACCTGGACGTTTGTCGAGAACCCAGTCGGCAAGATTTCGTTGAGGCGCTACATTCATGGCAAGAGCGCCCGGTTCAACATCTTTTCGCACTACAGTTCCCGCAGCCGTGTAGGCTCCATCACCAATAGTAATAGGGGCGACAAAGACGTTGTGCGACCCGGTTCGAACGTGCGAACCGATGGTGCTGCGGTGCTTGTTGACCCCGTCATAGTTGGCAAAAATTGTTCCGGCGCCGATGTTCGAGTGCTCGCCGATCTCGGCATCGCCTACATACGACAGGTGTGGAATCTTGCTACCCGCGCCAATTTTGGCGTTCTTGGTTTCGACGAAGGTGCCGATCTTGCCGTCGGCACCTAGCTCTGTGCCCGGGCGAAGGTAAGCAAATGGTCCGACACTTGCACCAGCCCCGATGATTGACGTGCTGACGTGCGATTTAATCACGGATGCTCGCGCACCGACCTGCGCGTCGACGAGAACTACTTCTGGCCCGACGGTTGCACCCTCGGCAATAGTGGTAACTCCCTGCAACATGGTGCCCGGCAAAAGTGTGACGTCTTGACCAAGTGAAACGGTTACGTCGATCCAGGTTGAGGCAGGGTCGAGAATTGTTACACCGGCCTTCATCCACGCTTCACAGATGCGCCAGTTGAGCTCGGCACTGACTTCGGCAAGTTGAACGCGATCGTTGATGCCGGCAACTTGCCAGTTGTCTTCAACGGCGAGCGCTTGAACCTTGTGGCCTTCGCCCAAGGCAACCGAGACAACGTCGGTCAGGTATTTTTCGCCCTGCGCGTTGGCCGCGCCGACCCGTGCGAGCGCCGATCGCAATACGCCTGAATCAAAAACATAAACACCGGCATTTACTTCGGCAATTTCGAGCTGAGCCTCGTTGGCGTCTTTATGCTCAACGATGGCCTCAAACTCGTCATCTTCGCCGCGAACAATTCGCCCGTATCCGGTTGGGTCTTCGGCAATGCTCGAAAGAACCGAGGCAGCGTATCCGCCGTCAATGTGTGCTTCGATAAGGGCTTCGAGGGTTGAAACTTCGAGCAGCGGCACGTCACCGCTGGTAACCACGACTGCTCCGTCGAAATCGCTCGGAAGAGCATCGAGGCCGCATTCGACAGCTCGGCCGGTGCCTGGCTGGTCGTCTTGCTCGGCCCATTTCGCGTTTGGGTAGAAGGTTTCGATGTAGGCCGCAAGCTGATCGCGCTCGTGGCGAATTACTGGCACCACGTGAGCAGCGCCCAGAGCGGTGGCGGTAGAGAGAACGTGGCCGAGCATCGGAAGGCCGGCGATTTCATGCATGACTTTCGGCTTACTCGACTTCATTCGAGTGCCTTCACCAGCAGCCAGAACGATTACGGCCAAGTGCTTCTCGGTCATCGCTCACCTACTCTCGGTTGGATTGCTGGCCCACCAGGACTCGAACCTAGACAAACGCCTCCAAAGGGCGTGGTGCTGCCATTACACCATGGGCCAACGTCGATGACTTTTGAAAAGTCGCCAACGGTATAAGTCTGCCAGATTTAGCCGACCAACTCGGATGTTTCTAGCCACTCAATCTCTAAAGATTCGCGTTTTTCGTTCAAATCGCGCTGACGATCGACCAATTTTGCCAAGCCGTCGTAATCGCCCTGATCGTGAACCGCCATCTCGGCATGCAGAGCGGCTTCTTCAGAACTCAGTTTTTCGAGGGCGCGTTCGATGCGGGCGAGGTTCTTCTCGGCATCGCGCAACGCTGCCCCACTGAGTTTGGCGGGTGCGGCCGTCTCGGTTGGGTCTGGTTGGGCGGCAGCATCCGAGTCGATTTCGGCATTGGTTGGGTGGTTCTTACCAGCGCCGCCAAGGCTGGCAGCTCGAAGCGCGAGGTACTGATCTACTCCCCCGGTGAGGTGACGAAGGCGAAGGTCGCCCATAAGAGCGAATTGGTCATCGGTTACACGCTCGAGCAGGTAGCGGTCGTGACTAACCACGATGAGTGTGCCGGGCCAGCCGTCGAGCAAGTCTTCCATGGCGGCAAGAATGTCGGTATCGAGGTCGTTTGTCGGCTCATCGAGAATGAGAACGTTCGGCTCGCCAAACAGTAGGCGCAAGAACTGCAGGCGTCGACGTTGACCACCAGAGAGGTCTTCGATTGGAGTCTGCAGTTGAGCCTGACTGAAACCGAGTTGCTCAACCAACTGCGTTACGCTGACCTCTTTTTTGTCAACGTTGAAGGAGGTTTTTTCGCGAGCCAGCAGTTGAAAGATTCGCTCGCCGTGAAACTCGTCGAGTTCGCGCACATCTTGGCTCAAAGTCGCGATCTTGACGGTCTTGCCGAGCTTCACCCGACCCTTGGTTGGGCTCAACTCGCCCTGAATTAGACGCAGCAGCGTTGTTTTGCCCGCGCCGTTCACTCCAACGAGGCCAACACGGTCGCCCGGGCCAAGCCGCCAAGTGACATCGTGCAGCAGTTCTCGACCTTCAATCGAGTAGCTCAGGTTTTCGACATCGATAACGTCTTTGCCGAGTCGTGCGGTGGCTAGTTTCGACAGGGCGACCCGGTCGCGCGGCTCTGGTTCGTTTGCGATGAGTTCGGCGGCAGCATCCATGCGAAATTTCGGCTTGGATGTTCGGGCAGGTGCACCGCGTCGAAGCCAGGCCAACTCTTTGCGCAGAGTGTTTTGGCGTCGAGATTCGCTCGCCGCAGCACTTCGCGAACGCTCGTTACGTTGCAAGATGTAGGCTGCGTAACCGCCCTCGAACGGCTCGATTTGGCCGCCGTAGACCTCCCACGTGTAGTTGCAAACCGCATCGAGAAACCAACGATCGTGAGTTACAACCACGAGCCCGCCAGCGCTTTTGCTCCAGCGCTCATTGAGGTGCTTGGCGAGCCACGCGACACCTTCGACATCGAGGTGGTTGGTCGGCTCATCGAGCATCACGATATCGAGATCTTGAACGAGCAGTGCGGCAAGTGCCACGCGGCGGCGTTGACCACCACTGAGTTCATCGACAAGCTGGTTCCAGTCGAGGTCGTTGAGTAGGCCCGAAATGACATCTCGCACTCGCGCGTCGCCGGCCCAAACATGCTCTGGTGTGTGGCCAACAACTGCAGCGCCAATGGTTAGCGAACCATCGAGCACGTCACCTTGGTCGAGCAAGCCGATGCGAATACCACCGCGGTGAGTGACGCGGCCAGAGTCAACGTCTAGGCGCTTTGAAAGAACCTTAAGCAGCGTCGACTTGCCGTCGCCGTTTGCCCCAACGACACCAATTCGGTCACCTTCGTTGATTCCAATGGTTACGCCACTGAAGACCTCTTTGGTCGGAAAAGCGAGCGTGATTTCTTCAGCGCCGAGCAAGTGAGCCAAGTTTTTATTCGCTCTCTAGCTGAGCACCGAGCGGGCTGGTGCTGGTGGCGAATGAATCAAAGTTTGCCTCGTGAAGTTTGACGACCAGCTCGGCAGCTTCGTCTGCGCTACTCACCATCGCGGCCACGGTTGGGCCAGATCCCGAAACGAAAGCTCGAAGCGCACCGTATTTTTCGGCAGTGGCCAAAGTTAGTTCAAGGTCTGGTTGCAGAGCTAGAGCGGCTGGCTCGAGATCATTGTGAATCAACTTGGCGATTAGCTCGACGTTGCCTTGGGCAAGAGCCTCGATTAGAGCGCTCGGATGCTCAGGCGCAGCCACCTCGTGTGGGTCGACGCCACCGAGCTCACGTTGACGGTCGAGCTCGGCATAAACCTTTGGCGTGCTCAAGCCGGTGCGGCTCGAGATCATCACAAAATGTAGTTCGGCGCCCAGAGCCAGGCGCTCAAGTCGATCGCCCCGACCGAGCCCGAGCGCTGTGCCACCGTGCATGCAGAACGGCACATCGGCACCGAGTCGACGTGACTGAAACTGCAGAGCCTCGATCGATAGATCTAGACCAAACTTTTCGGCGGCCGCCAAGAATGCTGCAGCCGCGTCTGCGCTGCCACCGGCCATTCCACCGGCGACAGGAATCTGCTTCGAAATCGTGATGTCGAAGGCGCGCGGATTCTCGAGTGCGGCCAACTCGGCTGCCAGCAGGCTCGCCTTGACCACGAGGTTCGATTCGTCGGTTGGCACCAGCGCGAGTTGGTCGGCATCGATGGTGCCGGCCACAGCAACGCTCCAGGCTGCGTCTCGCGATCTTGAGATAGTCACACGCTCGCGAAGATTGAGCGCCTGATAAACACTCACCACATCGTGGTAGCCGTCGAGGTCGAGTGACCCAACGCCAAAGTGCAGGTTTACTTTGCCGGGTGCCGATGCAATTACAGTGCGCACACTAAACCCCGAACCTTGCGACGAGCTCGGCTTGGCGAGCATCCCAGTAGTTTTGCCAAAAACTCAGCTGTTCTTGCGTTTGGCACAGGTCGTGCAGAAACACAAGCTTGCACTGGTCGGCGCTGATTGCCTCAATCGAAATGGTGACCCTGGTCGCATCGTCAAATGACAGAGCTACGCGAATAGGCTCTTTGCGAACCAACATGCGCGGATGCTCTGCCGCTGGCCACTGAGCAACATCACCAAGCGCAGCGAACACGCGTGCCGCTGAAGCCGCGAGCGAAAACTCGAAGTCGAGCATGAGAATGTGGCGGTTGCGGCCGACTGGCTCTGATTGCGCTGAGTGCCTACCCACGAGCCCTCGCAATCGAAACGAACTGCTCGATGGTGAGTTCTTCGCCACGAGCCTGAGGCGAAATGCCAGCGGCGACAAGGGCCGTTTCGGCTTCGGCCGGTGAACCAGCCCAACTGGCCAAAGATTGACGCATGGTTTTGCGGCGCTGACCGAAGGCCGCGTCGATCACGGCAAAGGTCGATTCGCGTAAAGCTTCGTCGCCGATTGGTGTCGCGTGGCGCTCAAAATAAACCAGCGCCGAGTCAACATTCGGAACCGGCCAGAAAATGGTTCGACCTACATTGCCGGCCAAAGCGGCAGCGCCATACCAAGCGAGCTTTGCGCTCGGTGCACCGTAAACCTTCGAGCCAGGCTTGGCAGCTAAACGGTGCGCCACCTCTGCCTGCACCAGCACCAGACCCTTGTTGATCGACCCAAAGCGCTCGATGAAGTTCAGTAACACCGGAACCGAGATGTTGTATGGCAGATTGGCCACCAACGCGTCTGGCGCATTCGGAAGCTCAGTGATGGTCATGGCGTCGTGGGTGACGAGAGTGAAGTTCTTGCCAGGTGCGCGCTTAGAGATGGTCTGCTCGAGGGCAGCGGCCATCTTGGCGTCGATCTCAACCGAGATGACCGAATCGGCAACTTCTAGTAGTCCGAGGGTTAGAGAGCCGAGCCCGGGACCAATCTCGACCACGCATTCTTTACCGGTGAGTTTGGCGGCGGCCACGATTCGACGAATGGTGTTTGGGTCGGTGACAAAGTTCTGTCCGAGCTTTTTCGTTGGCACAACGCCTAGCCGGTCGGCCAATTCACGAATGTCGCTACCGCCAAGTAACTCGACCACTAGAGCCCCTCGCTCCATGAGCCATAGACGCGCACGGTGTTCTCGGCAAGCGCCGCAGCCATCTCGTTCTCATCGATTCCGCGAACCTCGGACATTTTGCGAACGGTTATCGGCACGAGATAAGAAGCATTCGGGCGACCTCGATATGGCTCTGGAGTCAAGAACGGCGCGTCGGTCTCAACCAGCAGTAACTCTTTGGGAGCCCACTCGATCGAGTCACGCAGGTGCTGGTTGCGTTTGATGGTGATGTTGCCAGCGAAGCTCATGTACCAACCCTGATCGGCACACTTTTTGGCAAAATCGAGGTCACCCGAATAGCAGTGCATGACAACTTTGTCTGGCGCTCCAACTCGAAGCAGGGTTTCATAAACCTCGTCGTGAGCCTCACGGTCGTGAATCATCAAGGCGATGTTGTTTTCTTTCGCGATTCGAATGTGCTCTTCAAAAGACAGCTGCTGAAGGCCAAGTGAAACGTCGCCTTCGGTTCTGAAAAAGTCCAAACCCGTTTCGCCAATGGCTCGCACCCGGGGTTGAGCGGCGAGTGACTCGATTTCGGCGATGGCTGAGCGAAGAGCATCCTCGTTCTCATACAGCGGCGCTTCGTTTGGGTGAAGGGCGACGGCCGCCAAAACACGTGGCTCACGGGCTGCCAGGTTAGCCGACCAAATCGAAGACTCGAGGGTCACGCCGACTTGAACGACACCCAAAATGCCGGCACTGTTAGCCAGTTCTAGTTGCTCGGATGCTGTGAGCGGCTGCTCACCGTCGGCGAAATCGAAATGCGTGTGATTGTCGTAGGTGCCGACTTCTAGTGGTTCAGGAAGCGGCGGGTAGCGAAGGTCGCGCGGATTGCTCTCACCCTTGTCTCGGCGAGTGCGAAACGGAGCGTCTTCGCTCATTATTTACCTTCGACGTCGGTTTCGATGCGTGGAAAGAGAATGTCGAGGTCGCCGACTTTTGCGCCGGCAGGTAGCTGACCCCAACGACCGGCGTCGGCAAGTGGCTGATCGGCAAGTTCGCCGAGTTTGCCTTCGGTGAGTGCGGCCCAAAGTTTGGCGGTGGCCTTTGGCATGACCGGGGCGAGTGCAACGCTGAGCACACGAAGACCCTCGGCCGTGGTGTAGAGCACCGAGGCTAGGCGATCACGTTTTGCTTCGTCTTTGGCAAGCACCCAAGGCTCTGAAACGGTGATGTAGTTGTTGAGTTCGTCGACCAATGTCCAAACGCTGCCGATTGCCTCATGAATCGCGATTTCATCGATGGCAGCATCGGCGTTTGCAATCGCTTTCTCGGCAACCGCTTGAATGGCCAGGTCTACCTCGTCGTAGGCGGCAGGTGCAGGAACGACCCCGTCAAAATAACGTTTGATCATGGCGAGCACGCGAGAGGCCAGGTTGCCAAAGCCGTTCGCTAGCTCGCTCTGGTAACGAGCCGAGAGGTCTTCCCAAGAGAACGAACCGTCAGAACCAAAGGCGATTGCCTTCATGAAGTAATAGCGGAACGCATCTGAACCGAAAGTGTCGGTGATTTGTGACGGTGCGATACCGGTGAGCTTCGACTTCGACATTTTTTCGCCGCCGACGAGCAGCCAACCGTGACCAAAAACCTGGTCGGCAGGTTTTAGACCCGCAGCCATAAGCATGGCTGGCCAGATAACTGCGTGAAAGCGCAGGATGTCTTTACCGACGACCTGCACCGATGCAGGCCAGAGCGACTCAAACTTGGCCACATCTTCGCCATAACCGATCGCGGTGATGTAGTTGAGCAACGCATCGAACCAAACGTAGGTAATGTGCGAGTCGTCCCAAGGAATGTCGATTCCCCAGTCGAACTTTTCTTTCGAGCGAGAAATCGAGAGGTCTTCGAGCCCGCGGCGCACAAAAGCAACAACCTCGTTGCGTGCCGATTCAGGCTGAATGAACTTAGGGTTTTGCTCGTAGAAGTCGAGCAACGGCTGAGTGAAATCACTCAGTTTGAAAAAGTAGTTTGTCTCTTGCAGTCGCTCGACCGGGCGAGTGTGAATGGCACAGACATCCTGGCCTACATACTCCCCTTCACCATCAATGAGGTCGGCTTCGGTTTTGTATTCTTCGCAACCAACGCAGTAGTTACCTTCGTATGAACCGCGGTAGATGAAACCGGTGTCATAAAGGTGCTGCAAGAACTTCTGCACGTTCTTCTCGTGACGAGGTTCGGTCGTGCGAATGAAGTCTTGGTTGTCGATGTCGATGGTTTCGAGCAGTGGTAGCCAAGCGTCGTGAACGAGCTGGTCTGCCCAGGCTTTTGGAGTGCTTCCGTTACCAACAGCTGTTCGAAGAATCTTCTCTCCGTGCTCATCGGTGCCAGTTAGCAAGAATGAACCCTCGCCGCGTTGACGGTGCCAGCGAGCCAACACGTCGGCAGCAACCTCGGTGTAGGCGTGACCGATGTGCGGAGCATCGTTCACATAAAAGATTGGGGTCGTTACGTAAAACGACTTACCGGCTTGGCTGGGCATTGTTCTAGTTTAAGGTCATTCGGCTGGGTTGGCTTATTTCTTGGCGTCGAGGCTCAATTGGTAGAGCACCGATTTGCTCACCGAGTTCAGTTCGGCGATTTCGGCAACCGCATCTTTCATGCGAAGGCCAGATGCTTCGAGCTTGAGAACATCGGCAACCAGAGTCGAGACATCCTTGTTGGTCTTTATCGCCCCAGCCAACACGAAAACCATCTCGCCCTTCGGCTCAGTTTTTGCCCACTCGATTAGGTCGGCGAGTGTGCCGCGCTCGGTGTGCTCAAACTTTTTGGTCAACTCGCGTGAGACGGCGGCAAGACGATCAGCTCCAAACACCTGCGCTGCCGCCATCAAAGTGTCAGCGATGCGATGCGGCGACTCAAAAAACACCATGGTGCGGGTTTCGCCCACCAATGCTTCAAAAACGCTTTTGCGCTCGGCATCTTTGCGCGGGGCGAACCCTTCGAAAGTGAACCGGTCGGTAGCTAAGCCAGACACCGCGAGCGCGGACAAGACAGCAGACGGGCCAGGCACAACTGTGACTTCAACGCCGGCAGCAACCGCTGCGCGAACCAGCGCAAAACCCGGGTCGCTAACTGTCGGCATTCCAGCATCAGACACCAACAGCACATCGCTCTCGAGTGCAATGGCAACAATTTGGTCGGCGCGCTCAAGTTCGTTGTGCTCGTGCAGGCTATAGAGCTTGGCCTTGAGTTTGACTCCCAGCAGACCAGCAAGTTTGGTAAGGCTTCTGGTGTCTTCGGCAGCAATGTGCTCGGCGTTGCTCAGATGCTCGACCAGGCGAGTCGAAGCGTCGCCCAGGTTGCCGATTGGTGTGGCTGCAATGATTAGCACGCTCTATTGTCGCAAACTAGCATTGGCTTTGTGCCAGTTACTTCTAAAGCAAAGGCGGGGGCGTTGACGAAACTAATCGCTACCCTGCGCCGCGTTGCCGAAGGCTACGGAATCTGGCTCATCATGCTCTTGGCCGCAGCTCTCAGGTTCATCAACCTCGGCTACCCGCGAAAACTGGTCTTCGACGAAACCTATTACGTCAAGGATGCCGTCACGCTTGGTTCGCTCGGCTACGAGGGGTCTTGGCCCGCCGACCCAAATCAGCAGTTCGAGTCAGGCAACACCGATATATTCAACGCCGACCCGGCTTATGTCGTTCACCCGCCGCTTGGCAAATGGATCATCTGGCTCGGAATCAGAGCCCTCGGTGCAGATAACTCCGTCGGCTGGCGCTACTCGGTGGCCCTCTTGGGCTTGGCTTCGGTTTGGTTCATTTATCTGGTTGCGAAGCGACTCTTTGAATCGAAACTGTGGGCTCAGGTGGCTGCACTGTTGCTGGCCGTCGACGGTCACGCAATTGTGCTGTCACGAACGGGCTTGCTCGACGGCATCCTCGCGTTTTTTGTCATTTTGGCGTTCTACTTTTTGCTTCGAGATCGTGAGCAACTGAGACTCAGGCTTCTGGCGCGACCCTGGTTAATCGCCGCAGCAGTCACATTGGGTGCGGCTAGCGCAGTCAAGTGGTCGGGGCTCTACTACCTCGCGTTTTTCTGTGTCTACGTGGTCATCTCAGACATCCTGATCGAGCGCCGCACCTACTACGCGGCAAGCAGCGAGCCGTTCAACTGGGTTTCACGGCTGTTTATTCGCGGAGGTGCCACGGCCCTAATCACCCTGCCCGTCGCATTCTTGACCTACCTTGCGAGCTGGACAGGCTGGCTCGTCACATCTGGCGGTTACTATCGAAACTTCGATGCTGCCGAGGTGAAACTGCCGGCCGCGTTTGAGTGGTTGCCCGCCTCGCTTCAAGCGCTTTGGCACTACCACCAGCAGGCTTATGGCTTTCACGTGAGCCTCGCCACTCCGCACAACTACCAGGCCAACCCGTTCGGCTGGCTACTCATGCTTCGCCCAACGTCGTTCTTCTACGAGGGCACGGCCTTTGGCGCGACCAACCCCACCACGGGGGCGCTGTGTCAAGATCCGAGCGGATGCTCGAGTGCAGTCACCGCGCTTGGCAACCCTGCCATTTGGTGGTTCGGGGTTTTTGCGTTGGCTGCGCTTGCGGTCTACTGGGTTCGCACTCGCAACCGCACATCTGGTCTGATTCTGCTCGGGCTTGGAGCCGGGTATCTGCCGTGGCTGACTCTTTTGAACCGCACAACCTTTCAGTTCTACTCGGTGGTTTTCTTGCCGTTCACCATTCTCGCGATCGTATTTGTGCTGCGTAAATATTTGCACGAGGCCGAAAACCGCGAGCGCGCGCAAAGGCTGATTTTGGCCTATCTCGGGTTGGTGTTGGTCTTTAGCGCCTTCTTCTTGTCTATTTGGCTTGGCTTCGAAACCCCTTACTGGTGGTGGCGTATTCACATGTGGATTCCGAGCTGGATTTAGTTTCGCTGCTCGACGTAACCGCCCTCGCTACTCCCCCAAAAACCCAAACCAACGCCCCGCTAACCCCAACCGCCGTCAAGGTAGGCTGGCATCATGGCAACTTACATGCAAGTTCTTTCGCGCCCTGGCGTGCTGCGTGTGGTCTCGTCGCAACTTTTTGCACGCTTCCCGTTTGGCCTAATGAGCCTCGCGTTTGTGCTTCACATTCAAGAAAAATCGGGCTCGTATGCCCTTGCCGGCCTAGCCCTCGGTCTCGAAACCGTTGGTGTCGCAGTGTCTGGCCCACTGCTTGGGCGCTGGATGGGCGGTTGGGGCGTTAGGCGCACGTTGTTGGTCTCTGCGGGCATCAGTGCAGCAACAATTTTTGTAATCGGCCTTGCTCCCCTACCAGCTGAAGTGTTGGCGCTGTTGTGCCTAGTGGTCGGCTTGTCTAGCCCGCCAATTCAGTCGGCTGTGCGAACGATCTATCCGATGCTGGTCGAACGCAAGCAAATGGGCACTCTCTATGCCCTTGACGCCACGCTGCAAGAAGTTATCTGGATCTTCGGCCCCGTCACGGCCACCTTTATCGCTGCCTTCACCAACACCACCGTGGGCATCGTGGTTATGGGCGTGATTCAAATCGTCGGCGCCTTTTGGTTCTCATCGAATCGTGAAATTAGAAGCGTAGAAATTCCAAAATCGAAGCGACGACTCGGCGGTGTGCTTCGCAACCGCATCGTGATTTCAAACGCCATCATCGGCGCTCTGCTAATCGGCTCATTCTCTGGCGTTGAAATTGGCACCGTGGCAGTGTTCACCGATAAGGCAACGGCCGGCATCATCGTCGGTGTTCTCTCACTTGGCTCTCTGCTCGGTGGGTTTCTGTTCGGCCACCGCAGCAAAACCCGCTGGGCACTTTCTCGCTACCTACTGGTCGTTTTTGTTGGCTTTGCCATGGTGTTCATCGCACCAGACTCAGCAATCTGGGTGAGCATCGCTTGGTTCATTGCCGGTCTTGGCATCGCACCTGCGTTGGGTTTGCTCGGTGCCATCATCGGGGCTTCGGTAAAAACAGCGGATGCTCCTGAGGCCTACGGCTGGGTTGGCAGCGGGCAGATGATCGGCTACGCCGGCGCCGCGGCCATCGCGGGTTTCTCAATCGACCTGATCGCTCCCGAGGCAGCCCTGCTGGTAGCCGTGGTCATGGGCGGTGGGGCCGTGCTTGTTGCTCTCATGTCAGCGAAATTCACGCCGGTGATTTCAAGCAGCGACCAAGAGGAAGAAAAATAATGTCTGTCTTTGCAGTTACCTATTCATACTCGGCCAGCGAAGCAGAATTGGCCGAGATTCGACCCACTCACCGAGCGTTTTTCAAAGAACTACTCGAACAGCAGACGCTCTTGGCTAGCGGTCCAATGGTTGACCGCCCAGGTGCACTTCTGATTGTGCGGGCAGATTCGGTAGAACAGGTTGCCGAAATTCTCGATCAAGACCCATTCGACATTGCTGGCTACATCGGCGAGCGCGCTATCGCCGAGTGGAACCCTGTCTTTGGCCCTTGGAGCGCAGCGTGAGTTTCAGCATCGACCAGAATCCTCTGATTCAACTGAACTCGGGGCAACTGCTTCCACAACTCGGGCTTGGGGTCTACAAAGTTGGCCAAGACATTGCGGTCGATCTGGTCAAGCTTGCGATCGACCTCGGTTACCGCAGAATTGACACCGCGGCGCTCTACGATAACGAGCAAGAAGTTGGGGCGGGCATCCGAGCCTGTGGCTTAGACCGCGAAGAAATCTTTGTCACCACCAAAATCTGGAATGACAGACACGGATACGACAATGCACTCGAGGCAATCGACGAGTCACTCGCGCGGCTCAACATCGGTTATGTCGACATGCTGCTGATTCACTGGCCGAACCCGAAGCTGGGCAAATTTGTCGAGACTTGGAAGGCGCTTGAACACGCTCTCGAAAGCGGCAAGGTTCGAGGCATCGGGGTTTCGAACTTTCACCCAGAGCACCTTGAGCCGCTGCTTGAGCAGGCGAGCATTGTGCCGGCGCTAAATCAGATTGAGCTGCATCCCGGCTTGAATCAGGGTGAGATTCGCGCTTTCAATGCCAACCACGGAATTGCCACCGAAGCATGGTCACCTTTGGCTAGAGGTCAAAAGAACGAGGCGGCCGCCATAGTTGCTGCCGCGCAGGCTCACGGCAAAACACCTACCCAAGTTATTTTGCGCTGGCACATTCAGCTTGGAAATCTAGTGATTCCAAAATCGTCAAACCCAGAGCGCTTGGCGGAAAACCTAAACGTTTTTGACTTCGAACTAACCCGTGAAGAGATGGCCACTATCGACTTACTCGAAGACGGTCAGCGTATCGGGCCAGACCCGAGAACGTTCTAAAGCTTCGCGGGCTTCTCGCGAGTTACCAGCAAGCTCGCAACCGTGGTGACAACCAGCGTGACGACGATGACACCCAAAGAAAGCTCGGTTGAGATTTCAGGAATGATCTCGACATGCTCACCACCGTTGATGAACGGCAGTTCGTTCTTGTGCAGGGCGTGATTCACAAGCTTCACACCGATCCAAGCCAGGATGATCGACAGGCCGACACCCAAGTACTTGAGTCGCTGCATCAAACCACTCAGCAAGAAGTAAAGCTGACGAAGGCCGAGCAACGCGAATGCGTTAGCTGTGAAGACGATGTAGGCCTGGTCTGTCAAGCCATACACGGCTGGAATCGAATCGAGAGCGAAAAGCACATCGGTTGCACCGATCGATATCATCACGAGCATCAGTGGCGTTAGGTAGCGCTTGCCCTGCTGAACGATGGTCAACTTGGTGCCGTGATATTCATCGACGGTTGGGTAGAAGCGCTTGACGATTTGCATCAACTTGCCACCCGGAACCTTGTCGTCGTGAGCCTCGTGGAAGGTGTCCCAAATCAACATGACCGCGGTGTAGACGAGAAACGCCCCGAATAGGTAGAAAACCCATGAGTAGGCGGCAATCGCAGCTGCGCCAACGGCAATAAAGATGCCTCTCAAAACAAGAGCAACCACGATACCGATGAGCAGTGCCTGACTCTGAAGCGCGCGTGGCACAGCAAACTGGGTGAAGATGATCAAAAAGACGAAGAGGTTGTCAACCGAAAGGCTCTTTTCGGTGATGAAACCGGCCAAATACTCACCGGCGTACTGCCCTCCCCACAACTGACCAACCACGAAGGTGAAGGCAAGGGCGAGACCCATGTAGATGGCACTTTGAATGGCCGACTCTTTGAAGGTTGGTTCGTGAGGGTGGCGAATCTGGTAAATCAAATCGAAAACGATTACCGCCACCAAAACACCGATGGTAACGAGCCAGACTGTTAGATCAACATTCATCATTGGGGTCATAAGGTAAGTCAACAACAATGCGCTCGGAATAATCCACCCTCGGCAACATTTAGTAACAGTGCATCCCAATAGAACAGAGACAACAAATGCGAGTGCTAATCTCGGGCGCCAGCGGTCTAATCGCCACCGAACTCAAGGCTCAACTTAGGGATCTCGGGCACGAACCGCTTAGCCTCGTAAGACGCACAGCTTCCGGCTCTGACGAGGTCGAATGGAACCCAGCAAGCGGTTACCTGACCCCAGGAATCATCGAAACTGTCGATGTTGTGGTGAACCTTGGCGGTGCAACCACCGGAAAGATTCCCTGGACCGAAAAGTACAAGCAAGAACTCATTTCATCTCGCCTAGATTCGACGAAGACTTTGGTCGACGCCATCAATCAATCGAACAACAAGCCGAAAGTTTTTCTCAGCGGTTCAGCATCCGGTTTTTATGGCGAACGCGGAGATGAGCTTGTAGACGAGTCGACACCTAAGGGTGAGGGCTTCTTGAGTGACCTTGCAGCACAGTGGGAACACGAGGCCGGTAAGGCTAAGACCCGCGTAGTGCTTCTTCGCACCACGATGGTGATGTCACGCAAACTTGGCGCATTAGGCAAACTCATGCCGCTCATCCGGTTGGGCATTGGCGGTGCTCTCGGGTCGGGTAAGCAGTGGTGGGCTTTCATCAGCGTGGTCGACGAGGCGAGGGCGATCATTCACCTAATGAATGACAAAAATGCATCTGGCGCCTACAACATCACCGCTCCTGAAGCTGCAACCTGTAAGCAAATGGTGGATGCTCTGGCTAAGGCCGTTCGCCGTCCCGCTCTATTGCGTGTGCCCGCCTTCGCGATGCGACTACTCATCGGCGAGGCCGCCGACGAGCTGCTGCTTTGCAGCCAAAAGATGACAGCTACTCGTTTGCAGAGCACAGGCTTCGAGTTCGAGCATCCGACGCTAAAAAGCGCCGTCGCTTACGTGGTCGCAAAGTCTTAGCTGGAGACTTTGACGGCTTCGTCAGGCTGATTCGATTCATCGCCGAGCGCTTTGATGAATCGGTAAGAGAAGATTGCAATGGCCACCGAAATCGCGCCTCCGACCAGATATGGCGTGCGAAGGTCGATCTTGGCTAGCGCCCCTCCGAGCATCGCTCCAATTGGCATAAGCCCCCACACCAAGGTGCGTCTTGTGCCATGAATGCGCCCGAAAATCTCATTTGGAATCAATGCGTGGTAGAGGCTCATGAGAAGAATGTTCCACAGCGAAACGCCGAAGCCTCCGATAGCCATAGCAATCATTAGAGAAATGACCTCGGGAACAAAACCCTGAACCAAACCAAAAATAGTGGTGATGGTGATTCCGGCAGCTAGCGCAGTTCCGCGGCCAAATCGCTTCGAGATCTTGGCGGCGAATAGCGCGCCGGCTACCGCTCCGATTCCACCAGACAGCAAGACTGTTCCGAACGCAGCCTCTGGCACCCCAAGCTCTTCGACTAAGAACAGAGCCTGAGTGGCGTTAGAAAGCGTGAAGCACATGCCCAGAGCAGCGGTTGTCAAAACCAGTCGCAACAACTTCTTGTCATTCAAGAGATAGCTGATGCCAGCCTTCATCTCAGCGGTGAACGCCGGACGTTGTTTCTTTTCTATCGACGAAACGGCGATCATCTCTCGAGGAATCGCAGAAATCATCAGCGCGGCTAAGAAGAATCCGATCGAGTTAAACAAGAACGGCAATGCGGCCACGAGTGTGAACAGCAGCGAACCCAGCGGGGTGCCGATGAAACCTGCAAGAACCGTGTCGGCAGCCTGCATCCGCGAATTGCCTCGCTCGAGCTTCGAGTGTGGAAGCACCGTTGGAATCAGCGATTGAAGACCGGTGTCTGAAACCACATCGCAAATGCCAACGACAAAAATGACCAGGTAGAGCAGCCAGATGGTCGTGAAATCAAAGAAGATTGCCGCGCACAAAAGGCTGGCAGTCGATGCTCTAATAAGCGCAGTAACCGTGAGGGCAACTCTGCGGTCTATTCGATCTAGCAAAGTGCCGACTGGTATTGCAAAAAGAAGCCAGGGCAACATGTACAGCGCGCCGGTCAGCGAGATTAGAAATGGGTCACGCGTGAGTTGGAGGGCTAGTAGTGGTGCGGCTGCGGCAATAAGCCCGTCAGACAGTTTGATTAGCGCGAAGGCCGAGAACAGTCGGTTGAAGGCCGCGCCGAGGCCATCTTTTGTTTGTTTGATCACCGACGCTCCTTTGCTAACTAACAAAGCCTAACCAAAGAAAAGACCCCGGTGATTACTCACCGGGGTTCTCCACTTTTGCTAGTTACTTCTTAGCAGCAGGCTTTGCGGCTGGCTTCTTTGCAGCTGGCTTAGCAGCAGCCTTTGGAGCGGCCTTAGCAACCGGCTTCTTAGCAGCTGGCTTCTTAGCAGCTGGCTTAGCGGCAGCTGGCTTAGCGGCAGCTGGCTTAGCGGCAGCCTTTGGAGCGGCCTTAGCAACTGGCTTAGCAGCGGCCTTGGCGGCAGGCTTAGCAACTGGCTTCTTTGCAGCTGGCTTAGCAGCAGCCTTTGGAGCGGCCTTAGCAGCTGGCTTAGCAGCAGCCTTAGGAGCGGCCTTGGCGGCTGGCTTAGCAGCAGCCTTAGGAGCGGCCTTGGCGGCTGGCTTAGCAACCGGCTTCTTAGCAGCAGGCTTCTTAGCAGCAGGCTTCTTAGCAGTGCTCTTCATTGCGGCTTCGATTACATCTTCAGCAGCATCAACAGCTTTAGCGGCAGCGGCCTTGGTTGCCTTGGTTGCAGTCTTTACGGCTGCACCTGCCTTTTTCTCAGCGTCTTTAGCTACGCGTCCGGCCTCTTTGCCAACCTTCTTGGCAGCTACTTCAGCCTTGGCCTTTACATCTTCGAACACTTCAGCGCTCTCTTTGGCAATGTCAGCTGCTAGTTCGTTGGTTGCCTTGGCAATGCCAGGGGCGTTCTTCTTGAAGACCTTTTTAACGCGGTCAAAAATGCTCACAGTTTTCTCCTACATGGATTTTGGGGATTCACTAAAGTTTACCGCTCGACAGATGAAAAGTAACTAGGCAAAACGATTAGCCATTGGCACGGCGGCGCTTCAAAATTTCATCGAGTGCCGCACCGCCCAAAAATTGTTCACCCTCGGCGGCAGTTTCTTCGACAAGGGCGGGTTTGATTTCAACGACCTCAGCGAAAGTCACCTGCTCGATTGCGCCATCAGAGCCTCGATAAATTTGCCGTGGCACACCCGGAGAAGTCCAAGCTCGAGGGTCTCGAGTATCAACCGCCGACTCAGAAGCAGATGGCTTTGAGTTGCGATCAGGAAGAGCAACATTGGCACGTCGCTGAGCTGCACGGCTGCGAATAACACGGGATGAATCGAGCGCACCTAAGTAGGCGGCGTTCGCTACTCGATTTACAAAGATTGCCATGGCAGCTACTACTGCGCTGGAAATCGCCCAAATCAACATCTCAGGATTGGTCGCCAAGATTGCGAGGCTCCACGACAAAACAGCGATTGCTGGCAGTGCGACAAAGAGAGCTCCGCGTTTGAGTAATAGCGCCCTGCCTGCAGAGTTTGCGGCCCGAGCCTGTTCAGACGCCGAAGCTCTAACTACCGACTCGGCATGTTTCGCGACCGCTGAGTTTTCTCGGGTTTTTTCGCGCTCGCTGGTGCGAGACATCCAAGAAGGTAAAAACATCAAGAACCAAACCGCAGCGAGTGCAGCGAGCATCAGCCCACCAGACATCGAAGTTAAGTTCATAACTCTAAAGATATGAGCCGAATTAATTGACCCTAGGCATTTGGCTCGGTGTGTTTAGATTTCGCTACAAATGGGTAAGAGATGGCAGGCACTTTGCCGCGCATCCAGCGGTTGAGAACACCGCCATCTACCTCTTCACGTGTCAGGGCAAACACATAGTGGTCGCGCCAATCTCCGTTGATGTGAATGTAGCGCTCTTTCAGCCCCTCGAATCGAAAGCCGAGTTTCTGCACGACTCGAAGGCTCGCCACATTCTCTGGTCGAATCGCAATCTCCACCCGATGCAAACCGACCTGGTTGAACAGGTAGTCGGTGACCAAAGCCACCGAAGTGGGAGCCACCCCGCGACCCGCGACATCTGGTGACACCCAGTACCCGATCACTGCATTCGAAACCGAACCATAAAGCACGTTGGCAACGTTTAGTTGACCGGCAATCTCACCATCGACCTCGATAACAAACGGAAAACCCCAGCCATCATCAGCTTGTCTGAGTAGACCGCGAACCATTGCTCGAATATCAAAACTTTGCGGAGCGTTGGGCAATGTTGCCTCCCAAGGCCGCAGCCATGCACGATGGCCAAGAATCAGTCGCTCGAGCGACTTCACGTCGCGCATTTTCACGAGGCGCAGGCGAACCGCGTCGTGAGTGAGAGCAAAATTCATGGCCACGATGGCAAGATTAGTCGCATGACCGATTCAGAAGCGACACAAGCCAAGACCGCGTTGCGCAGCAAAATTCGAGCCGCGCGAAAATCAAAGCAAGAAGGCCACTTCTGTGAAGATGAGCACGACGAACATTTGGTGATGTTTCTTGCTGACCAGAACGTTCGAAAGATTGCTGCCTACATCGCCCTCGATGATGAACCTTGCACAGACCTTTTACTAGACGTTTGCGAACAGGTAGGCATTCAGGTTTTGGTGCCTCGAATCGTGAATGACGACCTTGAGTGGGCGATTTTCAACTGGGATGACCTTACAGAAGGTGAATTCGGCATTCTTGAGCCCACCGGCCCTGCTGAACCACTACAGGTCGATGCAGTCTTGGTTCCGGCCCTGGCAGTGGATGCCGCGGGGAACAGGCTCGGCCAAGGCCGAGGGTTCTACGACCGAGCTCTGGCCGAGCTAGACAGCCGAGTGCCGGTTATCGCGCTCGTGCATGACGAAGAGGTCCTTGAAGAGATACCCCACGAACCGCACGATCTGAAAGTGCACTACGTGGCTTGCTGCACAGGTGTTCACAAACTGGACTGAAGTAAAATCAATTAACCACTTGATTTACAAACCAACGGAGAAACACATTGCCAACTTATTCTTATGCCTGCAAAAAGTGTGGGCACGAGTTTGACGTTCAGCAATCTATGAACGACTCGGCGTTGACCGAGTGCCCTATCTGCGCGGGCGATTTGAGAAAAGTTTTCGGAAACGTAGGTGTTACTTTCAAGGGTTCTGGTTTTTACAAGACCGATTCTGCAAAACCTTCAGCGAGCTCCGACTAGTTTTAGCCCCAGTGTGGCGGTTTGTCGTTCTTGAGCCTTGAGTCGTTTGATTCGGTTCGATCTCCCCAAGCCTCATCAGACTCGTCAAAAGCTGGAACATCGAAAAGCGCCTGCGGGCGTTTGGTGAGCTGCATGCCCAATGATTCTCCGATTCGAATGGCCAGCGCCTCGGGGTCGGCAAACAGTTCGAAGGTGTGAACGCGAATCACACGCCACCCCATTGCCTTCAAAAGCGCAGGGCGAAGTCTCACTCGCTCAGAAATAGAATCGCCAGCCAAGTTCCAATCTGGCAACACAGCCGCGGCTTTGTTGGCGTAACTGACCACTAGGGGTATCTGACCTCCGAGATTCAGCTCAACCCGGGCCCCGAGCTTGGCTAGCCTCAGAGACAAGTCTTGCAACAACGGATCTTCGTCTGATTCTTCGCTTTGCACCAGCTTTGACCCGCCCAGAATCTCGGCCAGAAGATTGTTGATGTTCAACGGGCCACCCTGTTGAAGCTTTTCAGCCCCGAAACAGCTAACGACGGTAATGCTATTTCGAGCACTGACCAGAAGGTTCGCTAGGTGGCGTCGGCTTGAGGCACCGCCGAGCTCGCCGATGACTTCAGGTGCACGGCCTTCCCCGTCGGTTCCAAACCCGATCGAGAAAATGACACGATCGGCGACACGATGCGAGAGCGAAGCCAACGATGTCACGTCGAATTTTTCGCGACCGTGAGAATCAAAGAATTCATCTAGCTCTGGCTTTGCCTTGAGGGCTATTCGCACAGCCTGATCGATTCGGTCGGCGTGCAACTTGGATGCAGTCGCGATCAACAGCGAATCTTCGGGTTGCTCTGCCGCATGTCTGAGCACGAGCGAAACAACTTTGTCTACTTCGGCATCTGGGCTCTCTACGGCGCTGGTGCCCTTTGTGCTGGATCCGATTCCAGAGGTGATTATTTCTACCAGAAGGTTTGAGTTGCCCAAGAATTCTGCTGCGGTCGGAGCAAAGAGGATGCGATTTTGATAGAACTCGCGATTGATTAGCGTTCCTAGGGCTTGCCCATTTGGTCGCCAAGACTTTCGCAACACCACAAGGCCATGTCCAGACGCGACGGCTGACTGCACTGATGGCACTACGTCTTCGCGTTTCAACGAGAACTCATGGCACTCAACTTCAAATCCATCCGGGGCAGCGATTGCCTCATCGCCGAACGTAATAACCTGTTCGACTCTCTGCAGCGCGGCAAGATTCTCGGCAACACTTGTGCCGGCGGCATCCAGTATCAATGCAACATCAAACCGATCTTCGGTCAGTTCTCGACTAACCAGATATGGCGAAGTCATAACCACGGGAACAAGTTGAGGGTAAATATCTGGTGCGGCTTGCTTAAGCGTTTTGAAGGTTGCCTGCTTTGTGCGAAGCAACGCTTTCAGGTTTGCTGCCTGATCGGCGTGCTGAGTAAGCCCTTCATGCCATTTCAGCGAAAGTGCATGGGTAAGGTGCTGTCGAGACTGCAGATTCACGGCGGTATCAGAAGCAGCGAAATCTTCTTCGATTGAATCAATTTGTTCAGCTGTGTACTTCATCACCGATGCGTCCCGGGCGACCAAGTACTCAAGGGCAGACTGCCACCAAGACAGGTCTAACTCTGCGGCAAGGTGCTCGCGCTTGACTTTGAGATTAGCCAAATCGCGCGCAAGGGCTGAGATTCCGAGCTCGCGTAGTTGCTCACGCAAGGCGTTTCTTGCTTCAAGATTCTCGAGCGGTTCTCTGTCGGCAGCCATCGAGGCAAGGGTCTTTGCAAGACCAACCAACGGCAATTTCAGAAGTGGTTTTGCCGATGCATCATCATCCACATGCGCTTGCAGTGAACCAAGATCGGTTACAAAGTTCTGATACGCAATGAGCGCTTCGTTGATTCCGAGTGGAACCTCAGGCTTGTTCTCGTTGAGCGAGTAATGCTGCCAAGCCTGTCTTTGCTCGTTGGCCGCAATGAGCGCAACATGCAGATCGCTCACGCTCATGCCTGGACGAATGTACTCTTTGGCAAGTTTCTTGAGTCTTCTGCGGCTCGAACCCGAGAGCTCAGACCTTGTCGTTCGCGGGCCGGTCGCCGAAATTAGTTCGTCAAGGGGGCGGTCGAATACTTCTGGAACAAAACGTGCGAGTGATTCTCGGATGCCGACAAATAGCTTTAGGTAAACACCCCAATCTTCTACCGTGGCTGCAGGCCTGAAATGAGACTTTCGAATGAACGAGTCGAGCAAGTTGGTTAGCTCGGGTAGAACCTGTTTTTCGAGGCGATTTGCTAACTCGAGAGCCTCATCGACCTGATGCTGCGTCTCGAACTTGGCTTGAAACCATGCGGTGTCTGAAGCGGCGAAGTTGAATTCACCCAGGTCATGAGCCTGGTGCAAAAGTTCTAATGCCCGAGATCGGTGTGTCTGATCGAGCAAATACTGAGGTTTGATTCGAGCACTTGTTTGTGGCGCTCTAGGCATCAAGCTCAGTTTTGCGAGTGCCACGAGGCTCTCTGAAACCGATAGGCCAATCTTTTCGTCGTTCTTTGCAAGCAGGTCTAGATACCCGGCAACGTTTGCCTCGGCTAATGCGCGAGACTCGAGCGCAGCATCCAAGTTTGAAGGCACCGCCTTTTCGTTACGGCTGATCGCCGCAATGACATCGAACCAGGTCGATTCAGATCGAACACCAAGGCCACCGAGTTCGAGATCTGAAAAACGGTCGGCCAGCTCACTGAGGGTTTGGCGGCGCGGGGCAACGACTAGAACGCGTTTATTAGCTGCGACCAAGCCTGCAACGGTGTTGACGACGGTTTGGGTATAGCCACAGCCAGGCAGAGTTTCGACAGCAAAGCTTTCACCGGCCACTGCGCGAGCAACCACCGTACGCTGAACGATGTCGGCATCGGTCACGATAAGAGGTTCGCTATCGGGTAGCGAACCAGTTGACGCGGGTTGTTGTTCGGTTTCGAGGCCGGCCAGCGCGCGCAACAGCGGAGTCTCGTTTCGCTTCACGTCGGAGTGCAACTCTATAGATTCGGTAGAAAATGTGCCCACCGCGAGTATGCGACGGGTCTCAAGATTCGCAGTTGAACCTGCCAGATTAGCCAAGTATTCGAGCACAGAGATTGGTAGTAAATCAGCACCTGCATCGAGTAGCGACAGCAGACGGGCTTCGTCTACCTTGACGCCATAGCTTGTTTCAAGTGCCTCAACCAAACCAGGGTTTACTCTCGGATGTTCACCTAGTCGCAACTCGAAATCATCTGTTTTTCGCTCAAGAGTCAATGGCCAAATCAAGACCGGTAGCGCAAGGTCAAACCCGTCGTGCTCAAGATTCACCAGCCCGCCAACCAATGCAAGGCATCTAATGCCAAACTGCGAATCTAAAACCTCAGCGCGCTGCTTGATTCGTTTAGCTGCTGAGTAGGCTCGCGAAAAAGCCAGTGGATCACGAAAGAGATTCGATAGAACACCGGTTCTTGACGCTGCCAACTGCGCCAAACCACCCGGATGCGCACGCTCAAGGTCGATCTGACCAACGTTATTCGACTCAAAGTTCAAGAGCGGGTTCGTGAAACCGATCTCTCTAATTTCGCGCAGCCAAACATTCCAGTCGATGCGCCCAGAACCATTTGAATCCATGGCTACAGACTAACTTTCACAAGGGGCGCAGGCTCGGAGGCTTGCGGTGAGGCAAGGTATATTGGGCTTTTCGGCTCCGTAGCTCAGTGGATAGAGCAGAGGTTTCCTAAACCTTGTGTCGTAGGTTCGATTCCTATCGGGGCCACCAACTAGGCCGCCTGTGCAAAGTTCAGAAACTCGTCCCACTCTGGCTCAAATCTCTCGGCTCCTCGCACGGTCCAGGCAATTCCCTGGGGCATCCGAGGTTGATTGCGAAGTTCCCAACCGAGCTCGGCAAGAGTCTTATCGCTCTTGGCGTTGTTGCACTTCAAACAACATGCCACGAGGTTCTCCCAGGTGTCTTTGCCACCGCGAGATTTGGGTTGCACGTGATCGATGGTGTTAGCCGATTTCGAACAGTAGGCGCACCTAAACCCGTCGCGACGCAGCACTCCCCTTCGAGACACAGGCACGTTACGGGATGTCGGTACGCGCACATAGCGCTGCAACAAGATCACCGATGGAAGTGTGAAATCTTTCGAAGCACTGTGCACCTGTAGATCACCCGCTCCGGCAAGAACAGTGGCCTTTTGGTTCAGAACCAAAATAAGGGCCCGCTTAAACGACACCACGGCGAGTGGTTCGTAACCGGCATTCAAAACTAGTGTTCGCACGAATCAACCTTTCGAAGACTTCCAGACGGATTTCTGGATTTTCGGTGAGTAGCGCAGCCGAGAAATAAAAAAACGCGCCGTCAAAAATGACGACGCGCGTTTTCGAGGTAAACCCGGCAGGACTGATGGGGTTGGCGCATTTGGTAAACGTGCTTGGCTTGCAGGCTTTGCAAAGTCATCAACTCCTCCTAACCGAGAGAACGATTGCACTACTTGCGAAGAGATTACGCCCAGAAGCATGTAGCGCCATTAATGAAACGCCAACAAAACATGACGATTTGGTATCGAAAAAAAACAGACCAGATTGGGGCTTTAGCCCTCAATGCCTAAGCGCACAAAGTAGTGGTTCGGGGTGAAGATCGGCGCCAACTTAACTTTGTCTCCGCGAAGAGGCGCGTGGTAGAACATGCCGTTACCCGCGTAGATACCATCGTGGCTGTGATCGTTCATGATTACGAGGTCGCCAGGCAGGGCATCCTCGGGTTTGATGATTTTACCCATGCGAGCTTGACCGTTTACCGAGTGAGGTAGCGCGATACCGAACTGTGAGAAGACGAACTTCACATAACCGGAGCAGTCGAAACCAGCCGGAGTTTCGCCACCGAAGACGTAGGGAACACCAACGTATTTAGCCGAAACCTGCATCACCTTTTCGGTGTTGTAGGTCGGGAACGGTGGGTTCAATAGGTAGTCTTCGGCAGTCGGACCGCTGTAGTCGCGGTATGCGGTGATGGTCTGCTGTCTGAAAAGCTCTTCGGCCGAAATGTCTTTTGCAGTACCACGTTTGTAGTTTTGCAAACCAATCTGGGTAACTGTTAAACCTTGTGTTTCTGCGTCTGCAGCGAAAAGGCTCGGGTCAAGCGAACCAACGCCAGCAAAAGCGGCCAACTCAGGGCTCATCGCATAGGCGGGTAAGGCTGAAGTTGCCATCATGCCCGAAAAAACCAACATGGTTAGGTAACTGCGAACCGGCTTCAGTCTGGCAGTCAAAGTGGTGCGCACTGCAGGAACAATAAAGGTTGCTCCAGTACTGGCGTCTTGAGAAATGGCGATTACCGCGGGAGCATTCTTGGCGGCCAATTTTTCTGCCCTGCGATAGGCGCGACGAATCGAGCGTTCTTGCTTAGCAAGCAATGAAGCTTCGACCGAACTACGACTGCGCAACTCAAACTGCTCGAAGACATTGATCTTCACGTTTGCGCGTCTGCGACCACCGGGCTTTTGGGCCAAGGCAAACCTCCAAGTTTCAGTAACTCTTCGAGTAACTCTCGTATCGAAACTCATCGTTTTTAAAATCTGAACTACGAGAAAAGAAACAATTCAGATTCGATTGCAATTCAGGTTTGTGAACTGCAATACCTAAAGTTTACCTGCGGTTCGCTTCAAAGCGCTAAACCGTACCTGTGAATCTGCCGATTAGCTGACGCTCGCCACTGGGTTATTGATTCGACTCAACAAACAGATGGGCGGCAAGATCGTGGTCTAGCGCTAAGCCTGCGTCTTGACCGTCTAGAGAAACAAAGATTCGGCCATCGATGTGGTCGGCGCTAATGGTCGCGCCAGGTATGAGGCCAACGTTTTTTAGTTCACCCAAAAACTCTGGGTCGATCTGAATGGGTTCGCCAATTCTTCGCAAAATCAAACCGGATGCACGACCCGAGTTTGCCAATACTGCTGGCAACGAAACAACGCCATCGACAAACAGCGGGTTCGGCGAAAAACCTAGTTCTTCTAGCCCCGGAATCGGGTTTCCGTAAGGAGAAACATCTGGTGAAGAGATGAGGCCAATAATCTTGCGCTCGACCTGTTCGCTCATGACGTGCTCCCAGCGGCAAGCCTCTTCGTGAACAAACTCCCACTCGAGACCGATAACGTCGGCCAATAAACGCTCGGCAAGTCGATGCTTTCTCATGACTCGAACGGCTTCGAGTCGCCCGGTCTCGGTGAGGTCGAGATGGCGGTCATCGGCGATTGTCACTAAACCGTCACGAGACATTCGGTTCACGGTTTCAGAGACAGTCGGCCCTGAGTGACCGAGGCGCTCAGAGATTCGAGCTCGAAGCGCGACCTGGCCCTCTTCTTCAAGTTCGAGAATTGTGCGCAGATACATTTCGGTTGTATCAATCAAGTCAGTCACGGTTCACCTCCAAAAGCTCTGTTCCCTATTATCAAGCAACCACGGCGCTACCTACTGCAGGCGCTAACAAGCGGTGGCGGTAAACTTTGGGTATGCCCGAGATCCTGATCCCCTCTTCCCTTCTGCCAGCCGACGGACGTTTCGGTTGCGGACCATCTCGTTTGCGTGATGCGCAGCTGCAGGCATTTGCCTCCGAAGGCGCAAAGCTCATGGGCACCTCTCACCGCCAAGCGCCAGTAAAAAACTTGGTCAAGCGCGTGCAAGACGGGCTGCTAAATCTTTTTCACAACCCTGAAGGCTACGAGATTGTTCTCGGTAACGGTGGCTCGACAGCGTTCTGGGATGTCGCGGCATACTCCCTGGTTAGCCGCAAGGCACAGAACCTCGTGCACGGAGAGTTCGGCGCTAAGTTTGCTGCATCTCTTACCAACCCCTGGTTAGAAAAACCAACCGTGATCAACGGCGAACCTGGCTCGCGTTTAGAGATGATGGCCGAATCTGGTGTCGATTCTTATGCCTACGCACAAAACGAAACATCGACGGGTGTAGTCACACCGATCAAGCGAGTCGCTGGTGCAGACGCCGGCGCTCTGATGTTCACCGACGCAACCTCGGCGGCGGGCGGCATAGATTTTGACCCACTGCAGACTGACGTCTACTACTTTGCCCCGCAGAAAAACTTTGCATCAGACGGAGGCTTGTGGTTTGCACTGATGTCACCGGCTGCAATTGCTCGCGCCGAAGAAATCGCGGCTTCTGATCGCTACATCCCAGAGTTTTTGAGCATCAAAACCGCAATCGACAACTCGCGCCTGAACCAGACCTTAAACACGCCAGCCATCGCCACGTTGTTCTTGTTGGGTGAGCAAATCACATGGATGAACGACAACGGTGGCCTCGAATGGGCCGCAGCCCGCACCAAGTCTGCTTCGGATCACTTGTATGCGTGGGCTGAAAAGTCGAGCTTTGCCACCCCGTTTGTAACTAACCCAGAACACCGCTCGCAGGTAGTCGTGACGATTGACTTTGACGAATCGGTAGACGCTGCAGCGGTTGCTAAGACCCTACGAGCCAACGCCATCGTAGATGTTGAGCCATACAGAAAGCTGGGCCGAAATCAGCTTCGGGTGGCGACATTCGCTGCCACCGAAAAACACGAGGTGGAACAACTCACCGCAGCCATCGACTTTGTTGTCGAACAACTCGGTTAGTTTTTGTTCATGAAGTTTTTCGTAAAAGAAGAAGATCGAAAGCCAGACCCGGCGCCCCTAAAGACGAACGCCCGAGTAGTTGTTGTGGTTGGAATCGTTGCCTGGGCTTCGGTTCTAGCGTTTTTTGTTCTTGTTCCTACGGCGACCCCAGCGGGCAAACAATGGTGGCTTACCGCCTGCATCTTCGGAATCATCCTCGGAGTCTTCGCCTGGTTCAAGGTCGGTCGTCGCTAGATCAGCAATTGCCGAGTCTTGCGCTTCGAGCTCTGCAGGCTCAGCCGATTCGACTTCACCAATTTCTTCTAGCTCTAATTCTTCGACTTCTTCGACTTCTTCGACTTCTTCGTCATCTTCTAGGTCAACAGGCTCGTCATCGTCTTCACTGTTCTCGGCCGCTTCTTCGGCGTCGAGCGCTGCCTGAGCCTCAAGCTCTGCTTGAAGCGCTTTCCAGTCGGCAAGCCTTTCAGACCAAGGCACCCATGCTGGGGCAAGGAGTGCCTTCTCTCCGGGAAGTAAAACTACTTCAGAAATTGTTGGAGCGTCGTCGCCACTGTCGAAAAGCGTCACCGACCAATGCCAACCCTTGTAACCTTCGAGCTTGGCATCGAAAACAAAAGAGTACGCGCCGTCGCCCTCATCTATGACTTCCATGAAGCTAGATACGGCTTTTGCTCCGGCATTCTCTATTGCGGCCGCGCGGGCAACTTCGAGAAAGCGTTTTGGGTCTGGTTTAGTCATCCAGTTCGTCGGCCACCTTGCGCAGCAAGCCTGCGATCTTCTTAGCAGAAGCAGATTCAGGCTGCTTGCCACGGTTTAGGCCAGCGCCAAGGTTGTCTAGCAAGCGAATGAGGTCTTGAATGATCACGGCCATTTCGTCGGCAGGCTTGCGCGAGCGGCTGGCAAGGCTGACAGGCGCTTCTAGGATGCGCACCGAAGTCGCCTGTGGGCCTCGTTTGCCATCAAACAAGCTGAACTCAACACGTGAGCCTGGCTTCACGCTGGTGATACCTGCCGGAAGCGCGCTTGCGTGCAAGTAAACCTCGTCGCCCTCGTCGGATGCGATGAATCCGAAACCTTTAGCGTCATCAAAGAATTTCACTTTGCCGGTTGGCATGGGCCACCTCTTTCAATCAATCAGCCATCAGTTTACCTGCCACCAGGCTCAGCGCTGAAGGTATCCTAGAAGGATGGCTAAACCTAAAGAAACAGCTACAACCTCTAGAGCCGAAAACGTATTGGCCTTTATGGCCATCGGCGTAATCGGGCTCTCACTTTTGACTATTGCGGTGTTACTGGTCGCCTATGCAACCGGGGCTACAAGCCTTCCGGTTCTTCTACCGCTGCTGCCATTTATTGGCTTACCTGTCGGCATGTTGTTGATCATTGCGCTTGCCATCGTCGGCGCAAATCGCCGCAAACACGAAGGTAACTAACCCATCGAGGTTTACGCGCGATGAGCGACGTACTTCGGGTTGCAGAACAGCTGCGAGCGCTAAGCGATAACGATATCGCTCGGCTCATCAAACGTTGCCAAATAAACTCGTCACCTGCAAAGGATTTCTTTGACCTAGCGTCAAGTTTTTTGCAAGCCAAAGCCCAGGATGCTTGGCTCACTTCGGCGAACCGAAAGACACTTCAAGACCTGTTGCAGAAGGTTGAGAACCACGTCGCAGCCGAAATGCCGCAGTCACTCGACCCGAATTTTGAGCTCGCGCTCAATCGCATCAAAACCGACGCCAAGCTCGCCCAACTTATTCGAGACCGTTTATCGCCAGCAGTGCATCCGGTTGCTACAAAAGTGACCAAATCGGTTTCAAGCCAAGACCTTGCCGATAGCGGCATCCGTGCATTCTTGACCGTGCTGGCCATCTCAGAATTTGCCTACGAACTAGAGCACCGATACCTTCGCGAGATTGGTAAGCAAGGCTTGTCGCTGCCCGACGTGAAGCTATTCTCGGCCCATCTCGGCATCGATGGCGACCAGGTTAAGAGACTTTGGGAAATCGCTCGACTGGCTGGAGTGCTCACCTCTGCAGACGGTCGCTGGGTGCTCGGGGCCAACGCGGCGAATTGGTTTGGCTCGACCACCGAGAAGCGTTGGCAGTCTTTGTGCGAAACCTGGCTCGCGATGCTTGGTTCAGATGCAAACGGCGACTTGAACTCTCACTTTGCCGAACTTGGGTCAGCCTCGTTGGAGCAAAGCCTTGCCTGGATCTACCCGCTGAGCGACACCCTCGGGGCATCTAAGCAGCTTCGCCTTACCGACTTCGCCGAAGCCATCGGGCTAACCTCACACGGACTCCCTCAGCCCTGGTTCACGAACGTTATCGAGGGTGACGCAAAGGCCGCCCAGTTGGCGATAAGCAAGCACTTTCCGGCAACCTCGAGTCGAATCATCGTTCAAGCCGACCTTTCGGTTGTTGCACCCGGCCCGCTAACCCTAGAGATCGAGAAAACGCTTCGCACCTTTCTCGAAGCCGACAAGGTTGGGTTGGCTAGCCACTTCAGAATCAGCGCGCTAAGCCTGAGCTATGCTCTCGAAACTGGTCTTGATGTAGATCAAGTTCGATTGACGCTGGTCGAGCACTCGGGCAAGACACTGCCCCAACCGGTTGAGTATTTGTTGGCTGATGTCGCAAAGCGGTTCGGGCGCTTGCGCGTAGTTGCCGACGAAACGGGTGCCTCGAGCTTCATCGAGGTTCACGAACCAGCCCTAGCCATCGAACTTGCCAATGACCTGCGACTGCGAAGTCTGGGCCTGCGTCAGATCGAGACACTTCGGCTGTTCACGAAATTCAGCGCGGATGTCGCCTACTTCACCCTGCGCGAAAACGGCCACCTCGCGGTGCGCGTCTCAGCCAAGGGCCAGATAGTTTCGCCAGAAAAGATTGCCTTCGGTGAGCAGACGGTGTCACCGGTAAATGCCATTGAAGTGACGCTGGCGAAACTACGAGCCGCCGACAGTTCGGCTGGATCGAGCGACGACGACACCAGGTTGCGCCAGGTTCAGTTGGCAATCAAGAACAAGGCGAACATCCGAGTGGTTTATCTAGGTCGTGACGGCGCTGAGTACGAATTCGTGCTTGAACCCATCGGCCTCGCGAACGGTCGGTTGCGTGGTCGCGACCGCAAGGCCGACATTGAGCGCACCTTGCCGCTTGCCAACATCACCACGCTCGAGCTGACCTAGGTGTTTACATGTCGGCGATTGAAACTAGGCTAAAAGGATGACTGGACCACTGATTGTTCAGAGCGATAAGACCGCTCTGCTTGAAGTTGACCACCCCGATGCGGTGGATGCCCGCCATGATTTGGCTGTATTTGCCGAGCTCGAACGCGCACCTGAACACATTCACACCTACCGAATCACAAAACTCGGCCTCTGGAACGCTCGCGCGGCCGGTCACGATGCCGAATTTGTTCTCGGCGTTCTAGATCGCTACGCAAAATTCGCGGTGCCCACCTCGGTGCGAACCGACATCGTAGAAACAATGTCTCGCTACGGCCGATTGGTTATCAGAAGAGCCGAAGACGGCGGTCTCGAGCTAACCTCAGACAGCCCAGCCATCTTGGTCGAAGCCGGTCACCACAGAAAAATGGCAGACCTCTTGGGTGGCCGAATTAGCGAAACTGCCTTTCGCATTCAAGACTGGGCGCGTGGCGCAGTAAAACAAGAATTGCTAAAACTCGGATGGCCGGCCGAAGACCTCGCGGGTTACACCGAGGGCACGCCGCACCCAATCGACCTGGTCGAAACTGGCTGGCAGATTCGCGACTACCAGAAACTCGCGGTCGAGAAGTTTTGGGAGGGCGGCTCGGGCGTTGTGGTGTTGCCGTGTGGAGCGGGTAAGACCATCGTCGGCGCCAGTGCAATGACCGTCGCCCAAACCAACACCTTGATCTTGGTAACAAACACGGTTTCGGCCAGACAGTGGAAGGCTGAGCTACTAAAGCGCACTTCACTAAGTGAAGATGACATCGGCGAATATTCCGGATCGGTGAAAGAAGTGAAACCGGTCACCATCGCCACCTACCAAATCTTGACCACCAAGCGCAAAAACGAATACGCACATCTAGCGCTTCTCAATGCCAAAGACTGGGGCCTCATCGTCTACGACGAAGTGCACCTTTTGCCGGCACCGATTTTCAAGATGACCGCAGACCTTCAAGCTCGCAGACGCTTAGGCCTCACCGCCACCCTCGTTCGTGAAGACGGCAAAGAAGGTGACGTCTTTTCTCTCATCGGCCCTAAGCGGTTTGATGCCCCGTGGAAAGAGATTGAAGCACAGGGCTACATTGCTCCGGCTGCCTGTTTCGAGGTTCGCGTCGACCTACAAGATGAAGAGCGCCTCGATTATGCGATGTCGGCACAAGACGACCGCTATCGCATAGCCGCCACGTCGCCGGTCAAGATTCAAGTCATGCAAGACCTACTGGCGAGACACGTTGGCGAACCAACTCTGATCATCGGCCAATACCTCGACCAGATTTACACCGTGGCAGAAGCTCTCGGAGTGCCTTTCATCACGGGCGAGACTCCCATCGACGAGCGCGAGCGGCTATTTCAAGCATTCCGCGATGGCGTTGAACCAACGCTGGTTGTTTCTAAGGTCGCCAACTTCTCGATCGATCTGCCAGAGGCATCGGTCGCGATTCAGATTTCTGGCTCTTACGGTTCGCGTCAAGAAGAGGCGCAGCGTTTGGGGCGCTTGCTCAGGCCGAAGGCCGATGGGCGCAAGGCTTCGTTCTACACGATCATTGCAAGAGACACAGTCGACCAAGACTTTGCCCAAAATCGCCAGCGCTTTTTAGCAGAGCAAGGCTACAGCTATGAGATCTTGGATGCTGAGCAGCTGTAACGGCTCGCTCAAGCAACTCCCCAGCGACTCAAAGGTCGCTCACAGCAATCTCTCAGCCAAGGCAAGGATGCTGGGCATATGGCAAATGAACCAATCAAGGTATTAGTCGTTGACGATGAGCCGAACATCCGTGATCTGCTCACCACCAGCCTTCGCTTCAATGGTTACTCGGTCTATGCGGTCGGTAACGGAAATGACGCGGTGCTGGCTGCCGAAAAGGGCAAACCAGACATCATTCTTCTAGACGTGATGTTGCCTGACCAGAGCGGTTTCGCGGTCACCAAGAAGCTTCGGTCAATGGGCATTGACGTGCCGGTGCTGTTTCTTACCGCTCGCGACGAAACCGAAGACAAAGTGACAGGCCTAACCGTCGGTGGCGATGACTACATGACCAAGCCATTCAGCCTCGACGAAATCATGGCACGTATCAGCGCGATTTTGCGTCGAACCCAAAAAGTTGAGACCTCTGACAGCGTTATCGAAGTTGGCGAAATTTCGATGAACGAAGACGCCCACGAGGTCTTCGTCAATGGTCAGCTGGTTGAGTTCTCGCCGACCGAATACAAACTTCTTCGCTTCTTGATGTCAAACGCCAACCGGGTGTTAACCAAATCACAAATTCTCGACCACGTTTGGGAATATGACTTTGGTGGCGAAATGGGAATTGTTGAGTCTTACGTGAGCTACTTGCGAAAGAAGCTTGACCCACTAACCAGTGAGCCCGTAATCGTAACTAAGCGCGGCGTTGGTTACATGTATAAAAGCTTGAAGAAAGACTAAGTAAGTTGCGCCAAAAGGGAACGGCAGTTTGGGAGCGCATTTCGCTGCGTTCAAAACTCACAACCCTGTCGGTTGCTCTGATCGGTATTCTGTTGATCGTTTCGAGCGCTGGAACGATGGCGCTACTGCGAACCTACCTTCACCAGAACCAAGACACCGTGCTGGTTTCGACCGTTGAGGTCATGCGCCAGCAAAGCCCTCTGACGGTTGAACAAGACCTTGCCACCCGGCAGTTGCGCCTGCCAAATTTACCTAGTGGCTACTACATAGCGTTCTTAGATAGAACTGGCTCACTGTTGCTAGCCTTCTCATCTTCAACAACTGCTAACGGCCAACTTCCAAACATTTCTAACTTCGACTTTCAAGCCGTGCTTTCAACCCGAGGCATACCCTTCGAGGTAGATACTCGAGGACGTTTCATTCAAGAAAACGAAGGTGCTGGATGGCGTTTGATCGCGGCTCCGTCGCAGGCTTTTCCTGGCTCGGTGATTGTCGCCCTGCCGACCGATGCCAACAACGGACTCATGAATCAGTACCGAAACGTCGGGTTGATTTTTGGCGGATTCCTGCTGATGCTCAGCGGAATGGCAATTTGGTTCACCATAACCAGAGCATTGAAGCCGCTAAAAGAAGTTGAGCGCACGGCCGCTGCCGTTGCTGCCGGAGACACCAGTCAGCGCCTACTCAGGCTCGAGGGTCAGACCGAAATGTCTCGGGTAAACAGATCGCTAAACACCATGCTCGACTCGATCGATGACGCCTTGGATGCCCGTGGCAAAACCCTTGAGCAGATGCGCCGGTTCGTTGCCGACGCCAGCCATGAACTTCGAACTCCCCTGGTTTCGGTTCGTGGGTATGCCGAGCTTTACCGTATGGGAGCGCTGTCAGATAAGGCGAAGCTTGACGACGCGATGGCGCGAATTGAGTCTGAGGCTGTTCGCATGACTTCACTGGTCGAAAGCCTGCTCTCGCTGGCTAGGCTCGATGAGGCTAAACCTTTAGACATCAGAGAGGTAGACATCCTCGCTTTGTGCCGGGATGCCGCGAAAGATATCTCGGTTGCCGAGTACCGTCGCGAAATCAAGTTGGTGAGCCTTAGTGGTCGCGAACAAGAAGAGACCACAAAACTCATGGCTTCGGTTGACCAAAACATAATCAAGCAGGTCTTGATCAACCTGTTAGCGAACGCTTCGCGGTTCTCACCAGAAGACAAACCTGTGTTTGTGGCCGCAGGTATGACCGCAGGCTGCCTGGTAATCGAAGTTCGTGACAGCGGCGAGGGTATTCCAAAGTCGCTTCGTGACAAGGTGTTTGAGCGCTTCTACCGCGCCGACAACTCTAGAAACCGTGAGACCGGCGGTAGCGGTCTAGGACTAGCCATTGTCAAAGGCTTGGTAGAAAAACACGGCGGAAGTATCAAAGCCAGTGAAACAAAGGGCGGCGGCGCGACTCTGAGCGTCAAAATACCTCAAAGCTAAAAAGTTATCCACAGGTTTGAATCCTGACTCCAAATCGAGTCGAATTGACTGCAGAATCTTCGCATGACGCAATTTTCAGTAGACGCAGCCCAGGTGCTAGCGGCAAACAGCAACATTCAATCAACCATCGGTCGCCTGCGCGGTGAGATCGACAACCTACACGCTCAGCTGCAAGGTCTGCAGAGTTCTTGGCAGGGTGTAGCCGCGAACTCATTTCAAGAACTGGTTAGCCGGTGGCGAGTGACCGAGTCTACGGTCTCAGACCAGCTAGGCCAGATTGGCCAGGCACTGGCACATGCTGCCACCCAATACTCTGACGTCGAGAACGCAAACACTCGACTGTTCAGCTAAAGACCCTCTGGGCGAGCGCCTCCCCTCGCAAACCCCAGAGTCTCTTGCTCGTAAATGTTCAGAGCAAGAGAAAAGGGCGAAGCCATATGGCTTCGCCCTTTTTCTTTGTTTGAACTAGAAGTCCATGCCTCCACCAGGAGCTGCAGGTGCAGCGGCTGGCTCTGGCTTGTCGGCAACGACAGCCTCGGTGGTCAAGAACAGACCTGCAATCGATGCCGCGTTCTGAAGAGCCGAACGGGTTACCTTTACAGGGTCGTTGATTCCAGCCTTCAGCATGTCTACATACTCACCAGTTGCGGCGTTTAGGCCCTGGCCTGAAGGTAGCGAGGCAACCTTTTCAGCCACTACACCTGGCTCTAGACCTGCGTTGATGGCGATCTGCTTTAGCGGAGCCGAGATGGCGACGCGAACGATGTTCGCACCGGTAGCCTCGTCGCCGGTTAGCTCTAGCTTCTCGAACGCTGCCTTTCCGGCCTGAATCAGGGCAACGCCACCACCGGCGACGATACCTTCTTCGACGGCTGCCTTGGCGTTGCGAACTGCATCTTCGATGCGGTGCTTGCGCTCTTTGAGCTCAACCTCGGTTGCTGCACCGGCCTTGATTACTGCAACACCGCCGGCAAGTTTTGCCAAGCGCTCCTGTAGCTTCTCACGGTCGTAGTCACTGTCGGTGTTGTCGATTTCTTTGCGAATCTGGTCAACGCGACCCTTGATTGCTAGCTCGTCGCCAGCGCCTTCAACAATGGTGGTCTCATCTTTGGTGATTACTACCTTGCGGGCGCGACCGAGCAGGTCGAGGGTTGCAGTCTCTAGGCGAAGGCCGATCTCTTCAGAGATAACCTGACCGCCGGTCAGAATGGCGATGTCTTGCAACATGGCCTTGCGACGGTCACCGAAGCCAGGAGCCTTGACGGCCACTGACTTGAAGATTCCGCGAATCTTGTTCAGAACAAGAGTGGTAAGTGCTTCACCTTCGATGTCTTCGCCGATGATTAGCAGTGGCTTGCCAGTCTGAATAACCTTCTCAACGATTGGAAGAAGGTCTTTCATTGCTGAAACCTTGGAGTTCACGATTAGCACGTAAGCGTCTTCGAGAATTGCCTCTTGGCGGTCTGGGTCGGTTACGAAGTAGGCCGAAATGTAGCCCTTGTCGAAGCGCATACCCTCGGTGAGCTGAAGCTCGATTCCGAAAGTGTTTGACTCTTCAACAGTTACAACTCCCTCGCGGCCAACCTTGTCGATGGCCTCGGCGATTAGCTCACCAATCTGGGTGTCGCCTGCCGAGATAGATGCGGTTGCAGCAATCTGCTCTTTCGAGTCAACTGGCTTGGCCTGTGCAAAAAGCTGCTCGATTACGGCTGCAACAGCCTTGTCGATTCCGCGCTTTAGCGAGATTGGGTCTGCACCAGCAGCAACGTTTCGTAGACCTTCGCGAACGAGCGCTTGGGCCAAAACTGTTGCGGTGGTGGTTCCGTCACCGGCTACGTCGTCGGTCTTCTTGGCTACCTCTTTGACGAGTTCTGCACCAATGCGCTCGAACGGGTCTTCAAGTTCGATTTCTTTAGCAATCGAAACACCGTCGTTGGTGATGGTGGGTGCGCCCCACTTCTTTTCTAGAACGACGTTGCGGCCGCGTGGGCCTAGGGTAACTTTCACGGTGTCGGCGAGGATGTTCAATCCGCGCTCTAGGCCACGACGGGCCTCTTCGTTGAAACTAATGATCTTTGCCATTTTTGGGTTTTCTCCGATGGTTCAGAAGTGGGTTGGTTAGCACTCTCGGGTTTTGAGTGCTAATCCATTATTAGCACTCTAGGCACCAGAGTGCAAGTACAGTAGCTCGCCTGTGAACCGCCCTGGGCGAACATCCGGACACAAAAATGCCGCCCTCTTTCGAGAGCGGCATCTGTGGTTACGAAAGCGATTAACCTAGAACGTTGACCTTGTCAGCCTGAGGACCCTTGTCGCCAGCCTTGATTTCGAATTCAACTTTTTGGTTTTCGCGAAGTTCTTTGTAGCCATCGCCCTGAATAGCGCTGAAGTGTACGAATACTTCTGCACCGCCATCCTCAGTGATGAATCCATAGCCCTTTTCGGCGTTGAACCACTTGACGGTTCCTGTTGCCATTGCATACTCCTGTTACCTAATTAATCGATCGTGGCAGCGCCACAACCGAGCCGCATAGAAACTACGAAGTTGCTATGTGAATCATCAAAGCGATAATTCTTAGTCGACTTCTCTAACCCTATTGGCATAAGTGGGTAAAGTGCCAAGCCTTTTTAAAAAGAATTTTGCTCGTTTACCAAGGTGTTATAACTCGACTACTTGAAATCTTTGCCCAAAACGACAGTTATTGGGTCTGAATAGCCAACTGAAACCTGCACTTCGTACTCCCCCAAAGTCTTGAGCAAGCTCTTTGAGGCCGATTCATACTGTGGACTCGAGATGAAAACCAAGGTTTTTTCGGGCGCTGTGGGCGTGTCAAGGTTGTCGGCCGTCAGAACGTTCCAACCGGCATCGAGCAGTTTGTGGGCAACCTCTGAAGCTAATCCCTCTTGTTCGGTGGCATCGAGAACGGTAACGCCAGTTGCTTTCACTGAAGAAGTTGAGGCACTAGGTGACGGCTGCACCAACTCAGACGGGTCAATCACCACAGAGCCATCAATGATCTTCAAGCCGATGATGCCTGAAAGTCCAACGACTGTGGCAACAACAAGTACGCGAACAAATTCTCGGATTCGGTCTCGCTTGGTTCGGCGCGCGCGGTGGCGACCACCGTGAACCGTCGCCGAGTCAAACTCGTCTTTCGGGAACTTTTGCGCCATGTAATCAACTTATATCTCTTAGGACCGCGACTGCGGCTCTTAATATTGGCACGGGTGGTCGCAAAGTTAGACCACATCTATCAAAAGAGGTTTCGAAATGGGCTACGAAGTAGAGAAGACCGAAGAGCAGTGGCGCGAAGAACTGAGCGAGTTCGAATATCACGTCTTGCGTGAAGCCGGCACTGAGCGTGCCTACACGGGTGAGTTGCTCGAAGAAGGTCGCGTAGGCATCTACGCCTGCAAAGGATGCGGCACCGAGCTGTTTCGTTCAAATGCCAAGTTTGACTCACACTGCGGCTGGCCATCGTTCTACGAACCCCAGGCTGGCGATGCCGTTGAGCTAATCGAAGACCGCAGCCACGGCATGGTTCGCACCGAAGTGCGCTGCTCGAAGTGCGGCTGTCACCTCGGACACGTTTTCGAAGATGCACCCCAGACGCCAACTGGTGACCGCTTCTGCATCAACTCGGTCAGCATTACCTTCACCAGCACCGAGTAGCACATAGACTGCCGTTATGTCTGAAGAAAACAACACTAAATCTAAAAGCAACAACACCGTCAATGTGGCCACCGGTAGCGCCGGCGGTTTCTACTTCATCGGATTCATCGGTGCGGCTGTTTACTTCGTTTCCACTGCCGTTGATTTCTGGGATGGCGCACTAGGCCTGCTGCAGGCAGCGCTTTGGCCTGGATTCTTGGTTTACGAAGCTCTACTGCTTCTCGGCGCATAACCTCGGCCGCGAGGCCGTGGTCTTTATCGTTATCTGAGCCGACTATGGGACTCGAACCCACAACCCCCGCTTTACAAGAGCGGTGCGCTACCAATTGCGCCAAGTCGGCAAGGCTCAAAGTTGTTCAAGCCAGAGTAAATCTTACCTGCTGGCGAGCATCCTAGTTCAGACGCCGGATGCACTGCCCCTGGCCATGGCCTAGAGCGGGTAGCACGCCTCGTCTATGTAGTCCCAGTACTCTTCGTCGATGATGCAACCGTCTTCGTCTAGGTAGTCGCTGTCATCGGCTTCAAGTGGGGTGAATTCAATCACGAAGGTTGAGCTGGTCCAGGCTTTCTGGGTTCCAGATTTTGCTGAACTGAAGCGGTAGACATAAACCCCGTCGGCCCAGAATGACTCTTCAAGATCTTCGTCGTAGTAGCTCGACCAAGGCTTAATTTTTGCCTTGCCAGTGCTCGTGCTTGTAGCCACCGCAGTAGCCCCGTTCTGCCACTTGCCATCAAAGAAGTACTGCAGTTGCACAGTGCGCTTGATTTTAGGCTGCGATACCTTCACCTCAAAAGCGCAGGCGTCTGACTCGTCTTCGGTGTAGTCGTAGATCAGGTAGCTCTTGTATCCGTCAAGGCAATTTGAACCGAGCCCGGTGACCGTGAAAGTCTGGGCAGTCACCGCTTGAGCTTGGATGGTGCCACTAATCGTGCCACCTGCGAATGCAGCAAGCGTTGCCACAAGTGCAATCGCGATCCAACGTAACTTAGCGAACATTGGTTCCCCCTCGGTTTGTTCTTACCTTTACTTGTCTAAAGATTACTTCTGCGCCCAGACGCTGGTTACCCACTGCTCAAAGCGAGCTGGGTTTGCCATCTCTTCGGCTGATCCGCTGTAGCGCATGCCGTTCAAGACCACAAACGGGGTGCTGTCAACCACTAGGTCTTCGGTGCCTGGAACTGGTGCGCCGAGAGTGTCACTGGTGGTGTCACCGATCCACTTGTCGAACGCCTTGTTCTTGATGCAGCTGCGAACCTTGTCTAGGTTCGTGACGCCAACAGATTCGGCAAATGCGACCAGTTCGTTGTCTTCAGGGCCAGCAGTCGATTCTTGAGGCTGGTTTGCAAAGATTTTGTTGTTCATCGCCATGTACTGGTTCGGTGAGAACTCACCCACGCAAACAGCAGCATTGGCCGCACGCGATGAGAATTCGTTTGGCGAACCGCCACCATCCAAGAATGAAATCGGGTGGTACTCGACGATCCATTCGCCGGCAGCAACCTTGCTCTCAATTAGAGGTGCGTTGAAGTTTTCAAAATTGGCGCAGAACGGGCACTGGTAGTCAACGTAAATCGAGATAACAGGAACGTCTTCGGTGGTTGGCTTATTCGAAGCGGTAAAGGCCTCAAGGTTCTTTCCGATGCGAATACCGTTGTCGTAGGTCATGTTCGTCGGCTTTGCAATCTCGGTTGGCCCGGCGGTAACAATTGCCCAACCAATGAGGCCACCCAAAATGAGAATTGCAGTGACGATGCCGCCGGCGAAGCCAATCTGACGTGCCTTCTCTGCTTTCTTGTGCTGCTCACGAATTTCGCGAGCCTTCTCGCGCGCTGCGTCTCGCTGCTGTGAACGTGAAAGTTTGTCAGTTTTAGACATTTAAAAGTCCTTGCGTGTTGGTCACAGTTGCGTGACGTTCGAAGAGTTTTAGTCTAAACCAGCGAGGGCAAATGCGATAATGAAAGTACCTCAGACCGCCGGTTTGAGGGTTCCATCACTAAGGATCGTCCGGCTCGTACCTGCCGGTGAGGAGAAAATCATGGCATCAGTGTCATTCAAGAAGGCAACTCGCCTTTACCCGGGCGGTACTCGCCCGGCCGTTGACCAAATCGAACTAGAAGTCGCCGACGGCGAATTCTTGGTTCTAGTTGGCCCATCGGGTTGTGGAAAGTCAACCACCCTGCGCATGCTTGCAGGACTTGAAGAGGTTAACGAAGGCGACATCTTTATCGGTGACCGCAACGTAACCGACGTTCCACCAAAAGACCGCGACATCGCAATGGTCTTCCAGAACTATGCTCTCTACCCACACATGACCGTGGCAGAGAACATGGGTTTCGCTCTCAAGATTGCCGGCGTAAGCAAAGAAGAACGTGCCGAGCGCGTTCTCGAAGCCGCCAAGCTTCTTGACCTAGAGCCATACCTTGCCCGCAAGCCAAAGGCCCTCTCTGGTGGTCAGCGTCAGCGTGTTGCCATGGGTCGTGCGATCGTTCGTAAGCCTCAGGTGTTCCTAATGGATGAGCCGCTATCAAACCTTGACGCCAAGCTTCGTGTTCAGACCCGCACCCAGATTGCCTCGCTACAGCGTCGCCTTGGTGTAACCACCGTTTATGTGACCCACGACCAGGTCGAAGCTATGACCATGGGTGACCGCGTTGCAGTTCTTAAAGACGGTGTGCTACAGCAGGTAGACACCCCTCGCAACCTTTACGAACGCCCAAAGAACGTGTTCGTAGCCGGCTTCATCGGCTCACCAGCCATGAACCTGCTACAGCTACCAATCGTTGATGGTGGAGTTCGCTTCGGAAACACCGTACTACCGGTCGACCGCGCGATTCTTGCCAAGACCAAGGCTGCTGAAATCACCGTTGGTCTTCGCCCTGAAGACCTAGTGATCAGCAAGGCTGGTCTAGAGGTTGAGGTTGACGTCGTTGAAGAACTAGGCGCAGACGCTTACCTCTACACCCACGGCAACATTGGCAGCGGAGATGCAGAAATTGTTGCTCGCGTTGACAGTGTCAGCCACCCGAAGCCAGGCCAAAAGGTGCTTCTAGCACCTGAAGGTGGCGTGACCCACTTGTTCGACGTTGAGTCGGGCGCTCGCCTCAACTAGTAGTTACCTAAGTAACCACTAGTGGCTTCAGCACTAAATATTACGGCTGCCACGGTAGACCCAGCGATGCTGGATCTACCGTGGCATTTGCCATTAGAGGCCTGGCCAGATGAAAACATCGCGGCGCTACCCAAAGGTCTATCTCGACACACCGTGCGTTTTGCCCACCTGAGCGGCCACGTAATCGCTATCAAAGAAACGCTCGCCGAGTTGGCCAAGCGCGAATACGACATGCTTCGCAACCTACAAAAACTTGATGTGCCATGCGTCGAACCATTCGCAATCATCACCAACCGAAGCGATGAATCTGGCGAAGAACTCCCCTCGGTTCTAATCACTCGCCACCTAAAGTTCTCGCTCCCCTATCGTGCAATGTGGTCGCAGGGCCTGCGCCCAGAAACCGCCACCCGCTTGGTTGATGCGCTAGCCCTGCTTTTAGTTCGCCTACACATTGCAGGTTTTTTCTGGGGCGACGTCTCACTCTCGAACACGCTTTTCAGGCGTGACGCCGGCTCGTTTGCCGCCTACCTGGTAGATGCCGAAACCGGCCACCTTTACGACTCGGGGCTCTCAAACGGTCAGCGCGAGAACGACCTAGAAATTGCCCGTGTGAACATCGCCGGCGAACTGATGGACCTTGTCGCCAGCGGAAACGCCGCTCCTGGGGTTGACCCAGTTGCGACATCCGAGCGAATCATGACGAAATACCGTGAGCTGTGGCAAGAACTAACCGGAGCCGAAACTTTTGCGGTCAAAGAAAAGTGGAAGATCAACCGCCGAATCGAGCGATTGAACGACCTCGGATTCGACATCGATGAGATGACTATCAAGACCGATGAGAATGGCGCAATGGTCAAGATTCAACCGAAGGTTGTTGACGCGGGGCACCATGCTCGACGACTAATACGACTCACCGGTCTTGACGTTGAAGAGAACCAAGCTCGCCGACTGCTAAACGATCTCGACGAATACCGACGCGACCACGCACGTGCCGGAGCTGACGAAGAGGTGTTGGCACACGAGTGGCTAAGCAACGTGTTCGAACCGGTGATTCTTGCCGTGCCGCGCGAAATGGCCGGCAGGCTTGAACCAGCTGAAGTTTTTCATCAGGTTCTAGAACACCGTTGGTATCTTTCTGAAAACGCCAACGAGGATGTTGCGCTGAGCTCGGCGGTTGATTCATACGTCAAAAACGTTTTGGCTCACCGACGTGACGAAGAAGCCCTAATCGGCGAAGCGACAGGTTCGATTACCTTACCGACGCCTGTTCCTTCTGGCACCATCACTGTTGCCGAAGACGACGAAGAAGCAGACTGGCGCGATTTGGTTTAGAACTTGCCTCGGCGCTTCGAAACCTCATACAAGGCAACCGATGCAGCGATTCCCGCGTTCAAAGATTCGGTGTCGCTCGAAATCGGAATCGAGAGAATCGCGTCGCAGTTCTCTTGAACCAAACGGCTTAGACCCTTACCTTCAGAACCGATGACCAAAATCAGCGGCTCGGTACCGAGATCAAACTTCGGCAACGAAAGTTCGCCGCCGCCGTCTAGACCAATCACAAAGAGTCCGCGCTTCTTGAACTCTTTTAGCGAGTTGTTGAGGTTCGCGGCGAGGGCTACCGGAATTCGAGCAGCGGCGCCGGCCGATGTTTTCCAGGCCGAGGCTGTCACACCGGTTGAACGACGCTGAGGCACGATAACGCCCTGACCGCCAAAGGCTGCAACCGAGCGGATGATGGCACCGAGGTTGCGTGGGTCGGTGATGCCATCAAGTGCCACGAGTAGGGGTTTTTGCCCTCGCGAGATGATCTTGTCGAGCAGCTCCATCGGGTGCTGGTAGTTGTATGGCGGAACCGCCAGAGCGATACCCTGGTGAACCGAGTCAAAGCCGGTTAGTCGGTCGATTTCTGGGCGAGTAACTTCGCTGACGGGAATGCCGCGGTGGTTGGCCAGGGTAATGGCCTCTTTTACTCGGTCGTCCATTTCGATGCGGTTTGCAATGTAGAGCGCCGTTGCAGGTACCTTGGCGCGCAAGGCCTCGACGACCGAGTTGCGGCCCGAAAGAACCTCGTTCGCGTCTACAGCCTTGGCTACACGCTGACCATTGCTGCGGCTTGCGCCGGCAGTACCAGCAGTTCTGGCGGTCGGCGCTAAAAACTCACCCTTGCGCCCAGTAGTTGCAGCGGCGCCAGTTGATGCACGTCGCGCAGCTGCGTTCTTATCGCGAAAAGCTTTGTGACCCTTGCGGTCTTCGGCCTTGGGAGTTGGGCCCTTGCCCTCTAGAGCTTGGCGACCGTTGCCGCCGGTGCCGACTCTGCCACCCTTTTTCTTCGATGCGCCTGGGCGCCCTGGCTTAGCCATTTAAACTCCATGTCGTTTGAGTTGGTGTGTCTTCGATGGTGACACCCATCTGTTGCAATTCGTCTCTGATCTGATCTGCCAAAGCGAAGTCTTTACTGTCGCGAGCAATGCGACGTTGTTCAATGAGTGAGCCTACCTGAGCAGCGAACTGTTCGTCGACCTCAGCAGCAGCGTCGACGGTTAGCCCCAACACTTCAAGCATGGCGAATACCGATGCAAGTTGGGCGGTTGGGTCTTCGCCGGCATCCAATGCCGCGTTGCCAGAACGAACGCTGTCGTGAAGGGCCGCCAGAGCCGCCGGCACACCAAAGTCGTTGTTCATGGCGTCTACGAATGTCTGTGGCAGAGCATCCGCGTTGAATTCTGGAGTAGCCGAAGACGCTGCCGACGCACGCTTTACGAAATTCTGGATGCGCGTCATAGCGCCGACCGCATCGGCAATGTTTTCTGGCGAATAGTCGAGGGTGGTTCGATAGTGCGCCGAGCCGAGCCAGTAGCGAATCGCGTTTGCGCTGCCCTGTTCGAAAAGTTCGGCCACGCTCACGCCATTACCAAGGCTCTTTGACATCTTCTGCCCACCAACTGTGACAAGGCCGTTGTGCATCCAATAATTGGCGAAGTCAAAGCCGGCTGCGCGTGATTGAGCCAGTTCATTTTCGTGGTGTGGAAAACGCAAGTCGAGGCCGCCACCGTGAATGTCAAAAGTTTCGCCGAGAATCGCTCGGGTCATGGCAGAGCACTCGATGTGCCAACCTGGTCGACCTCTGCCCCAAGGCGAAGCCCACGCTGCCGATTCAGGCTCGTCTGCCTTAGCCGACTTCCAGAGCGCAAAGTCGTGGGGATGTTTGCGGCCATGCGATGCATCGGCCTCACCCTCGAGGTTTTCAAGCTTTTGGTTGGTGAGTTCACCATAGGCCGGCCACGAACCAGCGTCGAAAAACACGTTGCCGCTCGCATCGGTAGCAGCGTAGGCATGGCCGCGGCTGATCAATAGCTCAATCAGTGCAATCATGTCAGCGATGTGATCGGTGGCGTGCGGGCGCAACTCGACGCTCGCATTGATCGATTCGTACACCTCGTTGAAAACCGCTTCAACGTCTCTCGCAAGCGCTTGCCAATCGACATCCTGCTCGGCTGCGTTCACCAGAATCTTGTCGTCGATGTCGGTAACGTTGCGAACCATGCGCACGTCTAGGGCGTGCCCAAGCTTCAACCATCTGGCGACGATATCGAAAGCCACGGCACTGCGCAGATGGCCAACGTGAGGTGCCGATTGCACGGTTGGCCCGCAGACGTAAAGTGACACCTTGCCGGCCTCAAGAGGCGAGAAAGCTCGGATGCTCTGCAATTTCGAATCGAAAATTTGAAGTGCCACGGGCTAAAGCCTAACTTTGCGACGGCTAATCATCGCGGTGGCGACAGCTGCCACACCTTCGGCGTTTCCGAGAAAACCAAGGCCGTCGGTGGTGGTGGCCGAAAGACTTACCGGAGCATCAAGCAACTCGGTAAGAGCTACTTGAACTAGGTGTCGCTTTGGCGCGACTTTTGGTCGATCACCAATCAGTTGGCAAGAGACATTTTCGATGCGGTACCCAACCGATTCGAGCATCCGCTTTGTTTCTGTCAAGAACACGGCACCATTCGCGCCGGCAAATTCAGGTCGGTCAACGCCGAAGTTCGAACCGATGTCTCCGAGGCTGGCAGCTGACAGTAGGGCGTCGACGATCGCATGGCTAATTGCGTCGCCATCGGAGTGTCCTTCGAGCCCGGGCTCGCCTTCCCAGATGATTGTTCCGAGAAATAACGGAACTTCTGGGTTCTCACTAAAGCGATGAGTGTCTGTGCCGATTCCGGTTCGAAACTCTCGCTCGATGAATGATTCGGCTTTGCGCAGATCTTCTGGAGTGGTTACCTTGAAGGCCGCGGCGTCGCCAGCAATGTGAATAACGCTGCCGCCAGCGCTTTGGTATAACGCTGCATCATCGGTGAACTCAGCCTCGGCATTTGCGTATACAGCTCGCAATCCTTGAGCCGGAAAGCCCTGCGGGGTTTGCGCTGCCCCCAACACGCTACGGTCAACGGTGTCAGCCACTAGGCCGTCTTTGAGAAGTTTTATGGTGTCGACAACTGGTAGTACTGGCACGACTCCTGCGGCCGATTGCGCAACAGCAGTGGCAACGCGTTCAAAAAGATCTACAGGCGTGAGGGCACGGGCAACATCGTGAACCAGGATGCAGTCGGTAAGGGCATCGCACACAGCAACGGCCTTGGCGATTGAGGCTTGTCTGGTTTCACCACCGGCGACAATTTTTACCGGAATGAGCGAGGCAAGTCTCTCTGAAACAGACTGGATGATGGCAGCGAACTCTTCTAGGTGAGCATCGGGAGCGGCAATGACTAGCTGCTCAAGACCCTCTACCGAAAGCGCTGATCGCACCGAGTGCGCCAAGAGGGTCTCGCCAGACAAATTTGCTAGCGCCTTTGGTACGCCGGCGCTAAGGCGCTCACCTTGGCCGGCAGCCACGAGAATAATCGCAATTGAGTTTGTGGACATGACGCCACCAATCTTTAGGAGGCTAGAACCTCGTCGAGCAAGGCAGAGGCCTTCTCTTCGTCGGTCTTTTTAGCCAACGCTAGCTCAGAAACCAGAATTTGACGAGCCTTTACGAGCATGCGCTTTTCTCCGGCCGAAAGACCGCGGTCTTGGTCGCGACGCCAAAGGTCGCGAACGACCTCGGACACTTTCACGACGTCGCCAGAAGCTAGCTTCTCGAGGTTTGCCTTGTAACGGCGGCTCCAGTTGGTTGGCTCTTCGATGAACTCGGCACGGAGCACGCCAAAAACCTGCTCAACACCCTTTTTGTCGATGACATCTCGAACGCCGACCATTTCGACGTTTTCGGCTGGCACCCAGATGGTCAGTTCACCCTGCGCAACCTTTAGTTGCAAGTAAGTCTTGGTTTCACCACGAAGAGTCTTATCGGCAACTTCAACAATTTTTGCTGCTCCGTGGTGGGGATAAACGACGGTTTCGCCTACTACAAACTTCATATGGCTAAATCCCTTCAGAAACCACCAATTTACCACAGATCTGCTTTTATCTAAAGGGCTAAACTAGTATTGAGCATTCGCCTTCAGGAGGAAAATTGTCGTTACGCAAAGCCGTTGTAGCTTTAGCCCTAGGTGCAGCAGTTCTCGGTGGAACCACCGGTTGCAGCTTTTCAAGAGAAATTGAAAGCATTCGCCCCTACACACCAAGCGATGGATTCCAGGCTGACTACCCACAGCACGACCTCAAGGTTCGAAACGTTCTTTACGTAACCATCGGCGATCGTGCGGTTCTAATCGGGTCAATTATCAACGATGGCAACACCGCTCGTTCCGTGGCCATTCGCTACGTTGACGGAGCTACTGGCGAACAAACCGAAAAAGACGTTGCAGTAGTCGCCGCAGGTGCAAAGTACGACCTTGGTTTCAACGGAGCTCCTAACCTTGACGTGACCTTGCCCGGAGTTGCCGGCGGCCTAACCGAAATTCAATTTTTGGTAGATGGCGCTGAAATCAAAGACGATGAGGGCGTCGTGCAGCGATTGACTGTTCCGGTTGTTGACGGAACACTGGCTGAATACCGCTCACTGCTGGTGCTGCCAACCGAATAAGACTTGAACGAAAAAATCCCGCTCTCGATACGAGGGCGGGATTTTTCTATTTGAAGTTGTTTTTACTCTATGACTCGAACTTGTAACCAAGGCCGCGAACCGTCACCAAGTGAACAGGCCGAGCTGGGTCATCCTCGATTTTTGAACGGATGCGCTTGACATGCACATCGAGAGTTTTTGTGTCACCGAAATAGTTTGAACCCCAAACTCTGTCGATGATTTGAGCGCGAGTTAGAACACGATTGCGGTTTTCGAGCAAGAGCTCAAGAAGCTCAAATTCTTTTAGAGGCATGGCAACTTTTTGGCCATTTACAAAAACCATGTGGCGATCGATATCCATCGAAACCGGCCCACCTTCGAGAAGGCCATCGGTCACCGGCGTTGGCTCAGAGTTTCTTCGCAGTACAGCTTTCATTCTGGCTAGAAGTTCACGGGTCGAATAAGGCTTGGTTACGTAGTCATCAGCTCCAATTTCAAGCCCAACGACCTTGTCAATCTCGGAGTCTTTTGCTGTCAGCATGATCACAGGAACGTTTGAAGTCTGGCGAATCACGCGGCACACTTCGTTGCCGCTCATGCCCGGCATCATCAGATCTAGAAGAACGATGTCGGGATTGTTTGCCCGAAAAAGATCGATTGCAGCATTACCGTCTGCTGCCTCGAGAACTTCGTAACCCTCTTTTTCAAGAAGGTAAACCAGCGGCTCACGCAGTGATTGTTCGTCTTCTACAACTAGAACTCGCGTCAAGGCTGACTCCTATCAGAATCTGATTCAATGACATTTTTATCGGCCAAAGGTATACGCAAGGTGAACGTAGAGCCAACGCCAGGCTTAGAGAAAAGCTTCACTTCACCGTTGTG
>JBDLUM010000072.1:0-6759 GCA_039805305.1 Actinomycetota bacterium
GTCTTGGCAACCTTGACGCCGCCGGCCTTGCCGCGACCGCCAACCTTTACCTGGGCCTTTACGACAACAACTCCACCAATCTTGGCGGCTGCTGCCTCGGCTTCTTCTGGGGTGTCGGCGATTAGGCCCTGTAGAACTGGCACGCCATGAGCCTCGAACATGTCTCGGGCTTGATACTCAAATAGATCCACTGTGGTTTTTCTTTCGGATTGTCGATGCGATCGCACCGCGTATAAGTTTAGAGCTTTGTGATGGGTGCGACTTTGACCAACAGGCGTTTGGTGCCGTGACCGCCAAAGTTGATCTCGGCAGTCTGCTTGGTGCCTTCGCCCTGAACCGCAACTACGCGACCCTTGCCGAATGCGTCGTGTTCGACTGTGTCGCCCACTGCTAGCTGCAGACCCTCGTTATTGCGCACCTGGTTGATAGCGCCAGCCCACTCGGTCTTAGGTCTTTCGACGCTTCTAAACCCGGTGGTTTCGGCGATCGATGGCGTGTAGCGCTTTGGCGTGCCACCTCGACCAGCACCCGATTCGCGCCACTCGATAAGGTGGCCCGGAATCTCTTGCAGATAGCGCGAAGGCGTGGATGACTCGCTCTCGCCATACAGCGAACGACTCATTGCGAGCGAAAGGTAAAGCTTGAGCTTTGCGCGGGTGATACCTACATAAAAGAGTCGTCGTTCTTCGGCCATACCGCCGGCCATGTTGAACGACATGCGGTGAGGCAGCAGGCCTTCTTCGAGACCGGTCAAGAACACGATCGGATACTCAAGGCCCTTTGCGGTGTGCAAGGTCATGAGCGAGACGGTTCCCGACGCGTCATCCAAGTCGTCAGCGGCAGCCACCAGAGCAACCTCATTCAAGAAGTCGGGCAGGCGACCCTCTGGGTTGTTGCGCTGAAAGTCGCGTGCCACGACGACAAGTTCTTCGAGGTTCTCAACGCGAGCTTCGTCTTGTGGGTCGCGGCTGGCCTTGAGCACATCGAGGTAGCCGCTCTTTTCGAGAACACCCTTTAGTAATAGGTCAACCGGTTCGGTCTCGATTATGGCGGTGAACTCGTCGAGCAGTTCGCCTAGGCGTTTGATAGCGCCGGTGATCTTTGGGCCGAAACCGAGGTCGTCGACAAAGGCGAGCGCTTGGCGAACAGAAATGCCGTTTCGTTCAGCAAAGCTGGCCAACTGCGTTTCGGTTGCATCACCGATGCCGCGCTTTGGCACGTTGAGAATGCGCCTGGTGGCTAGGTCGTCTCGGGCGTTCGCGATGGCGACTAGGTAACCGAAGGCATCCTTGATTTCTTGACGTTCATAGAACTTCGTGCCACCGACTACGCGATAGGGAATGCCGGCTCGAATGAAAATTTCTTCAAGAGCACGGGTCTGCGCGTTGGTTCGGTAGAACACCGCAACATCGCCGTAGTTTGCGCCATCTCGGTGCTGCTGGTTGATTTCGTCGGCGATGAACTGCGCTTCGTCGTGAGCCGAGTAGCCGGTGTAGCCAACCAGTTTGTCGCCGGTGCCGCGGTCGGTGAAAAGGTTTTTGTTCGGGCGGTCGAAGTTGTTCGAAATGACCGCGTTGGCAGCATCGAGAATGTGCTGGGTCGAACGGTAGTTTTGCTCGAGCAAGATGGTCTTTGCCCCGACGAAGTCTTTTTCGAACTCGACGATGTTGCGAATGTCGGCCCCGCGAAACGCATAGATCGACTGGTCGCTGTCGCCAACCACGGTGAGGCTTGCTGGCGGCATGACCTCGCCGGTGCGAGCATCCACGTCACTAAACTCGGCCGGCACAGCCTTGGTTAACTCGCGAATGAGAGCGTATTGAGCGTGGTTGGTGTCTTGGTATTCGTCGACCAGAATGTGGCGAAACTTGCGCTGGTATTGGGCAGCAACCTCGGGAAAGTTGCGAAAGAGAAAGACGGTTTCTGAGATGAGGTCGTCGAAGTCGAAGGCGTTGTTGCGCTTGAGCTCGCGCTGGTAGCGGCCAAAGATTTCGGCGATCATGCGCGCTGCCGGGTCGGCGGCATCGGTGTTGCGCATAAAGTCTTCGGCGTCGTGAAGCTCGTTCTTGGCATTCGAAATAACCGAACCCACCAGTGCCGGGGTGAGCTTGTGAATGTCAGCGCTCATCTCTTTGATGAGGCGCTTGAGCAAGGCCCGTGAATCGCCCGAGTCATAGATGGTGAAGTTTGGGTCGTGCCCCAAACGCTCTGCCTCGCGGCGAAGAATCATCACGCAGGCCGAGTGAAAGGTTTTGAGCCACATGCCGTTGGCGTCGTCGCCGAGCAGGTGACGCACACGCTCGCGCATTTCGCCGGCGGCCTTATTGGTAAAGGTGATCGAAAGAATCTGGCTCGGCCACGCCTCTTTATTCGCCAGCAAGTGAGCGATGCGGTGGGTGAGCACCTTGGTCTTGCCCGAGCCGGCACCGGCAACGATGAGCAACGCAGGGCCTCGATAGGTAACGGCAGCGCGCTGCTGAGGGTTCAGGCCTTCGAGAAGTTGGTCTGAGCTGGCAGCGGGGGTTGAAAAGAGGTCTAGTTGCGTCATAACTTAGGCAAGTTTAGGCGTGACCAGCGACATAGTTCTGCAGCAGGTCTGGGTGGTCGGCAAAGATGCCGTCTGCGCCCGTATTCACGAAGTGCGAGAAGTACTCCTCGACCGAATAAAGTGCCTGTTCAACCCGCGCAGTCCAGGTGTAAACCTTGAAACCAAGGGCATGAGCCCGCTCAACCAGCCCGGTCGGCGACCCAAAATCGGCACTCGAAAACGCCGGCTTCTGCCCCAACAGCAGGTCGATGTCGAAACTTACGCCGTGCACCTTGCCAACGAGCGCAGCCAAAAACTCGTCACTCACATAACGGGTTTGACCCGGCAGGTGGTCGCGGTCAACCAAAAAAACATACTGACCGATTTCGCCGAGTTTGGCGCGGGCACGAGTCAGAACATCCAAGTTGAAGCTTTCAAAAATCAAGCGGATGCCCCGCTCACGCCAACCGCTCGCCTCGACCTCGGCGGCCAGCAGGTCGAGCACCGGAATGCCGAGCCCCTCGAAATAAGCGCCGTGTTTGAGTTCGAGAATCACCGATCGGTTGTTCAAAAACGGTGCCGCCAAAAGTTCGCCAAGGGTTGGCACGGCAAACTGACCGTCGAAGGCCGCCGACCCCGGACGCCATTCGGGCAAGCGCTCGATGGCTCGAAGCTGCCTGATCTCGGCGAGGGCGAAATCTTCGGTGAACCAGTCGCTCACGGCATGGCCGTCGACAAATCCGGCGCGCTTTAGGTGGGCGAATTCGGGGCGGGCGGCCACATCGGTGGTGCCAGACAGTGCGTTCTCGTGACGCAGCACGAGGGCGTGGTCTTTGGTCGGCACGATGTCGCACTCGATCGCAGCGACACCCTGTTCATAGGCAAGCGCGAACGCCTCGAGCGTGTTCTCGGGGCGATAGGCGCAAGCGCCGCGGTGACCGAAGACTAAAGGTTTCACGCTCATGAGATTAGGCGGGCGAAGTTAACGCCCGGTTACTCCCACTCGATGGTGCCGGGCGGCTTTGAGGTCACGTCGAGAACCACTCGGTTTACTCCGTCTACCTCGTTGGTGATGCGGTTCGAAATCTTGGCAAGCAGGTCATAAGGCAAACGCGACCAGTCGGCGGTCATGGCGTCTTCGCTCGACACCGGTCGCAGCACAATCGGGTGGCCGTAGGTACGCCCGTCTCCCTGAACACCAACCGAGCGAACATCCGCTAGCAACACAACCGGGCACTGCCAAATCTCGCCGTCTAGGCCAGCGTTGCTCAGCTCGTTACGCACAATGGCGTCTGCCTTGCGCAGCAGGTCGAGGCGCTCTTTGTTGACCTCGCCAACGATGCGAATGCCAAGACCTGGGCCTGGGAACGGCTGGCGCTGAACAATCTCGTGCGGCAATCCGAGCTCGGCACCAATCGCGCGAACCTCGTCTTTGAACAGCGTGCGAAGTGGCTCAACGAGCTCAAACTGAAGGTCGTCTGGCAGGCCGCCAACATTATGGTGACTCTTGATGCCGGCGGTCGCCCCGCCACCCGACTCAACGACGTCTGGGTAGAGCGTGCCCTGAACCAAGAAGCGAATCGGTCGGTCGTCGGCCTTCGACTCTTCGATCAGTGCGGTCTGCGCCTCTTCGAAGGTGCGAATGAACTCGCGACCGATGATCTTGCGCTTGGTTTCTGGGTCGCTGACGCCGGCGAGAGCATCCAAGAATTTCTGCTCAGCGTCGACAACAACCAAACGGATGCCCGTGGCAGCCACATAGTCACGCTCAACCTGCTCGGCCTCACCTTGACGAAGTAGCCCGTGGTTCACGAACACGCAAACCAGTTGATCGCCCACCGCCTTGTGAACCAAAGCCGCGGCAACGGCAGAGTCGACGCCGCCCGATAGGCCACAGATCACGCGGTCGGTGCCAACCTGGGCGCGAATCTTTTCAACCTGCTCGGCGATTACATTGCCCGAGTTCCAGGTTGGGGCGATGCCGGCTGCGTTGTGCAAGAAGTTCTCGAGAACCTTCTGGCCAAACTGCGAGTGCTTCACCTCTGGGTGCCACTGCACTCCATAAATCTTGCGCTGCTTGTTGGCGAACGCAGCCACCGGCGTGATGTCGGTCGAAGCCAAAACCTCAAAACCTTCTGGTGCCTGCATCACCTGGTCGCCGTGGCTCATCCAGCAAATCTGCTCGGCTGGCTGGCCCTCGAGAATCTCGCCGCCGTCGCTTACGCGAAGTTCGGTTGCGCCATACTCTTTGATTCCAGAGCGGTCAACGCGACCACCCAGCAGGTTGGCTAGGGTTTGAAAGCCATAGCAAATGCCAAGCACCGGCACGCCGAGCTCAAGAATCTGCGGGTCAAGTTGTGGCGAACCATCCTCGTAAACAGACGAAGGGCCACCCGAGAGAATGATGGCTGCCGGGTTCTTGGCACGCACCTGCTCGGCGGTCACATTGTGGTGAACGATCTCGCTATAAACACCGGCCTCGCGAACGCGGCGGGCAATCAGCTGTGCGTACTGCGCACCAAAGTCGACGACTAGAACGGGCTGGTTAATTGGAGTCTCCCTTGGCTAGGCGGCCGTAGTAGTTCTCGGTGAAGAATGACAAGAATGGCACAACGCCACCGGCTGCCATGACCAAAAAGCGAAAGAACGACCAGCGCGTCTCTGTCCACACCCTGAAGCAGGCGTAGAGATAGAACACATAGAGCCAGCCGTGCACGATGAGCGAGATTGAGGTTAGGTCAAGGCCGCTCTGTGGCAGCCCCTCACGAAAACCGTCGGCGGTCATGGTGAAAGTTTCGAGGGTCAAAAAGCCGTTCGGGCCGAGTGCCCAGAGCTCTTGGTCGGTGGTCAGACGAATCACATAAAGAATCGTGATGGTGAGCAAAAAGATTCCGGTGGTCAGCGATGCGACGCGAAAAAGTTTGAGAGTGAACGCGGATGCTGGGCGCTGGGTTTCGGGCATGCCTCTAGTTTAAGCCTTGCTTCGTTCGAGGTTGAATTGGTACACCAAGTCGTCTTGCTTTTGTCTGCGAACGTTATTCGTTTCTTTTGAACGAGCGAAGAACCTGTCCTGCCCAAACACTTGATTTTTTCTTCAAACATTTACTCGCCAAAAGGGAAGCCAAAAATACCGTAGCGGATGATGCGAACAGCACACCAATCCAGAACCATGGGAAATAACTAGTTAGTCCCATGAAAATGTTGCATGCGCTCAACAGAATCAAAGTTAATGAGTTCGTAGGCCAGCGAGCTTTGCCGCCCCAATAGAGATCGGGTTCAGTGCCGACTCGAGCCCTGCCATAAGCGACTTCATAGCCAGCGACGGCTGATGCCGAGAGCATTAGGAATGTTCCAATGATGAACTCGATCATGGTCAAACCTTTTTCTTTGAATTTCGGTAGCCAAGCCAAAAAAGCACACAGGAAACCACGATTCCCATAGGAACGACCACTACTGCAACTTCATTCAAAAATATGAGAGTGACGTACAACGCAAGCGAACCTGGGAGGTAGATGTACAAATGTTCGACGTCCATCCACTCGCGCGAACCTGGCTTTCTCCCCGCTGTTCTTCCACCGGCGTACGAGAGTAAAGTCACAAATAAGGTCATTAGAAGAAGGCCAAATTCAGACTCGATGAATTGGAAAACCGTGGTCACCAAAGTTGCTTCCATATTTCCTTACCAACATCACCTCCCACCTTAGTTCCTGTTTTCACCGCCGTGTCCTTGAGAATGTCCTTCATAGTGGGATCTTTTTTTGGGCCTGAAGGTACCTTGACTGTCTTTAAAATTAGGCGGAAAGCCTTGCTGACAACACCTCCTAGAAGGCCTGTACCAAAGCCTTCAATAAATCCGCGCGCCATTGCACGACCGACTTGTGATTGCGACCCTTTTCTGGCCTTCATTTCAATTCCAGCCTCTATGGCTTTTGTAACTCCCGAAACAATCGCACTTCCTAATAGACAACCAAACAGGGCCGTGGTGGCACAGATAAACGCCGTCAATAATGCCGTAACTAAATCAATTGCAAAATTCAGTGCCGTATAAAGCCCTGTGAAGTCGTTTTTGTTGATTGGGTCGTTTGGGTAGGTGTAGCTGGTTTCGTTTCCGCCAGTTATCGGGTCTGGGCTGGTGAACTGGTTGGTTACCGGGTTATAGACACGTGCACCCATCAAGATCAGGCCTTGACTGGTTGTTGCACGTTCATACTGGCCGTATGCGTCGTAGGTGA
>JBDLUM010000073.1:0-2684 GCA_039805305.1 Actinomycetota bacterium
AGTTTGGCTACAACGCTTCCCTCCGTCACGAAGGCCCACGCTTTGCAATCAATGAGGGCGCTGCACTAACTATTTTCAAGTTGGTCTTTGATGCACTCGAAAACATCAAGCAGCACACCCCGGTGGGCACGGATGTAACCGTGGACTTCTCCTGGGTGGACGACGGGCTCCAGGTGTTGGTCAAGGACAACGGCATCGAGGTTTCCAACCGAAGCTTGGTCGACCTCGAGCTCGAAGAACCTGGCTATACCGCTGAGGATGACTTGAAGGCACTCGTCGAGCCAATCTCCGGCCCTGGATTTACAGCCATGCGTGAACGTGCGGCGATTTACGGCGGATCCGTAGAAGTGACCAAGGTCCCTGGAGTTGGCTTCACCGTATCCGCCATCTTCCCAAGACTGCGAGAGTTTGCAGCAATCGCACCTCAGAGGCGCTAAGTGGGCCTCGATCTTCGAATTGGGCTGATCGACGGCGATGACGACATCCGCTTCGGTAGACGTCAGATAATCGATTCTCAATTGGACTTGAAGGTTGTGCTTGAAGACAGTTCGGTAGATGGTTCCTACGAACGAGTCCCCGACGCGCTCATCGACGTATTGGTTATTGATCACCGTCTTCGTGGTGGTGACGGCATAACCCTTGCCACAAAGTTGATTGCAAAGTACCTCGCTGATGATGCGAAGATCCCTGCCATCATCATGACCGGCTCGTATTTTTCTGAGGAGCTGAAGCTGGCCTCTATGCGCGCGGGCGCAACGGATTTGGTGACCCAAGACCAGCTACCCGAGTCGCTCTTGAGGGCTATTCGGGTGAGTGCGTCCAAGCAGGACCAACCAAACTATGCCAAGTTGCGCGAGTTCCTTGATCTGATGCATCACCCAAAAATCGGTTCACCCGAATTCATGCTGAAGCTCGGAGACTTGAACGAAAAAGAGAAGTGGGTGCTCGATCTCTTTGCAGAGGGTGTGCCACAGGACGAAGTTGCGGCCCGCCTAGAGGCGCCAAAGTACCGAGTCCGTCAGATTCTGGAGTCGGCACAGCGCAAGTGCGGCTTCGCCACCCTCACACAGCTCTTCTTCGCGCTTTACGAATCGGAGATGCTCGATGTCTAAGCTCTCTCCTGTCACCACGATGTCTGTCGGCGTTGGTCTCGCTACTGGTCTCTACGGAATATCATTCGGTGCACTGGCAACCACAGCCGGCTTGGATGTCTGGCAAACCCAAGTGCTTAGCCTTCTTATGTTTAGCGGCGGGTCGCAATTTGCGTTTATCGGTGTAATCGCTGCAGGCGGGCCGGCTGCTGTCGGAGCCGCAGTTGTCTCAGCATGGCTTTTGGGTGTTCGAAACGGTTTCTACGCGGTAAGCATGAATCCGATTCTTCGGCTGAGCGGCTTCAAACGATTCGTCGGTGCCCAGTTGACAATCGATGAATCTACGGGTGTCGCAACCTCTCAGGAGTCTCTCGCTGACCAACGCAAAGGCTTCTGGGTCACCGGTATTTCGGTCTTTATCTTTTGGAATCTGATGACTCTGCTGGGCGCTCTCTTGGGTGATGCCCTTGGCGACCCTAAGGTCTGGGGCCTAGATGCCGCTGCAGCGGCAGCCTTCTTGGGCTTGCTCTGGCCCCGATTGAAGGAGCGCCAGTCGCTTGCGGTAGCAGCACTTGCCTTCATCGTCGCAGTTGTCACAACGCCTTCGCTTCCGGCGGGAGTGCCGGTAATGCTTGCTGGGTTGGTTGCTGTCGTTGTGGGGCTGCTCAATCTCTTCGAGCGCAAGGCAAAGGGGGAGTAGATGTCCCTTTGGGTCGGGCTCTTGATTGCCTCAGTTGCCGTTTACTCGTGGAAGTTTCTGGGGTCGGTTGTTCCGAAAACCGTTCTCGACAACCCAAAGATTGCAAAGACTGCGGGCCTTCTAACGATCGCTTTGCTGGCCGCGCTCACCGGCGTTCAAATGCTCACCGATGGCAACGAAGTCGTATTTGACGCGCGAATCCCTGCGCTGGCTATCGCGGCGGTACTGCTCGCTCTTCGTGTGCCATTTATCGTGATGGTGGCTGCCGCAGCTGCCGCAGCCGCGCTCATCCGATTATTCTTCTAACCCTCTAGGTTGTCTTTGCCTGGTAACCAGGTCAGACCGGGCTTGCCCCAACCGTTGTCAGAGATGATGTCAAAAGCGATTTCATGCCAAGGTTCAGCTAGTCGATCTACGTAGAGCGTCCCATCCAAGTGATCAAACTCATGCTGGAATATTCTTGCGAACCAACCATCTGCCTCAATAAAGACCGGGTTTTGTTCCAAGTCAACTCCGGTTATGGTTACGTTCTCGGCGCGTTTTAGAGGGAAACGCTCACCCGGTACGGATAGGCAACCCTCAATCTCAGTATCTTCGTCGGCAGGCTCGTCGAGGATAGGGCCACGTTCGAGGACTGGGTTGATGATTACACCGCGGCGCTCGTTGCCTTCGTCATCGTCATAGTCGTAGGTGAACACTCTGAGACCTACGCCAATCTGGGGAGCTGCTAGCCCAACACCAGGTGCCTTGTCCATGGTTTCGAACATGTCAGCGACTAGCTCACGGAGTTCCGGCCCGAAGTCGGTCACTTCTTGGGCTCGGACGTGGAGCACAGGCTCTCCAGTTATGCAGATTGGGCGAATTGTCATGCGTCAAATTTAGCCTGTTACCTC
>JBDLUM010000074.1:0-3360 GCA_039805305.1 Actinomycetota bacterium
GGTTGCCGGTGATTTCGATCACTGGCTTGCCAGGAGAATTCGCCTAGTGGCCTATGGCGCGCGCTTGGAAAGCGCGTTGAGTGCAAGCTCTCGGGGGTTCGAATCCCCCATTCTCCGCAGACAAAACGACCGCCTTACGGGCGGTCTTTTTGTTTGCTGGGTTTATGTGGGGCGGATTCGAACGTTCGCTGGGGCCCCATCGGCGTCGCAAAGCGGCGACTTTGGGGGCCATTCTCCGCCAAAACTGCCTACTCAAACCTGAGGGCATCGATTGGCTCAAGCTTGGCTGCAGTTCGTGCTGGCCAAACACCAAAGACAACACCAATCAGCAGGCTAAAGCCAAGCGCCGTGGTGACGGTGTTGAAGCTGATCACAAAGACCCAATCTCCGAGAATGGCTAAAAAGAACGCCGCTATCTCACCCAGGATGAGCCCTATCACGCCACCAGCTAATGAGAGCACGATGGCTTCGATTAGAAACTGCGTGAGAATGTTGCTCTGTTTTGCACCAATGGCTCTTCGCACTCCGATTTCGCGGGTTCTTTCACGAACGGATACGAGCATGATGTTCATGATGCCGATACCGCCAACAATAAGGCTGATGGCGGCGATTCCAGTGAGCAAGAGTGCCAAAGTATCGGTGATCGAGCCAACCGCAGCGAGCAAGGATGCCTGGTTCGTGATCGTGTAGCGGGCATCGGTGTCTGCCGCGAGGCCATACCTTTCTCTCAGAAGCGAGTCTGTGTTCAGCTGTAGTGCATCGACTTGCTCGGGAGTTTGTGCCTGCACCACGATGCTCGAAACGTATGGGTATTGGCTAAAAAGTTTTCGAGCGGCGTCTAGAGTCACATAGACTCGGCCGCTTGTTCCAAACCCGGCTTGGTCATCTAGAACTCCAACCAACCGAAAATCTTGCCCGTTTAGTTTTACCGTTTTACCGAGCATGTCAGCAGTAAGCCCGACATCGTTCGCTGCATCCGCACCGAAAACGACATCTTTAGCTGAAGCGGCGAAGGAGCTGCTTGAGAGATAAGAGCCCAGAGCGATCTCTGGTTTCACTGCCGCAAAGTACTGCGATGACACACCAACCAGACGAGCCGTAACTCGAGTGTCTTCGGTGGCGATGGTGCCTTCGTTTTGCGCCTGCATGAACATAACCGACACACCATCAATATCTGCCAATGCCCGAGCATCAAGCTCGCTCAGGGCATCGGGAGCCATGGCTGTGATGTTGAGCTGGTTGGTGCCAAGTGTCGAAAGTGATTTGTTGATGCCTTGCGATGCGCCGTCAACGATTGCTGTGAGAGCAACAATGGCCGCTACGCCGATGACCACTCCAAGCATGGTCAAAAGAGACCTGACTTTGGTAGCCCAGATTCGGTTTAGGGCGAGAGCTGCCGTTCCTAATAACCTCAACTGACACCTCGCTCATCACGTTCAATCTGACCATCGCGCAAAAAGACTCTTCTTGGGGCACTGGCTGCGATGTCTAGATCGTGAGTGATTAGAACAATGGTTCTGCCCTCTTTGTTCAGGTTTTTCAAAAGATCGATTACAGCAGCTCCTGTTTTTGAGTCGAGTGCCCCAGTGGGCTCATCAGCCAAAACGATGTCTGGGCTGGTGACCAAGGCCCTTGCGATAGCAACTCTTTGCTGCTGACCACCAGATAGGCGGTTGCGGTCAAAGTTCAACCTGTCGCCAAGACCCAGCTGAGTGAGCATGGCAGCCGCTGCCTTCTTTGCCTGCTTCGTGCTGATTCCTTGGTAAAGCAAAGGGGCCATAACGTTCTCAATAGCTGTCGTGTTTGGAAGTAACTGGAACTGCTGAAAAACGAAACCAATCGCCTTCGAGCGCAGCGCTGTGAGTTCGTTATCGCTCAACTCGTTGGTGGCATCGCCCGCAATCAACACTGTTCCCGCGCTAGGCCTGTCGAGACATCCGATTAAATTCATCATCGTTGACTTGCCGCTGCCGGATGGCCCAACAATAGCCACAAACTCACCGCGGTTGATAACCAAGTCAACGCCGTCTAAGGCAGTCGTCACTTGGTCGCCAACCATGTAGTCGCGACGAACCTTTTCTAGTCGAACAACTTCATCAGCCATTGTTTGAGGTTCCGCGAGGAGGGCCAAACTCGACCGGGGTAGGCACATCGCCAGCCAAGCCTACGATCACCGAATCACCGGCCTTCAAGCCCGTCTTAACTTCAACAAAACTGTCGCCCCGAGTTCCAAGAGTCACTTTCAGGGTTATCACACTTTGGCTACTTGTCCCACCATTGACCAAAACCTGAACCTCCGGAAGTTCTCCGATCAAAGCGCTGAAAGGTACCGCCAGCACATCTTTAGTTCGTTCAACTTCGATTTCTGCGGTAGCACTCATGCCAAACCGAGCGCCTTCTGGAATCTCCTCGACTTCAACCAAGACCTCGTACTGTTTGATGCCGCTGAGCGACCTGGCTACTTGCCCAATTGATAGAACAGACCCCTTGAAAACTGCATTGATGGCATCGAGTTCGATGGTGGCACTTTGACCTACGTCGACCAAATCTGCGTCGTATTCGCTGGCAAAAACCGAGACCACGGGTTGCGCGCTACCCACGCTAACGACCTGACCTGATGTGGTGAGACCTTCAGCGGTGTCTACCGAGCGAACTACGCCGTCTGCGATGGCGCGAACTCGAACCGACTGCCCAAGCGCAGAAACATAGGTGAATAACAGGTCGCCTTCTTCGACAAGTTGGCCTCTGGTCACCTCGATCTGCGTGATTTCTGCACTGAGGCCGAATTGCGCTGGAAGGGATTCTGAGCCATTTGAAGAGGCCAGAATTGCCTGCTTGCTAGGCCCATAAGCTAATAACTGCGACTCGGCCAGTTGGCCATTTGCAGCAACAGTTTTAACCACTGCAGTTGGGTTAACCTCGTAGGTTTCGTACTTGGTTTGTTGCGTGAACGCGGGTACCGCGAATGCAGCTATCACTGTAACCAATAGCACTGCCGAGCCTGACAGCCAGAGCCAACGTCGCTTCTTCATCTGATGGTTCTCCTAAAGCTTCTAAGCAAAGATTTCAATGCCTGTCTAAAATCTCTCACACACGCAAGCCTGCTGTGTGTGAGTTCGGCAAGAGCGCAATTTGTTTTCTCGTCAGTTCATAACGCAACACAAATGTGATGTAGCAAAGTCGACCTTCTCTATGCATCGCACGGCTCGTGGGCTACATTTCAGGCATGGCTAAAGAATCGGATGAGAACCACAAGTTACTCGTGCCTGGTCATTGGGTCGAGCGAATCGAAGAAGTCTTTCACATCGTTCTCGGTGTTTTTCTTCTGGGCATCGCTGCTGTGGCGCTCTTCTTCTCTGT
>JBDLUM010000075.1:0-12926 GCA_039805305.1 Actinomycetota bacterium
ACTTTCTTGCAAAGGCACGTTAGTTTTTAGGCTTTTTCCCCATCGGGCTGTGTTCCCAGCCATTTTTCAGGTTGTTGCCTAGACTAAAAACTATGAGTAACTCACACAACCCAGTATTCAATCGCGTGCTTAAGGCACCTACCGTAAACCAAGAAGCTGTTGATGCTCAGTTTGAGCAAATCACCAGTGGCAACAAGATGACCTTTGAAGGTACCTCGGTAAAAATCGCAGGTCTCTTCATCGTTCTTCTAGCAGCCGCTGGCGCAACTTGGTTGTTTGCTCCTGTCGAAACTCAAATCTCGCTGCTTCTTCCTGCAGCTCTGGTCGGTTTCGGTCTAGCTCTCTGGCTAACCTTTAGCCGCAAGATCAACCCGGTTGGCGTGGTTGCCTATGCAGCCGTCGAGGGTGTTTTCTTGGGTGGCCTTTCTAGCCTTTTCGAACAGATCTACCCAGGCATCGTTTACACCGCGGTTATGGCCACCTTGGTTACCGCTGGTGGAATGTTTGCAGCCTACTACTTTGGCCTTATCAAAGTGGATGCTCGCTTCACCCGCATCATGTTCGCATCGCTAATCGGCTATGGTCTCTTTGCTCTTGTGAACTTCGGTTTCTCGATGTTCACCGGTGGTTCGATGAACGCATACGGAACCGAGTGGGGCTGGGCTATCGCTCTAGTTGGTGTCGGTCTTGCTGCCTTCACTCTGAACCTCGACTTCGAAGACATCAAGCAGGGCGTAGCTAAGGGTCTGCCCGCCGAATACGAGTGGCGTGCGGCCTTTGGTCTTACCGTGACTCTGATTTGGCTCTATGTCGAGATTCTTCGACTGCTTTCGATTCTGCGCCGCGACTAACCCTCGCTGCAGATTTTTAGTTAAGAGGCATCCGCGAAGGCGGGTGCCTCTTTGCTTTGCTGGTCCTTTACCCAATTGGCCCAAAGTGCTTTGAGATCCCACGCGTTTTCAGCCATGAGTGACACCCCGCGAACTCCGGTTCGACGGGTTTTCGCCGAGATCAGCAACAACTTTGTGTTGAAGAGAGTCGAAGCGCAGCGCTGCTGTGCTTCGTCGAAGAACGTTGAGTCAGAGCATCCGTGCCCGTCGTCAAGAGTGATGAAGACTACTCGCTTACCAGAGCGCATTGGCGGCGTTTGGGTTGCTACTCTTACGCCCGCGACTAGCACCTCGGTTTTGCTGCGAAGGTGAACCAGTTCGTCTGACCGGGTTACCCCCATGGCGTCTAGCATTGGGCGGTATTTATCAAGTACGTGCCCAGAGATGTCCATCTTGAGAATCGCAAGCTCTGCGGCCACCCGGTCTTCAGTTGATGTTTCGGCGTTTCCGGTTGGCATGCGTTCGGTGACCGTGAAATCTAGCATGGGTTGGTTTGGGTCTAGGTGCGGGCGTTTCACGACCGAGTTGAGTTCGCGAACCCGCATGACAATGTCGCCGCGGGTATGGCTATCGACGTTGGCCAGCTGGTCTAGTGCGCCAACCGTGGCAAGCCGTTCTAGTGTTCGTCGGCTCGGTTTGGCACGCAGATAGAAGTCGGCCACATCGGTGTAGGGCTGATGTTCTATGACGCGCTTTATCTCGGCTTCGCTTACTCCTTGAATTTCGGTGAGCGCCATTCGAATGCCGAACGTCGGTTCGTTCGGATCTGTGGTTACCCGAGGAGCTGACTGCACTAGGTATTCATCGGTCGACTGATTCACATCGAGCGGAAGCAGCCGAACCCCCAAACGTCTGGCTTCGGCCAGCAGCAATCGTTTCGGATACATGCCTGGGTCGTGAGTAAACAAGCCAGCCATGAATTCGGTGGGGTAGTGGGTTTTGAGCCAAGCGCTTTGGTAGGTGGGCATCGCGAAGGCTGCTCCGTGCGCTTTGCAAAAACCGAATGAGCCAAAACCCTCGAGAGTTGCCCAAACCTTGTCTATGGTTTCTTGGGTGTAGCCCTTTTCTTTTGCCTTCTGCTTGAAGAACGCCGCAACCTGTGGTGCGAGTCTCGGGTTTTCGAGGTTTCTTCTGAACTCGTCGGCTTTGGCTAAGCCGCATCCGGTCATCACATTGAAAATTCGCAGTACGTGCTCGTGAAAGATAACCACGCCGTATGTTTCACGAAGAATTGGCTCGAGGTCTGGGTGTAGATATTCTGGCGTTGCAAACCCGTGCCGCCCATCTAGGTATGGCGCAATCATGTTGCCCTTCATCGGGCCTGGGCGAAACAGCGAAATTTGAATGGTCAGGTCGTTGAACTCTGTGGGCTGATGTTTGCCGGTTAGCTCACGTTGGCCAGGGCTTTCGATTTGAAAAATGCCAAGGGTATTGGTGGTTCTAATCTGCTTGAAGGTTTCTGCATCGTCACGGGGTATCTCGTCTAGTTCGAGTTTTTCTCCTTTCACCCGCTCGAGCTCTCGAACCGCATAGGCCATCGCGCTCTGCATGCGAACGCCCAGAACGTCGAGCTTCAGAAAACCCATTGGATCCATGTCGTCTTTATCGAACTGACTCATCGGCAGCCCCATGCCGCTGGTTTCTACCGGGGTGAGATTGAGCAGAGTGGCATCACCCAAAATCACACCGCAAGGATGCATCGAGATGTGTCTAGGCAATCGATCGAGTCGCTCGGTGATGTCTACCAACAGGTTCATCTGCCGATCGCTTTCGACCGATTGGGCGAGCGCGGCAAGTTCGGGTTTGGTTCCTAGCGCGTTTCTGAAGGTTCGCGCGCTGAAGCGCCACATGTTTTTGGCGATGTCATCTATTTGGTCTTCGTCTAACCCGAGCGCCAGCCCTGAGTCTCGCATGGCACCTCGGCCACGGTAGGTGCTCTGCATTGAGAGTAGGGTTACGCGATTGCTGCCGTAGCGTTTGAAAATCTCTCGGTAGATGTCGTGCCGCCTAGCCGACTCAACATCGATGTCGATGTCTGGCAGGCTGCTGCGTTCGGTGCTCAAGAATCGCTCGAAGAGCAGTTCGTGCTCTATCGGGTCAACCCCACTGATGCCTAGCAAGTAGTTGGTTAGCGACCCAGCTCCCGAACCTCGCGCTGCGATTCGAATCTTCATGTCGCGAATCATTTGGGTTACATCGGCCACGGTCAGAAAGTAGGTGGCAAACCCCAGTCGGTTGATTGTGATCAACTCTTGGCTGAGTCGGTGTCGAATCGAAGCAAGCTGATTGTCGGATGCTCGTGGGTAACGCCACTCGATTGCGCTGTTTGCCTTTTGCCAAAGAACTTCGAAAGGGTTTCCTTCGATTCCGAGAGTGCTCTTCTCTGGAGTTTTTGGCTTACCCCAACCACAGTCGTTCGCTGGGTTCAGGCGACACCGGTCGGCCAAATCAATGGTTGTTTCAATCAGCTTCTTCGCGCGTGCTCGGTCTTGAGTTATTTCAATCGCCAACGCCTGCATTTTGCTTGCTGGCTTCAACCAAGCTTGAGCATTCGGTTGCAGAGTAAACATTCCTAATGGTTCTAGGTGCCTGGCGGCATCGAGCACGTCTGCTGTGAGGGCGTCATCTGGTTCAAGGTAGCGAACCGCGTTGGTTAGAACCGTAGGGATGCCCATCGAGTCGGCCAGCTGCAGCAGTCGGTTTGCCTGCATGCTGCAAAACGGTGAACCCGGTTCGGTTAGATGGCTGGTGATTTCTACTACCAGCGCTCTAGTTGAGATGAATGCCTTTCTCCAGTTCTTGAGTCGCTCGGCGGTTAGTGTTCGGTTTCCAGCCAGCGCGGCTTCACCAACGTCACTGTTGTTGCCGACCAGCACCGTGACCAAGGCAACCCCGTCTCGCACAGCAAGCCTTGCCAGTTCACCTCTTTCGATCGAGGGGTTCTGCTGTTTTCGGGTCTTCCGATGAGCGGTTGACACGACGGAGCAGAGCGCCGACCAACCCAGCCCGCCGTCATGGCCGTGTGCGAGCACAACCACGCGACCCAGCGACAAGCCGGCTTCATCGACAACTTCAAGGTCGACGCCGGCTATGGGGGAGATGCCCATTTTTAGGCACGCGCCGATGTGCTTCACTGCGCCGTAGAGGCCGTCTCGGTCGGTTATCGCCAGCGCGCTCTCACCTCTCGCCGCGGCGGCCTCGACCATGATTTCTGGCCTCGTTACCCCATAGTGCCCAGAGAAGGCTGAAGCCACATGAAGGTGAATGAATCCACTCATGATTGATCAACCAGCCCCTTCGGCGTTTTTATTCGAAGACTCGAACCAGGCGCCAAATGCCGTCTGAAGTGCTGTGCACTAGCTCAAACTGACTCTTTGCCTTGGCCACGCCAGAGGCTAAGAGTCGCCACATTTCTACTTCAAGCACTCCGGCTCCGATGCCGCGCTGAACTCTCGCAGCTTCGTTCCACCACTCACGCCGAGCAAACCAGCGAATCGGGGGAGCAGAAACCAGAAAACTCTCGTTGCGCCAAGAAAAACCAATCGGCTGACCATTTTTGTCGACTGCCACGGTGACGATCTCGTCTACCCTCAGCATTTTGAAACCTCTTTCTATTCGAAAATCTGTTCGAATAACAAGAGTGTATGAACCCCCTCGGACATATCAAATTGACTACGGCGTGTCGGCCTAAGGTGGGTCGTTAGAGGGCGGTTATCAGGCTTGGTTCGTTCACTCGAACCTTGCCAACCTCGCTTGAAACCTTGTGGAAGAGTGCCTCGGCGGCGACTTCGTCAGAACCGACGGCAATCGCATCCAAGAGGTCTTGATCGCCTTCAATGTGCGGGTCGATCCAGGCTTCGAAAGTATCTGGAGTTAGCAGAAGTGGGTTTCTGTCGTGAATGTGCGAAAGCTCTGGCGCACTGTCTTTGGTCAAGGTTGTTGCCGAAAGCAACCAACGATTTGGGTCGTTAGCAGCCTTAGACGGGTCAAGCCACCATTCGTAGAGCCCAGCCAGGGCAAAGACTCCGCCCTCGCCCGCGTGAATGTAGAAAGGCTGCTTCGAACCATCGGCAAGCACTTGCCATTCGTAATAGCCCGAAGCAGGAATCACGCAGCGGCGACGGACGACAGAATCTTTGAACGAGGGTTTCTCGAGAATCGTTTCGATGCGACCGTTGATCAGGGGAGCACCGTCGATAGCCTTGGCCCAACGAGGAACCAGCCCCCACCTGGCCGCATGAAACTCGCGGTTTAGTTCTCCGACAGGCCCACCGGCTTCATCCTTTTCGAAAGATCGGTCAACCAAGATGGCGATATTTTGGGTGGGTGCGACGTTGTAAGAAATGCCCGGCATCTCGCCAACAATTTCGTCGGCCTCAAAAATGGTGAGCAGTTCGCCAACCGTTCTGGCAACTACGAAACGTCCACACATAAAAACTCCCGAATTAGTCGATGCTAGCGCTGAGTAATCTCAAGCGCTTTTTGAAGGTGTCGGCATGCACCGGTGCCGCGGGGCCGCTCGGTAGAGCATCCCAGCCGGTAACCACACGGATGCCCTGCAAAGAGCTCAGCACCCAAATCTCTAGACCGTCCAGGTCGACTGGTCTGGCCAACTCGGTTTGGGTTGAGTAGCCGGCTTGGCTGGCTAGCGCAAAAACTTCGTTTCTAGTGATCGATTCAAGCCACGGAACATCGTCGCCAGGGGCGCAAAGAACATCACCTCGCCACCAAACCAGAGCTGACAGCGCACACTCGCTGATCATCCCTTCTGCAGTGAGCAAAACGGCTTCTTCTGCACCGTGAAGGTTGGCGCGGCGGCGAAGTTGTTGACCGAGGCTAAGGTCAGGCCCCTTTATCAAAGGGTTGATTCTGGGGTCTGGCTCGTCGAGTGTCCAAAGCGTGACGGTCGGTGTGGTTTCGGGAGCGCTACGAAGCCTCAGTCTCAAATGGCTATCAGTGTTTTCGTCGCGGTGATACTCGATTCGCGGAAACCAACGACCGGTACGAGGCAAAACTCTTCGCACCTGTTCAAAGAAATCGTCGAGCAAATAAGCGTGGTCTGGCGCGACCTGATCGATTGCTTTTCTAAACCGAGCTTCGTGTTCTGGCAAGCCTCTGACACGACCCTCGTCAACCAACCACGAGTCGGCGGCAGCCAAGCTCACGTCTGGGTTATCGTCGGCTTCAATCAAAACGAGTTGACCGTTTCGATAGCAGTAGAAATCAGCGTCCAGCTGCATCGGTCACCTCCCGTTTTAGCGCTTAGTGTCTAATCTATAAGTTGTTGGCGGTCGCAAAATGCACCGAGGTCAAGACGAGGAACGATGAAGCTCTACACGCACGTGCTAGAGGGATGGGTGCATCCCTCAGATGTGTTCATCGCGCTTCACGGAGCAGACTCGAACGCCTTTTGGCTAGATCGAGAATTCAACCTCGATAACCGATTTTCGGTGATTGGTGGAGCTTCAGCTTTGTACACCGAACTTCACAGAAAAGAGCTCGCAGCCCTGCTGAGCACTTTGAGCTTTGAAGACGAGGCTGAGCTACCGTTTGATTTTCGCCCCGGCTTGGTTGGCGTGCTCGGCTATGAGAACGACCAAGATGCATGGATGCTCGTTGACCGAGCACTCGTTTTTGACCACGATCGCCGGCACATCCATTTCATTGGGGCTTTTGACGACGACGCTGAGTTCGAGCACTTTCTAAACGCTGCTCTGCTGCGGCTAGCGTTAGTCGGCGGCGAGCAGGCGGCGTATCGTCTGCGCCATGCTGGCGGACGCTCAACCAAAACAACACTTAGACACTCGGCCGATACCTACATTTCTTTGATCGAACAGGCTCAACAACACATTGGCCTTGGCGACGTTTATCAACTGTGCTTGACCAATCAGATTTCAATCGACACCACACTTGACCCACTGCTCACCTATCTGCGGCTCAGAGAGCACAACCCCGCACCATACGCTGCGTTCTTGCGGTTAGGGTCAAGGGCGGTCGTTTGCGCCTCACCCGAACAGTTCTTGCTCGCGCACGTGGGAGGCACGGTCTCGACCAAGCCAATCAAGGGCACTAGGCCTCGTGGCGAGAACGATGCAGAAGACAGAGCAATCGCCCTCGACCTGCGCGCCGATCAAAAAGAGCGCGCTGAGAATTTGATGATTGTTGACCTGATGAGAAATGACCTAGGTCGAGTTTGCGAAGTTGGCTCAGTTGACGTGCCAAAGCTGTTCGAAATCGAGACTTACGCAACAGTGCATCAGCTGGTTAGCACCGTGGTCGGCAAACTGCTGCCAGAAGCATCCGTGTTTGATGCTGTTGAATCGGCGTTTCCGGGAGGCTCAATGACCGGTGCCCCCAAGCTGCGCGCAATCGAGATTATTGGCGAGCTCGAGGCTGGCCCTCGGGGGGTCTACAGCGGGGCAGTAGGTTTCATCGCGAGCAATGGCGCGGCTGAACTGGGCATGACTATTCGAACCATCGTATTTGAAAATGGCCGAGCCACGATCGGCGTCGGTGGAGGCATCACTATCGACTCGGTGCCCGAGGCGGAGCTCGAAGAAACTAAGTTGAAGGCCAAAGCGCTGCTGCGAGCACTCGGTGCCGATGACCCTTGGCTGGTAACCTAGTAACCACGCCATTTTGGGCAGGCATCACACGAAAAAGCGAGCAAATGCAAGAGCAAAACACGTCTGAAAACGAATACGACATCTTCGCTATTCAAGACAAATGGCTACCTATTTGGGATGACATCAAGCCATTCAACTCTGGCCTCGCCGATGACCCTCGCCCGACCAAGTACGTGCTCGACATGTTCCCTTACCCATCGGGCGACCTTCACATGGGCCACGCCGAGGCATATGCCCTAGGTGACGTCATCTCTCGCTACTGGGCGCAAAAGGGTTTCAACGTTCTTCACCCAATCGGCTGGGATGCCTTCGGCCTACCGGCAGAAAACGCAGCAATAAAGCGCGGCCTAGACCCACGCGGCTGGACCTACGAAAACATTGAGCAGCAGAAGTCTTCGATGCGTCGTTACGCATGTTCTTTCGACTGGGATCGCGTTCTTCAAACCTGCGACCCGATTTACTACCGCTGGAACCAGTGGCTGTTTCTTGAGTTCTACAAGCGTGGTCTTGCCTACCGCAAGAATTCAAACGTCAACTGGTGCCCTTCTTGTCAGACGGTTTTGGCGAATGAGCAGGTTGTTCAGGGCCTATGCGAGCGCTGCGACAGCGTGGTCACCAAAAAGGCTTTGACCCAGTGGTACTTCAAGGTCACCGAGTATGCCGACCGCCTACTTGACGACCTAGACACTCTTGAAGGCAACTGGCCTTCGAAGGTGCTAACCATGCAGCGCAACTGGATCGGTCGCTCTCACGGTGCCGAGGTGGCATTTGAAATCGAGGGCCGCACCGAGTCGGTTACCGTATTCACCACACGCCCAGACACCCTATTCGGTGCAACCTTTATGGTCGTCGCTCCAGATAGCGACTTGGCCGCCGAACTAGCTTCGGGTTCAACGCCTGAAGTTCGAATGGCGTTTCAGGATTATCTAGATCAGGTCAAAAAGTCGAACGACATCGACCGCCTCGCCACCGACCGTGAAAAGACCGGTGTATTTCTAGACAGATTTGCAATCAACCCGGTCAATGGTGAACGTCTGCCAATTTGGGCAGCCGACTACGTGCTGTCTGACTACGGAACCGGCGCAATCATGGCTGTTCCGGCGCACGATGACCGCGACATGGCTTTCGCAGTGAAATTCAACTTGGATGTTCGCACAGTCGTCGATACCGGCGAAGATGACCCATCGGTCACCAAGGTTGCCACTACGTCTGAGGGTGTTTTGGTCAACTCGGGAGAGTTCAACGGGCTTTCTAAAGCGGAGGCAATCAAGGCGATCACCGAGCACCTTGATTCTTCTGGCAAGGCTAAACTCGCCAAAAACTTCAGGCTTCGTGACTGGCTCATTTCGCGCCAGCGTTACTGGGGTACCCCGATTCCGATCATCCACTGTGATGCCTGCGGCGAGGTGCCTGTGCCGGCCGATCAACTGCCAGTCGAGCTTCCATCTGCTGCCGGTCTTGACCTCAAGCCAAAGGGTTCTTCTCCGCTAGGCGCAGCCGAAGACTGGGTCAACGTTGCCTGCCCGAAATGTGGGGCCGCAGCAAAGCGCGACTCAGACACAATGGACACTTTCGTCGATTCATCCTGGTATTTCTTGCGCTTCTTGTCTCCAAATAGCGAAGAGGTTCCTTTTCCGAAAGAAGAGGCTGCGCGCTGGGCTCCTGTCGATCAGTATGTCGGTGGAGTAACCCACGCGATTCTTCACCTTCTCTACGCGCGCTTTTTCACCAAAGCGCTTCACGACATGGGCATGATCGAGTTTGATGAGCCGTTCACCAGATTGCTGAACCAGGGCATGGTCTTGATGAATGGATCGGCGATGTCGAAATCGCGCGGAAACTTAGTTGCACTGAGCGACCAGCTAGACGAGCACGGCGTTGATGCCATTCGTTTGACTATGGCTTTCGCTGGTCCGCCAGAAGACGATATTGACTGGGCGGATGTCTCGCCATCGGGTTCGGCAAAATTCTTGGCACGCGCCTGGAGAACCGCCAACGATGTTCGAAGTGAAGTTGGTGTTGATTTTGCAAACGGCGATGCCACTTTGCGCAAGGCAACCCACTCGTTCCTTCGAGACTTCGGCCCGCTGATTGAAAACTTCAAATTCAACGTTGGTGTGGCGAAAGTGATGGAGTTAGTCAACGCCCTTCGCAAGACCATCGATGGTGCTGCCGGACCGAGCGACCCAGCTGTTCGTGAAGCCGCTGAAGTGGTCGCCAAAGCGCTTTCACTCTTCTCTCCATACACAGCAGAAGACATGTGGAGCAAACTGGGGCACCAGGCTCCAGTTGCCCTCGCCGGTTTGCCTGAGGCCGATCTTTCACTCGTCGTTGAGAGCTCGATCGTCGCGGTTGTTCAGGTTGATGGCAAGGTTCGTGACAAGTTCGAAGTTGCTACTGACATTTCGGCAGCTGACCTTCGTGAACTTGCCATGGCATCTGATGCGGTGAAGCGCTCGATTGGTGATCGTGAAATTGCTGCTGTGATTGTTCGCGAGCCCAAACTGGTCAACATAGCCACCAAGTAGGCGTTTTCCACAGTTATCACAGGCTTTGGTTTCGGGCTCGCTCGTTAGCTTAGTTTCGCCATGTGAATCGATTTCGTGAGCTACTGGCAAAAGCTAAAGCAGGTGACAAAACTTCTCGCATTGCTCTAATCGCACCGGTCGTGGCTTTCGTTTTTGCTCTCGGATGGTTCAACTCGGGTGTACCGCCCACGCAGGTAATCGAACCAACCCCGTCGCTCTACGCCAACCCTGATTCTCTCGACCAAACCACCGGCTCGGTTAGTACCGACATTTTTGTGCATGTGACGGGTGCGGTCGCTAGTCCCGGTGTCTACGCTGCAGAGACGGGCTCGCGCGTTTTCGATATTGTCGCGATGGCCGGAGGATTCACCAAAAAGGCAGATCAGGCCAGCGTCAATCTCGCTCGTTTGGTTTCTGATGGTGAACAACTCCTGGTCTTTGAGCTTGTGAGTTCGACAAGTGCATCGACTTCATCATCGAAAACTTCTTCGGGTTCAGTGAAGGGCGCTTTAGTTAGCCTCAATCGCGCCTCGCAGAGCGAACTTGAGGCTTTGCCAGGAGTTGGCCCCACTTTGGCCCAGAGAATCATCGACTGGCGAAGCGCGAATGGCGGCTTCAAATCTCTTGAAGACCTTCTTGAGGTCGGCGGAATTGGCGACAAACTGTTCGCCGGAATCCAAGGCAAGGTTGCGCTTTGATTCCTTTTGTTTGGGCTGCAGCGCTGGCTTGCGAGTTGCTAGTTCAGAGCTTGCTGGCTGACTTCTTGCCTAACTTTGTTAGCGCCTTCGCACTTTTGGTTCTTGCGCTGATCGGTGTTCGAAAGTGGCAACCAAAAGTGGCTAACGACTCTGTTACAGCTCTGGTCGGACTTTCGGTTTTGTTCTTGGTTGCCGGCGCTAATTCAGCGTCGGCCGAAGTTGCTAATTCTCCAGCAGAGGTTGTCTCGCTTTCGAAAGCTTACGCAACCGTAGATTGCACCGTTCGAGTGGCTCAAATCGACCGCTATCAAACGCTAGTTACCGCGAGTTCTAAAACTCTGCCAAACTTTTCAGCGTCTGCGGTGTTCAAAGAAGATCTAAAGTCGACGCTAAAAGTGGGTCAGCAATTTGAAGGGCAGTTTCGGCTGAAGCCAAGTCATCGAGACTCGCCCAGGTTCACCTTGGTTCAAACATCACTTCTAGAAGAGCATCCGCAACAGACTAGTTGGCTAGACCTGCTTCGCGAGAACTTTGCTTCAACCGCTAGGGCAGTAACACCCGATTCGGGTGCGCTGGTTGCGGGGCTGGCAATCGGTGACGATTCTGCCCTGTCGAATCAAATGCTCATACGCATGAAAACACTCTCGCTCACCCATCTCACCGCAGTATCAGGCGCAAACTGCGCCATTGTGATTGGAGGTGTATTTCTACTGCTCAAGCGAGCTGGGAGTCGTCGGTGGGTGACCCTGTCAATATCTCTACTCGCCTTGCTGCTCTACGTTGCAGTAGTTGGCTTTGAACCCTCGGTTATTCGAGCAGCGGTGATGGCGTCGGTGGTACTGCTGTGTGCCTTCGGAGGTAGACGAGTGCCGCCGACTATCGCGCTTTCATGGGCGGTGATTTTGGTTCTGACGATCTGGCCGAACATGGTGACAAGTCTTGGATTCTGGTTATCGGTTGTCGCCACAGCAGCCATCTTGCTCATCGCACCGGCGCTCTACAAGAGGATGTCTCTGCGAATGCCTGCAGCATTGGCGCTGGGTTTGGCCGTTGTCGTTTCGGCCCAACTGTGGTGTTTGCCGATGCTAGTAGACCTCTCTGGTGGGCTACCGACTTACTCAGTGTTAGCCAACTTACTTGCTGAGCCACTTGTTGCCCCAATCACGGTTCTGGGCATCCTCGCTTTAATCGTCGGCATAGCATTCCCGCCACTGGCAGCGCTGATCTATTGGATTGCGTCTTTCGCTGCATACGGAATTGAATTGATTAGCGGCTTGGCTGTGCTTCCCGCCGCGACAATTTGGTGGCCATCGGGTGTGATTGGCATTGCGCTAATGCTGATCACGGTCGCTGCGCTCAGTTTGTTGATCATTTCTCGGATGCGGAAGCATGCGATTGCGGGTTTAGCACTTGTTGCCCTAACTTTCGTCTCGTTTTCGGGCTCCGCCGTGGCCAGATCCCAATCCTGGCCAGGCGCCGACTGGCAGGTGGTCTCTTGCGACGTGGGCCAAGGCGATGCCATGGTCATCCGCTCTTTAAACCAAACAATGTTGATCGATGTTGGGCGAGACCCCGAGCCGATAGCCAAGTGTTTGCAAAAACTCGGTGTCTCGAGAATCGATGTCTTGCTGCTCACTCACTTTGACGCAGACCACGTTGGTGGCCTTTCAGGTGCATTGAAACATGCAAGGGTAGGGCAGGCACTCATCAGCCCATTCGATGACGACCGACCGCAGGTCGCCGTGGCGCTCGAACAACTCGCTGAGGCAGGAGTTGCGGTTTCGACGGCAGAGGTTGGCGACCGAGGCACGCTTGGCGATGCGTCTTGGATAGTCGCCGCACCAGAGCCCGGAGCTGCAGGCGCTGAAGACAGCAACGATGCAAGTGTCATTCTTCGGGTTGAAACAAGCCAGTGGCTATTGCTCGCTTTTGCCGATGCCGGAGAACGGGCTCAGATGCGCACGGTTCGACTACGTAATTCGCTACTCAACCGATCACCCGGCAAACCTCTAATTGTGAAAGTCAGCCATCACGGTTCTGCAGACCAATATGCGGAACTATTCGAAGACCTTCGGCCCGAGATTGCCTTGTTTTCGGCGGGGGAGTCAAACAGTTACGGGCATCCGACCAAGCGGGCTATCGAGATTTTTCAAAAGGCAGGATCGACGATTTTTCGAACCGACC
>JBDLUM010000076.1:0-3008 GCA_039805305.1 Actinomycetota bacterium
ATCCGTGATGGGTTTAGCGGCAGACGAGGCAACGATGGTGGCCGGTTTGATCGACTTGATGGTGCCGAGGCCGCGAGTGGCACCAGCGCCCTCGACCATGCTGTTCCACTGCTGGCATTCACCGCACTGGCCGACCCACTTTGTGCTCGCCCAGCCGCATTCACCACAGGTGTATTCGTTTTTTGCGCGCGCTGCCATCGACCCTCCAAAGTCTTCTAGTCAAAACTACCAAGCCCGCCCGACACCTAGTGCACGCCTAAACTGAACCTGTGAAGTTCAACAAACTAGCTATTCTTGGTTCGGGTTCAATGGGAACCGCAATTCTTGCTGGCCTAATGCGCCGTGGAGTCGACGCGAGCGAAGTAGTCGCGAGCACCAAGACCGAAGCCACCGCGAGCCGGTTGGCCGATGAGTTCGGCATCACGGCAATCGCCACCGAAACCAACGCCGCCGCCAACGCCGAAGCAGTAGTCGACGCCGACATTGTGCTCGTCGCGGTTAAACCCGGCTATGTAATCGAAGTTCTGAACGAGGTAGCCGCCAACCTCAAGCCCGGCTCGCTCGTGATCAGCGTTGCCGCCGGCATCACCACCGCGGCCATGCAGGCTGCAGTGGCCGACAACGTGGCCGTGGTGCGCGCAATGCCTAACACTCCGGCAATCGTCGGTCGCGCGGTTACCGGCCTCGCTGCGGGGTCGAGAGTTACGCCAGAGCAGCTGGCCACAGCATCCGAGCTCTTCGAATCGGTCGGTCGCGTAGTCGTCGTCGGCGAAGACCAGATCGACCAGCTCAGCACAGTGAGCGGCTCGGGCCCGGCCTATGTTTTCTACTTCATCGAAGAGTTCACCAAGGCGGCCGTCGAACTTGGCTTCACGCCAGATCAGGCGCGGATGCTCGTCGAAGAAACCTTCCTCGGAGCATCCGAGCTATTGGCAGCCTCTGGCAAAACCCCGGCTGACCTTCGCCGCCAGGTGACCAGCCCGAATGGAACGACCATGCAGGCCATCGCCGTTTTCGAACAGGCGAGCCTGCACGAACTGTTTGGCCGAGCAACCGCAGCCGCACTGGCTCGCGCACGCGAAATCGCAGAAGGAAAATAGCCATGACCAGTTGGGCACTAGTAACGGGGCCGACCGCCGGTATCGGCGCGGCTTATGCAAACCTTCTCGCAGCCAAGGGCTACAACCTGGTGCTGGTTTCGCGCGACCTAAAGCGCCTCAAGCAAACCGCTGCCGACCTAACCGCCAAGCACGGCATTGAGACTCAGGTGCTCAGCGCTGACCTCACCACCGAAAAGGGCATCGCCGCTCTCGAAAAATTCATCACCGAGAATCAAATCGAAGTGCTCATCAACAACGCCGGCTTCGGTCTGAATTCTTCGTTCGTCAAGAGTGAGGCTGCCGACGAGCAGTCGGTAGTGAACATTCTGGTTAGCGCCCCAATGCGACTGGCCCACGCGGTTCTGCCCCAGATGGTGGCGCGCAAATCGGGCACGGTTGTGAACGTCTCTTCGGTTGCCGGTTACTTTGCCGCCGGCCACTACAGCGCGGCCAAGGCCTATGTGACCGTGTTGTCTGAATCGCTGCACGCCGAGGTTAGTAAGCACGGAGTCAACGTTTCGGCACTGTGCCCTGGCTTTACCAAAACCGAGTTTCACCAGCGCGCAAAAATGAAAATGGATGCTCTGCCGGAGTTCATGTGGCTAAACGCCGACTTCTTGGTTGCCAAGAGTTGGGCCGACGCTCAGCGCGGCAAGGCCATCAGCATTCCTGGTTGGCAGTATCGCGTGATGGTTTGGATCGCGAAGAACGCCCCGCGAGCTTGGATGCGCCGAACCGGAATCACGCTTCGCAGCAAACAGCGTTAGAAAGTTTTGTCTTTCGCGCGCTAGCCGCGAACCGAATGACTGAGCTTAGGCCTTAGCCGCGCGCTCGTCGATCTCGGCAATCAAGCCTTCGATCAATCCGCGAATCTCGTCGCGAATAGGGCGAACAGCTTCAACACCCTGACCGGCTGGGTCATCGAGTGCCCAGTCGAGGTATTTCTTTCCAGGAAAGATTGGGCAGGCGTCGCCGCAACCCATGGTGATTACGTAGTCGCTGGCCTGAACCGCCTCGGTGGTCAACACCTTTGGCTGAGCGTTAGAAATGTCGATGCCCTCTTCGGCCATGGCTGCTACCGCAGAAGGGTTTACCTGGTTGCCAGGCATTGAGCCAGCCGAGCGAACCTCGACTCGGTCACCGGCTAGGTGCTGCAGGTAGCCAGCAGCCATCTGCGAACGACCAGCGTTGTGAACACAAACAAAAAGTACCGATGCGATTGTCATGTAAGTACCCTCTCGGAACGTTATGAACTAAAGGTTAACTTCAACCAAAACTTCGTTGTGTTTTAGAAACCCGGGCTTCCAAGGCGGATCGAACCGGGCGAACTGAACCTCGCCAATAACCTCGAGACCAGAGGCCTTAACAGAGGCGACAAGTTTGTCAGCGAAGCCCATGAAGCGCTCCTCGTTCCAGCCGCCACCGAACCGAATCGCCGCCATGTTGGTTGGCTCAACCACGCGAGTGCTCACCACACCGCCGGTTGGGTTTGGCACATCACCCGGCTTCATGTCGCTCGGCATCACGAAGCTCACGACATGAGTCGAGGCATCCGTGCTCGATTGAAGCACCGGCGCGGTCATCGCGATTTTCTGCGAACGCTCGTTGCGACCACTGATGAAAGAAACCAGCGGGCCGAATGCGGCGTTACCGGCGTTCATAAAACCCCCACGGATGTTCACCTCAGCGACCACGTGGCGTGGATAGTGTCGCAGCTCAAAGCCATCGCGGCTCTCGATTAGTTCGTAAGGGAGTTTTTCGGTCACGGGTTGATTCTAGGTCTGGCTGGGCTAGAATGGAGAAAGTCTGTTGGTCGACGTTCGGTCGGCAACATCCCTAAATGTGAGGTTTTCGTGGGCTCAGTTATTAAGAAGCGTCGTAAGCGCATGTCGAAGAAGAAGCACCGCA
>JBDLUM010000077.1:0-29535 GCA_039805305.1 Actinomycetota bacterium
ATGTCGCTAAAGTCCCATGAAAATGAGCCTCTAGAAGCACGCCGACTTCGCGTGCCGATCAACATCAAGATCAACTCGGTCTAACGAAAGTTAGCTGATTCTTATGCGGCACCAGGTGTGAAGAGAATCCTCTCTTCGCGTTTAACTGAGTGGCGCTTAATCGCGCCAAAAAGGAGTACTGCCATGGCAGTAGTAACAGTTCGCCAGCTGCTCGACAGCGGCGTTCACTTCGGGCACCAGACCCGTCGTTGGAACCCAAAGATGCGTCGCTTCATTCTGACCGACCGCTCGGGTATCTACATCATCGACCTACAGAAGTCGCTTGCTCACATTGACAACGCTTACTCGTTCGTCAAAGACACCGTTGCAAACGGTGGCAGCATATTGTTCGTAGGAACCAAGAAGCAAGCCCAAGAAGCCATCGCCGAGCAGGCCAAGCGCGTGGGTATGCCTTACATCAACCAGCGTTGGTTGGGTGGTCTTCTGACCAACTTCCAGACCGTTCAGAAGCGTCTTTCACGCCTCAAGGAACTTGAAGTCATGGACTTCAACGACTCGAGCAAGAGCGGTCTAACCAAGAAAGAACTTCTTATTCTTCGTCGCGAAAAAGATAAGCTAGAGAAGTCTTTGGGTGGTATTCGTAACGTCAACAAGACCCCAAGCGCTATCTGGGTTGTTGACACCAACAAAGAGCACCTAGCCATCACCGAAGCCAAGAAGCTTGGCATTCCGGTAATCGGCATCCTAGACACCAACTGTGACCCAGACGAGGTCACCATCGGTATTCCAGGAAACGACGACGCTATTCGCTCGGTTGCACTACTAACCCGCGTGATCGCAGATGCCGTTGCCGAGGGCCTAATCGCCCGAACCACCAAGAACGAACAGGCTGCAGAGCCTCTAGCCGAGTGGGAGCGTGAACTGCTAGAGCAGAGCACCGCTGCCACCGAGACCGTCGAGGCACCAGCCGCCGAAGTTGCAGCACCTGCAGCAGAAGAAGCAGCTGCACCTGCCGAGGCAGAGAAGGAAGCAGAGTAATGGCAAACTACACCGCAGCCGACGTAAAGGCTCTTCGCGAGCGCTCAGGCGCTGGCATGATGGACTGCAAGGGTGCTCTAGACGAAGCCAACGGCGACGTCGACAAGGCCATGGAAGTTCTTCGCCTAAAGGGTCTAAAGGGAGTCACCAAGCGTGAAGGTCGCACCACCAGCAATGGTTTGGTTGTTGCTCGCGTTTCTGGTGGAGTCGGTTACCTAACCGAACTCGCATGTGAGACCGACTTCGTGGCTAAGGCTGAGAAGTTTGTTGCACTAGCAGACCGCATTGCAGACGCAATCGTGGCTGCCGACGCACGTTCACTAGAGGCCGCACTTGCTGCACCACTAGAGTCGAGCACCGTAGCCGACGTAATCAACGACGAAGCCGCAATCATGGGTGAAAAAGTTGAGCTACGTCGCGTTGCCGCGCTAGAAGACGCAGCAATCGATGCTTACCTGCACCGCACCAGCAAAGACCTTCCTCCACAGGTTGGTGTCTTGGTTGCTTACTCAGGTTCAAATGCCGAGACCGCTCACGACGTCGCAGTTCACATTGCAGCGTTCTCACCGAGCGTTCTTCGTCGTGAAGACGTTCCTGCCGAAACCGTTGAGACCGAGCGTCGCATTGCCGAAGAAACCGCTCGCAACGAAGGCAAGCCAGAAGCAGCTCTAACCAAGATCGTTGAAGGCCGTGTAACCGGATACTTCAAAGAGAACGTTCTTCTTGAGCAGGACTTCGCGAAAGACAACAAGCAAAGCGTTGGCAAGGTTCTCGAGTCGGCAGGCGTGACGGTTTCGGCCTTCGTGCGCTTCCGCGTCGGTGCATAACTAGCGAATATTTACGGATGAGGCTCGGTCGATGACCGAGCCTTTTTCCTTATTTTGCCTAGGATAGAGAGGGAATGGAGGATCAAATGCCAACTAAGCGCAGAGTGCTTTTGAAGCTGTCGGGTGAAGCTTTCGGAGGTGGCAGCCTTGGTGTGAATCCAGTGGTCGTTTCAGAAATCGCAAAAGAGATTGCTGAGGCCGCCAAGACAACCGAAATCGCAATCGTCGTCGGTGGAGGCAACTTCTTCAGAGGTGCCGAACTTTCGCAAAGTGGCATGGATAGATCTCGCGCCGACTACATGGGCATGTTGGGTACCGTAATGAACGCCCTAGCTCTTCAAGACTTTTTGATTCAGGCGGGGGTCGACACTCGTGTTCAATCTGCAATCACGATGTCGCAGGTTACCGAGCCTTACATTCCTTTGCGCGCCATCCGCCATCTTGAAAAAGGCCGTGTAGTCATTTTCGGTGCGGGCGCTGGCTTGCCTTACTTCTCTACAGACACAGTGGCCGCACAGCGTGCACTCGAGATTCACGCCGTTGAGGTTCTCGTTGCTAAAAACGGCGTCGACGGTGTTTACTCGGCCGACCCAAAGAAAGATTCGAGCGCGAAACTGCTCAAAGAAATTACCTACCAGGATGCGCTCGTGCGCGGTCTCAAGGTGGTCGACGCTACCGCGTTCAGCCTCTGTATGGATAACAAAATGCCAATGCGCGTTTTCGGTATGCAAGGTTCTGGCAACATCACTGACGCAATCAAGGGAAAAAAGATTGGAACTTTCGTAACCGCCTAGGTTCGAAAAGGAATTGGAGATAGAAAATGATTCAAGCTGTTTTGGCTGAGGCCACCGAGAAGATGGAAAAGGCTGTCGAGGCTGCCAAAGATGACTTCGGCACTATTCGCACCGGTCGCGCAAACCCTGCGATGTTCCAGAAGATCGTGGTCGACTACTACGGCACGGGCACGCCGCTGGGAAACCTCGCGAGCATCCAAGTTCTTGAAGCCCGTAGCCTTGCGATTACCCCTTATGACAAGGGCGCGCTAATGAACATCGAAAAAGCTATCAGGGATGTTCCGAACCTTGGCGCACAGCCAAACAACGACGGTACCGTTATTCGCGTAACGCTTCCTGACCTTACCGAAGATCGACGCAAAGAATACGTCAAGCTTGCCAAGGCTAAGGCCGAAGACCACCGCGTCTCGGTTCGCAACATTCGCCGTAAGGGTAACGACGATCTAGCCGCTTTGAAGAAAGACGGTGCGGCTGGCGAAGACGAGCTTGCTCGAGCAGAAAAAGAACTCGACGCGCTAACCAAAACTTTCGTCGACTCGATCGACAATGCCCTAAAGCACAAAGAAGCCGAGCTTCTCGAGGTCTAATGTCGCAAACTCAGAGTGCACCGGGGGAGCGCAGCCTCTCAAAGTCGATTTTCTACGGACTTTTGCTCGGTTTGGCGTTTCTGGGCTCGATTTTATTCGTCAAAGCACTGCTACTCGTTCTTCTCGGGGCTGCTGTAGCGGCTGGCGCTTGGGAGCTCTCGACGGCACTCCGTAAAGCCGGCTGGTATGTGCCTAGGGTGCCGGTAGTTTTCGGAACTCTAGCGATTATGCCCGCTACGTTCTTTGGCGGTGCTGTTTGGCAGTGGGGAATCACGGCCGCAATGATTTTCTTCCTGGTGCTTTGGCGAACCGTGCACCTGCTCTGGGAACGCCGCGAGTCAATCACTCAATCTTTTACGAAATCAATGCGAGATTTCAGCGCTTCAGCTTTCGTAGTGATTTACCTGCCACTAACCGCTTCTTTCACTATTTTGCTGCTCACTCGCGATGATGGCGCAGCCTGGGTTATTCAGTTTGTGGTTCCAACAGCGCTAATTGACACGTTTGGTTATTTGGTCGGCCGCAAGCTTGGCAAGACCAGAATTGCACCTGGAGTGAGCCCAAAGAAGTCACTCGAAGGCCTCATCGCAAGCATCATCGCAGGTGTAACTTCATCGGTTCTCCTCATGGTTTTTGTTGTCGGTCACGACTGGTACTGGGGCCTATTGAGTGCTGGAGTCATTCTGCTAGCTGCCGTTTTTGGCGACTTGGCCGAATCGCTTATCAAACGCGACTTGGGTGTCAAAGACATGTCGACTTGGTTGCCTGGTCACGGCGGCATGATGGATCGCCTAGATTCAATGCTCCCGGCTGGTCTCGTCATGTACTTGTTCGCGACGCTGCTCTTTCCGGTGAGTTAGGCAGCGCATCCATGTCGTTTCCCTTTCCTAAGGCAAAACCGAACAAGCTCGGTTATCGTCCGGCTGATGTAGATGAGTTCATCTCAGAATCTCGCGCGGTTTTCAACTCAAACCAAATCGATTCGATACCTAATATTCGCGAGAAAGAGTTCACTCTAGAAAAGGGTGGCTACTCGGTTAGCGCCGTGGATGCTGCGCTCGACAGACTCGAAGACACCTTCGCCGCGCGGCGATTGCAGGGGCAAATCGAAGCGGGTCAACGAGATGACCTACTAGACAGGTTGAACGACCTCAAGGTTCTGTTGGTTGGGCGAATCGAACGCCCAGCGCGTTCGCGTTTCGCTGCTACCGGTTACATTTTTCGTGGCTATAGCCGAAAAGAGGTCGATGTTTTCGTTGGCCTTGTGAATGCACACCTTGATGGTGGCGAGAAAATGTCGGTAGACGCAGTTAGAAAAGTCTTATTCACACCGAAAAGGGGCGGTTATGTCGAAAGCCAGGTCGATCTATTCATCGATAAAGTCATCGAGCTCATCCAGATTGAAAAAGTTCTCTAGAACTCTCGTTGCGCTTTCGTTGCTGGTGGGTTTCACCGCTTCGGGTGGAATCACGGCCGCCGCTAACACCAACGTCGAACAATCGCCCATCGTGGTTACAGCAACCAATGCGTCCAAGGCGGTAGCAAAGCTCATCGTCAAGGGTCGCGCACCAAAAACAGGCTACGACCGTGAACTCTTTTCTGACGGCTGGGGAAAGATTGGCTCGTGCGACGCAAGAAATTATGTTTTGGCACGAGATTTGCGCAAGGTGGTTTGGCGGTCTGGTGAAACCTGCATGGTTCACTCGGGTGTTCTAAATGACCCTTACACCGGCAAAACAATTAACTTTCTTCGCGGCCGCTCAACGTCAATCAAGGTTCAGATTGATCACGTTGTAGCGGTTAGCGATGCGTGGCAAAAGGGTGCTCAAAAGTGGAGCTATGCCAAGCGTTATAACTTCTACAACGATCCGCTCAATCTTCTTGCAGTAGATGGCCCAACAAATGGCTCAAAAGGTGATGGCGACACCGCTACTTGGTTGCCTCCCAACAAGGGTTATCGCTGCGCTTACGTGGCAAGGCAAGTAGCGGTGAAGCTGAAATACGGCGTCTGGGTCACTTCAGCAGAGAAATCTGCAATGAACACGGTGCTTTCAAAGTGCCCGACCACTTCATTGCCCACGAAATAGCTCGCTGGTAGACTGGCATTTTGAGTCTGCGAACGAAGCCGAGGTGATTTCATGGGCCGCTATGCCGCCGATGTTGACACAATCTCAGCCAAGATCCGCAAATCGCTGGTCAAGCGTTTCAAGTTAGAGCACCTAGATTTTGATGAACTGAAAATCAAGAATCGCAAGGCTGCTTATGCCTTTTCGGGCTTCTTTTTTACAACTTCACTAGTTGCGGTAAGCATCGTTGACCCATATTCTGCGGCGCTGGCAAACAGTGCTTATTGGTACTACCCCGCTGAGAGTGGCGAAACCGACGAACAAATTTATGGGTGGAAAAGCACTCAAACCGTGTCGTTCTCGCGTGGAAAGTTCAAGGTGGTTACCGGACAAGCCGCTGTAGAACTATTCGTCGACATCGCCGATGTGCCTGACCCAGGAACCGCCAAAGCCTATGCGTTCGACCAGGTTGCCAAGATTGGCTGGGGGCGTGATCAGTACTCCTGCCTAGTCAAACTGTGGGAACGTGAATCAAACTGGCGCCACACCGCCATGAACAAAAGCTCGGGCGCATACGGCATTCCTCAATCACTACCGGGCATCAAGATGGCGAGTGAGGGCAGCGACTGGCTCACCAACCCAGAAACACAAATTCGTTGGGGGCTGGGTTACATTAAGGGCCGCTATTCAACACCGTGTGGTGCGCTTGCCCATTCTGACCGACTCGGGTGGTACTAGTGCCTAGATCGAATCGACCTAAGCGTTCAAAACAGGGCAAGGCCGAAGAACCCGAGATCAATCGAGGCGTGCTCTACGGTGTTCGTCGCACCGAAATGAAACGTGGAGTGGAGTTCACTGTTCAGACTCACTCTGGTTCTTCTACCGAAGAGTCAAAAACCTGGGTGTGCCCATTCTGCAATCTTCGAATAGGTCAAGGCACCGGCCACATCGTTGCTTGGAACGAGTTGCGGGGGTCTGAAGGCCGTCGCCACTTTCACACCGAGTGTTGGAGAAAGTTTCAAGGAACGCTGTGAGCGAGATTGAGATTCGCTCGGGGGTCGAGCTGCCGAGCATCCGTGAAGAAATCACATTGCACACCGAAGACGTCCTCACCCTGGTTGGAGAGCTTGCTTTGCCAGTCGGTAGACCACCGATCGCAACTATCCTCACCCTTCACCCTCTGCCAACGCACGGTGGGTTCATGGACTCGCACATTTTGCGCAAACTCGCTAACCGGCTACCCGCTTTGACGGGTGTTGCCGTTCTGCGCTTCAACACCCGGGGCACCACTTCGCCGCGTGGCACTAGCGAGGGTGAGTTTGATGGGGGAGTTGCCGAGAAATTCGACGTGGATGCTGCGCTCAAGTTTCTAGAATCGCGAGGTTTTTCGAACATCTGGCTGCTGGGTTGGTCGTTCGGAACAGAATTGGCGCTTAAGTACGGCTTCGACAAGAAAGTTAGCGGTGCGATTTTGCTTTCACCGCCACTGCACCGAACATCTGAGGCGGAACTGCGCAACTGGAACGGCTCAAACAAGCCCGTAATCGCCCTTGTGCCAGAGTTTGACGATTACCTTGTGCCTGAGGCTGCTGTGGAGCGTTTCGAGCCACTTCAAAGCGCTCAGGTTGTTGCAATCGATGGCGCGAAGCATCTATGGGTTGGCGAAGCTGCAACTAAGTCAGTTATCGATGAAGTTGTTCGGGTGGTCGCGCCAGAGTTCTACCCACTACCAACCCACTATCGCGGCTAACTAGCCAACGACAGCAAAACTATCGGCTGGTCTGCCTAGGCACCCAAACCTGGCGAATAATCAGCATGATCGACGCAGCCACGGGAATGGCAACCAAAGCACCCAGAATGCCGAGTAGTGCTCCACCGGCAAGGGCGGCCACGACGACTACCGCACCTGGCACAGAAACCGCTTGGTTCATGATGCGCGGTGACAAGACATAGGCCTCGATCTGCATGTAGATGAGGTAGTAAATCGCTGCGATGAGCGCGACATTCGGGCTTGTAGTGAGTGCCACGATCACCACGATGGTCGCGCCCGAGATGCTTCCAACCAGCGGAATCAATGCCAGTCCGAAGGTGATGCAGGCAAGCACCAGCGAGAATTCGATGCCGAGAATTGACATCATCGTGAAGCCTAGAGTTGCGTTGATAAGCGCGATCGTGACCTGCCCCATTACGTACCGGCCGACTGAGCCAGCGATTTGCTCTGAGAGGTTAGAGAAGGTGTCGCGCTTTGTTGCTGGAACGAGTGAATAGATCCAATCTTTGAGACGCGAAAGCGAAGACATGAAATAGAGGCTCAGCGTTAGCACAATCAGTGCGCCGAAGAATCCGTTGAACACGGTGAGACCAACCTGCACGACTCCGCCAACTAGGGTCGGCCAGTTGCTGCTATCGGTTAGGTAAAGAGCCGCATCCTCAATGGCCTTGCTCACCGAGCCGCCGAATTGTTTGTCTAGGCTGACCACGAGGTCGAGCTGCTGCACCGAGCCAAGCAACGCCGGCGCGCTTTCAATAAACTGCCCAGCCTGCTCGATAACCATGGGCAGTATCGACCAAATCAGTGTGCCTAGAACGATGAGAAGCGAACCGACCACGGTGAGAATGGCTAGCCCACGTTTGAATCTCAGTTTGCTCTCGATGAACGACACGATTGGTTCGAGTCCAAGTGCGATGAACAGCGCCAGCGCAACGTAGGTGATGATGTTAGCCAAAGTCAGAAAAGCGTTACCGATAGCTACAGCGGTGAGAACGCCCAAGCCTCCAAGCAGCCCTAGCTGAAAGGCGTTGCTGATTCTAGTTCCCTTGCTGTCCATCTTCGGTCTCCTAGGCCTTGGGTGAGCGCTTTAGTCTCTGCTTAGATTCTGCTCTGCGTTTTCGACGACGGCTCGCAGGTTGTGTAGGTATTGCGCCACTGCATCTCGCTCAACGTTTAGTTTCGCGATCTTGCCTTTGAGTTTGTGAAGTTCTTTTGCAGAGTGCGACTGTGCTTCAGAGAGGATGCTGCGAGCCTCAGCTTCTGCGGCCAGAAGAATGGCCTCGGCCTTTTCGCGGGCTTCGTCTGTGGTTCGTTTGGTGTGTGCTCGGGCTGCAGTTTCTAGGGTTTCAGATTCAAGTTTTGCGGCGTTGGCTCGAGTTCTTGCCTGAGCCAGCATCGCATTCGCTTCGTCTAGATAGCGTTGCGTTGCGGCCACGGCGTCTTGGTGCTTGCGAAGGTAATCGGCCTCGGCCTCGGCTCGTCTTGCGGCAACCTCAAGTTCAAGATCAATGCGTGCTTGCTCAGAAAGCAGGCTCCAGGCACTTTCGGCGTCTAAGTTTTTGTTCATAGCGCGTGAGGCGATTAGCTTCTTTTCGCTCTGCTCACGGTCAAACGCCGTTCTGGCTGCCTCAATTTCGCGTTTTGCCGTGGCTCTCATTCTGGCAACCTCGGTTGCAATTGCACCTCGGGTTGCACCGGCTTCTTGCATGCCGTTTTCGACCAAGCGGGTCGACTCAGTTCTTGCCTGTTCGACAAGTGCGTCATAGTCGGCCTTAGCTGCCGCCGACAGGCGTTCGGCACGTCTACTTGCCTCTGCTACGACAGAGTCGTAATACTCGCGAGCTTCTGCACGAAGGGTCTCTAGCTCGGCGTCGACCTCTTCGAGTAGCCTTCTGCGCTCGGCCTCAGCCTCGGCCACAATTCTGTTGGCCTGATCTTCTGCTGTGCTGAGAATCAGGGCTGCACGCGCACCAACAGTCGCGTAGGTCGGCGCAACGGTTTCTTTGAGTTCGCGTTCGAAGCGTGAAGAAGACTCATTCGCCGCTCGGAGTTCGGTTGCGAGTTGGGCATTTTGGTTTGAAAGTTGAAGCAACTGGCGTCGAAGGTCGCGCAAAGCGTCGTCAACCGCGTCGCGGTCGTAGCCGCGCATCACGGTTGCAAATTCGACGTCTTCAGCTGCCAAGATACTCGCTCCTAGACCCCCTGGGTAGACTTGAGGGGGCTTGTTCTCAAGCCCTAAGTCTAGCCCGATTGGATAAGCGTGAAACTATTTGCAGCGATAGGACTCTTTGTCTTGTCGCTGTCGCTTGCCCTGGTTGGCGTCGCTCAGCGCACAATTTGGGCGCCACCACCGGCTCACGTTCTAAACCTCGAATACGACGCTGAGAACCATTTCGCTGTCATCGACCAGAAGACACTTTCAACTTTTCCAGGCAACCCAACCGTCACCGTCTTCGGCGACGAAAAGACTTTCGTGTCAAGCGGTCGTGAGTCAGACATCCGTGCCTGGATCGCCGACTCTTCGTTTACCAGCATCCAAGTCAAAGAAGCCGATGACGAAACCCTCGAGCTTGAACCGATCTCTAACTTCGGATTCGATCTTTCACTCTCTCCGCGCGGTAGCGACCTTTGGCGCGATGAAGCCAATGGCAAGCAGAAGGCCGAACTTGCGGTAAAAAACGAGCACGATGCAGCCATTTTGATTGCAACGGATGGTCGTTCACCGGCTCCAGGCAAGGTGACTGTTTCGTGGCCCATCGCATACGACCTCACGCCTTCAAACATCAACCTGATCGTCGCCGGCGTGTTGCTTGCCGCGGCCTTGATCATCAACCTTTTCTCGGTTTCAGAGGAGCGCAGGCGTCGACGACCTCAACGTCGCGTTCCGAAAGCTCCTCAGGGGCCAAAAACCCGAAGTCGCAAGTCGAGGCTTGACATTCCAAGACGCGGTCGACGAGTGGCTCGCAAAGTGTCGGTTGCCACAAGCGGCCTTTTGGTGCTTGGTTTGCTTTCCGGATGCTCTCCTGCAGCAACCCCCGTTGACCCAACTCCAACGCCTTCTAGCGATGTAATCGCTGATCCACCCGTCTTAATCGAGTCTCAGATTCAAAGGATTGTCTCGAACGTTGCAATGTGGGCTAAAAAAGCCGATGGCGCGACTGACAAGGCCATGTTGCTGACCCGTTTTGAGGGTGCAGCGCAGCAGATGAGAACGACTTACTACTACTTGATGTCTAAGTCGACAAAGAACGAGGCTTTACCGCCGATTGAAGAGCGAATTACCTGGTCGCTGCCAGCATCATCAACTATTTGGCCACGCACCATAATGGTGGTCACAGACGCAGTTGATGACAATCTACCTCAAATGTTGGTTATGTCGCAGAGCTCACCACGAGCACAGTACAAAGTCAGTTATGTTGTTTCACTCGTGCCGGGGGCCGCGCTTCCACCTGTTGCTGCGGCCGAGGCAGGTGCCATTCCTGTAGCTTCCGATTCTGCCTACCTTAAGGTTGTTCCACGCCAGCTTCCACCAACTTATGGCGACGTCATCGACAAGGGAAACCTCAGTGAGTTCTTTGGGCTATTCGACCTTGAGAACGACAAGTATTACGCCGATGTCTCGGCTTTAGAACGTGCTCAGGTACAGAAACTTACCAAGGCCAAAATCAAGTTCAAGCACTACTTAGGTTCTTCGAAAGTTCTCGCGCTGTCGACGGCATCTGGCGGCGCGCTAGTAGCTGTCTACATGAAAGACGATTACACGATCAAGCCGATCAAGGTGGGGTCTGGTGTGACGGTTTCAGGAAACGAGAAAATCATGCTCGGAACCGCCGGCTCGGTTAAGGGCGTTCGCAGCACCTATGGCAACATGATGGTCTTCTATGTACCACCGCTTTCTGCCGATGAGAAAACGACCCTGCTTGGCGTTACTCAGGGTCTACTTGCCGTGAAGGGGCTCTAGTGTCATCACTAAGCGGGGCATACGACCTATCCAGCCTCAAAAAGTCACCTGAGGCTAGCTCAACCACCGCGGCGACATCCGAGCAATCTGGCTCAAGAGTGGCCGTGGCGGCCCTTGTGCAAGAGTGCACAGAGCAAACGCTCAAGGCGGTGCTCGACCTATCTGCATCGGTACCAGTGATTCTCGAGTTTCACGCCGATTCGGTTCGCACGATGGAAATCAGCGATCGACTGCGCACCGCCATTGAAAACTTGGATGGCCGACTCTTACTAGCTCGCATCGATGCGCAAATCGAACAGCGCGTTGGGCAGGCTTTTGGCATCAAGGGCGCTCCGACGGTTGTGGCAGTGGTCAAGGGTCAGCCGGTTCCGCTTTTCGAGGGCGAACAGTCGGCTGAAGTAATTGAGCAAATCTTTGCTCGAGTGCTTGAAGTTGCGAGCGAAAACGGCGTCACCGGTCAAGCAGAGGTCACCGAAGTCGAAGCCGAAATTCAGTTGCCAGCCCTGCACCAGAAGGCTTTCGAGTTGATTGAGACCGAAGATTATGATGGTGCGATTGCTGTCTACGAACAGGCGCTTCGCGAAAACCCCAGAGACGATCTTGCGATGGCAGGTTTGGCCCAGGTGAAGCTTCTAAAGCGCACTGCAGATGCTGACTTTGAGCAGGTTTCAGACCAGCCACCTGCCGGTCTCGACGAATTGCTGGCCTGGTCCGACATCCAAGTTTCAACATCAAACGTAAAAGTCGCTTTTGATGCGTTGCTTGATGCTTTTGAGCAGCGTTTCGATGACCGCGAAACGATCAGAAAGCATATCGTCGAGTTGTTTGCGGTAATCGACCCAGCAAACGCAGATCTAGCAGCCGCGCGGCGACGCCTCGCTACGCTGCTCTACTAGCGAGCAGGCTTGAACCAAACGGCGGCCAGGGGAGGCACGCTGATGGTGGCAGAATGCGGTTGACCGTGTGAGCCAGCGCCCGATGCCTCGATAGAACCAAAGTTTCCAACACCAGAACCGCCGAATTCTGCGGCATCCGTGTTCAAAATTTCGTTCCACTTGCCTGCGCGGGGTAGCCCTAGGGTGAAGTTGTGGTGCGGTTGCCCAGCGAAGTTGATAACGCACGCAATCTGATTGCCCGCCTTGTCTACACGCAAAAAGCTGAGTAGGTTTGCGTCGGCATTGCCGCCGTCTATCCAGACAAAACCGGCAGGGTCGTGATCGAGTTGCCAGAAGGCAGCATTCTCGAGATAAACCCGGTTGAGCGTAGAAACCATTGATTGCAGAGCTTGGTGAGTCGGCTGCTCGAGAATCCACCAGTCCAAACCGCGTTCTTGATTCCACTCAGATGGCTGACCGAATTCGCTACCCATGAACAAAAGCTGCTTGCCCGGATGCGCCCACATGTATGCAAGGTAGGCGCGCACGTTTGCCAGCTGCTGCCAACGGTCTCCGGGCATCTTCGCGAGAAGAGAACCCTTACCGTGCACAACTTCGTCATGGCTGATTGGCAGTACAAACTTTTCGTTGTACGCATAGAGCATCGAGAACGTTAGCTCACCGTGGTGGTGCTTGCGATACATCGGGTCTCGCTCGATGTACTTCAGGGTGTCGTTCATCCACCCCATGTTCCATTTGAAACCAAACCCGAGCCCACCGCCATCGGTTGGTGAAGAGACGCCACCCCAAGAGGTAGATTCTTCGGCAATCATCATGATGCCTGGGTTGCGGCGGTAGGCGGTTGCGTTGGTTTCTTGCATGAAGCGAATGGCGTCGAGGTTTTCGCGACCACCGAATTCGTTTGGTAACCATTCGCCGTTTTCGCGAGAGTAGTCGAGGTAGAGCATCGATGCCACGGCGTCGACGCGTAGTGCATCGATGTGAAACTCTTCAAGCCAGTAGAGGGCGTTGGCAACCAAGAAGTTGCGCACTTCGGTTCTTCCGAAATCGAAGATGTAGGTGCCCCAGTCGGGATGCTCGCCGCGTCTCGGGTCGGCGTGCTCATAAAGAGCTTGGCCGTCGAACCGAGCCAGTGCCCAGTCATCTTTCGGAAAGTGTGCCGGAACCCAGTCGAGAATCACGCCGATGCCGGCTTGGTGAAGTTTGTCGATCAGGTAGCGAAGGTCATCTGGGCTGCCGAACCGCGAGGTTGGGGCGTAGTAGCCGGTTACCTGATAACCCCAAGATGGGCCATACGGGTGCTCGGCTAGCGGCATGAACTCAACGTGGGTAAAACCAAGTTTTAGAACGTAGGGAATCAGTTCGTCGGCAAGCTCGCGATAGTTCATGGCGTGCTTCCACGAGCCCGCGTGTATTTCGTAAATGCTCATCGGGGCGCTAAGCGCATCGCGCTTGGCTCGGGCCGACATCCACGATTTGTCTTTCCAGCTGTGGGTCGACTCGGTGACAATCGAGGCGGTGTCTGGCGGAATCTGTGTGGCTCTGGCCATTGGGTCGATCTTCTTGATCCAATGACCCTGCTTGGTCAAAATTTCATACTTATAGGCGCTGCCGGCTTCGATGCCTGGAATGAACAGCTCCCAAATACCAGTGCCGCCCATGACTCGCATTGAGTGAGCTACGCCGTTCCAGTGGTTGAAGTCACCAACCACGCGAACAGCCTCGGCGTTCGGCGCCCAAACCTTGAACGAAGTTCCGCGGCTCACACCCATGTCGCCCTTGATCGAGAGCACGTGTGAACCCAGTGCGTTCCAGAGCTCCTCATGGCGACCTTCGGCAACCAGATGCAGATCTAGTTGCCCGACGGTAGGCAAGTGGCGGTAAGGGTCATCAGCAAGCCACTGCGTGGTCTTGCCGTCTTGCGCGTAAGTCGCCTTGATTCGGTAGTCGGGTGCCGTCTTCGAATCGACGAAGCCATCCCAGATGCCGTTCCAGACGTGGTTTAGTTCAAGTTCTTTGCCGTTTTTGAAAACCACGCTCACCGACTTAGCCATCGGCCGAAGTGCGCGAATAACCCATCCGCCGCTTTCAACCGGATGCACTCCCAAAGTTGCGTGCGGGTCGTGATGACTGCCGTTCGAAACGCGGTCGCGTTCGTACTCACCTATTGGTGGCAGCAGGGGAGTGGTCTTGGCCATCTACTTCTTCTTCGTTCTGACCACATGAAGCACGTGCGCGGGTTCGTCAAACGCATCAAGGCGAACAAAGTTATTCGCACTCCAGTTGTAGTGCTCACCGGTGATCATATCTTTCACCTCAAAGTTAGCCTCGGCCGGCAAACCCAATTTGGTTAGGTCAAGGCGCACTGTCGTTTCGCGCACAGCATGAGGGTCGGTGTTTACCACCACGATGATCGTGTCGGATTCGCCAGTGAAACTATGCTCTGCGCTGATGTGCTTTGAGAAAACTAGGAACGCGCCATCGTCACTGTGGTGAAACTCAATGTTGCGAAGTTGCCCGAGGCTCGGGTGGTCGCGACGAATGTGGTTGAGCCTTGCGACGTATGCCGCAATCGAACGCCCACTTTGCTCGGCGGCATCCCAGTCGCGAACCTTGTACTCGTACTTTTCTGAGTCAATGTGCTCTTCTGCTCCTGGGCGGGCAACCGACTCTACAAGCTCATAGCCGGCGTAAAGACCCCATGACGGCGTCGACATGGCTGCCAATACGGCACGAATCTTGTGACCGGGGCGACCGCCATACTGCAGATACTGGGTAAGAATGTCGGGCGTGCTCACCCAGAAGTTAGGCCTGAAAAAAGCCGCAGTTTCGCGCGAAAGCTCAACGAGGTAGTCACGTAGGTCACTCGGAGTGTTGCGCCAGGTGAAATAGGTGTAGCTCTGTTGAAAGCCAACTTTGCCAAGGGTATGCATCATCGCCGGGCGAGTGAACGCCTCGGCCAAGAAGATCACATCTGGGTGGTCAGCGTTTACCTCGGCAATTAGCCATTCCCAAAAATTCACCGGCTTGGTGTGCGGATTATCGACCCTAAAAATGTTCACGCCGAGTGAGATCCAGTGCTTCACAACGCGCAGAATCTCTTGGTAAATTCCATCGCGGTCATCATCGAAGTTCACCGGATAAATGTCTTGATACTTCTTCGGCGGGTTCTCGGCGTAGGCGATTGAGCCATCGGCGCGAGTAGTAAACCACTCTGGGTTGGTTTGAACCCATGGATGGTCTGGGCTGGCCTGAACGGCTAGGTCCATGGCAACCTCGATGCCGAGTTCGCTGGCGGTTTTTACGAAGGCGGCAAAGTCCTTCTCGGTTCCTAAATCTGGGTGAATGGTGTCGTGCCCACCAGCGGTCGAACCGATCGCCCACGGTGAACCAGGGTCTTGCCCAACGGCGTTAAGTGAATTGTTCGGGCCTTTTCTGAACGCCTCACCAATCGGATGCACCGGCGGCATGTAGAGAACGTCGAAACCCATCTCGGCGACGCGCGAAAGTGACTTAGTTGCGGTTTTAAAGGTTCCCGATTTCCAGGTTTTGGTTTTGCTGTCGAACTTTGCGCCTTCACTTCGCGGAAAGAATTCATACCAAGCGCCAGCGCCGGCAAGTGTGCGCTCACAGTTAATCGCGAAGGTATCGCTCAAGGTTTCGAGTGATCTAATCGGATGCTCGGCAATCGCCTTGAGCAGCTTTACGTTGAGCGCCGCAGCGAAACGCGCCGAGGGGCTGTGGCTCTGGTCTGCCAAAATTTCGGCGGCCTGAACCAGCTCTTTTGCGTTGGTCTTTTTGCGGTCTTTTTCGGCAGCAGCTTTGGTGAACAGCGCCACACCCTCGAGCATCATCAGCTCTTCGTCAACACCGGCAGCGAGTTTTACCTCGGTGTTGTGATGCCAGGTTTCGTACTCATCCGAGAATGAGCGAATCTGAAACTTCCACAGACCCCGCTCTTCGAGCTGAACGCTGGTGTGCCAACTATCGGTTCCGGCTGCTCCAGCGTGCATCCGAGTGATTGTGAGGTCACCGTTTGGGTTAGTTAGTAGTAAGTCAACGCCGAGCGCGTCATGGCCTTCGCGAAACGAGACAGCTGAAAATGGGATGACTTCGCCAACAAAGGCCTTGGCCGCCCACCGACCAGCTTCAACGGTTGGCTCGACCTTCAGAATGGGCAGGCGACCAATCGGGTTGTTGTGACGATAAAAAATCTCGCTAGTCATAAACCAAACTTAGCGATTATTCGCGGTCTAGTCGCCTATTCGGCTCTAAAGACCAGCATCGATGTGGGGCCGACGAGCAGTTTCGAGTGCGACTTGTGCTTTGAGAATTTCACCGGCGGGGTCTCGTGGGTGCTGTCCCAGATCAACTCCCAGTGGCCAGGAGTTGGGGGAAGGGTGAGCGAAATCGCGTCGTCGTTACCGTGCAGCACTGTGAGAGTTTCGTTCTTCACCCCGTTTTCGTCTAGGTGACGCACCTGGCGAACCAAAGTTCGCTGCTGGGCATCGTGCCACTGCTGCTCGGTGAGAATCTCGCCATGCTCTGAATACCAACGCACCAAATCGCTCTCGGGAGTCGCGGTTTCAAAGTTTCCAAAGTTAGTTTGGCGAAGTGAGGCGTTTTCGCGACGAAGCTGCGTCAGATAGGCGAAGTTGTTTTCAAGGTTTTTCTGGGCGTCGGTCAGGTTCCAGTTAACCCAAGAAAGAGCAGTGTCTTGACAGTAGGCGTTATTGTTTCCCGATTGAGTCTTGGCTCGTTCGTCGCCTGCCGTGATCATCGGCACACCTGCCGAGAACAGCAGGGTTCCGAGCAGGTTGCGAACCGAGCGTCGACGCATCGCGTTGATTCCTAGATCAGAAACTTCGCCCTCGGCTCCGTGGTTGTACGAGTAGTTGTTGTTGTTGCCGTCGCGGTTTCCTTCGCCGTTCACCTGATTGTGTTTGACGTTGTAAGAAACCAAGTCGTGTAGGCAGAATCCATCGTGTGCCGTGACGAAGTTGACTGACCCAAGTGGCCCGTTCGCTCCATCGACAATGTCTCGAGAGCCAGCTAGGCGAGTGGCCAGGTCGGCAACGCCGCTGTAGAAGTGCCCCGAGTTTTGCTTGGCTGCCAAGTCAGCCAGCCAGAAACGGCGCACCGAATCGCGGTAGCTGTCATTCCATTCGCTGAAACGGTCTGGAAAGTTACCCGTCTGCCAACCGCCGAGGCCGATGTCCCATGGCTCGACGATGAGTTTTGCCCCGCTCAGAACAGGGTCATTAGCCATAGCTACGAGCATCGGGTGGTTCGGGTCGTACTGGTTCGATCCATCGCGGGCTAGCGTGGTCGCCAAGTCGAAGCGGTAGCCGTCGATCTGCATTTCGGTGGTCCAGTAGCGAAGCGAATCCATGACTAGTTCGACTACTCGTGGGTTTGAGAAGTCCAGCGAGTTTCCGCATCCGGTGGTGTCGTGATAGTTGCCGGCATCGTCTTGTCGGTAGTAAGACGAGTTATCTAAGCCTCTAAACGAATAGGTCAAGCCTCGTGCGCCACCTTCGGCGGTGTGGTTATAGACCACATCGAGCAGCACTTCGACTCCGGCTCGGTGCAGCTCTCGAACGGCGGTTTTGAACTCGTTCACAATCGCTTCAGGCCCGGCTTCGATCGCGGCAGGAGACGCGTAGCGGTGATGCGGTGTGAAAAAGTTGATGGTGTTGTAGCCCCAGTAGTTGATGAGTCCCATGTTCATCAGTCGCGGTTCTGAAATGAACATTTGCACGGGCAACAGCTCAACGGCTGTGATTCCAATGCGTTGCAGATGTTCGATAGTGCTCGGATGCGCGAGAGCGGCATAGGTTCCGCGAATGTCGTCTGGCAAATCAGTGTTTCCACGAGTCAGACCTCTTGCGTGTGCCTCGTAGATGATGGTCTGCGCCATCGGAGTGTTCGGCTTCTCGACGCCCTGCCAATCGAATGAACCATCCAGCACGACATTGTGAAAATCGCGTGCCGACTCTCGCACCACGCCGCGAGCGTATGGGTCGATGAGGTTGATCTTGTTGTTGAATCCGTGGCGAGCGCCGTCTGGGCCTGATGCTCGAAGTGCGTAGTGAACACCCGGTGCGATAGCGCCAGAGGTTGCTTCCCAAACATCCGCTTCGGTTCTTTTCAGGGTTAGGCGCGTCTGCACCTCGCTCGAATCTTTGTGGTTCAAAACTAGGAATTCGATAGATGTCGCGTTGGCCGAATAAACGCGAATGGTTCCTTTGCCATCATGCAGGGTCACACCGAGCGTTGAAGTGCTGGTGTAGCTTTCGGGCATGCGGTTCCTGTTTTCGTGCGGCAAATAACTTTCAAAGTTTACCCGTGACCTACGGCGCAAAGCCGTAATGGCTAGGCTTAAGGCATGGTTGTCTACCTTGACCACGCAGCCACCTCACCGATTCGGCCAGAGGTGTTGCAGCGCTACACCGACTACCTCACCGTTCTTGGCAACCCTTCGTCGGTTCACACCGCTGGTCAAACTTCGCGTAAAGCTCTAGAAGAGGCACGCGAAGAAATCGCCAAAGCTATTGATTGCAACCGCAGCGAAGTAATTTTTACTTCTGGTGGCACCGAGGCCGACAATTTGGCCATCAAGGGTCTCTTTTGGTCTCAAAACCGCAAGGATGCTCGCCGCAAGGTCGTTCTAAGCGCATACACCGAGCACCACGCCGTAATCGACCCCATTGAATGGCTCGAGCGCGAACAAGGTGCTGAGGCGGTGTGGATTCCGGTCGACGAGTTTGGCGTGGTTGACCTCGTCTGGCTTGCAGAGTTTCTAGCCGACCGTTCCGATGAGGTTGCTTTCATTAGCCTTATGTGGGCAAACAACGAAACCGGCGTTATTACGCCGATTCACCAAGTCACCGAACTGGCAAAGCGCTTCGATATTCCGGTGCACTCAGATGCGGTTGCAGCACTCGGTCACATTCCCTTGAGTTTCGCTCAGTCTGGGCTCGCTGCAATGTCAATCACCGCCCACAAGGTCGGTGGCCCAGTCGGCGTGGGTGCTCTGGTGGTGGCCCGTTCGACCAAACTAACCTCGCTCGTGCACGGCGGTGGTCAAGAACGTGCCATGCGCTCGGGCACCATGAATGCAGCCGGTGCTAAGGCCTTTTCGCTTGCTGTATCGATGGCCGTGGCAAATCTTGAGCAGCACAGCTCGCACACGAGCCAACTTCGCGATCAGGTCATCCGTGGCGTCATGAATTTAGTGCCAGATGCGAGGTTCAGCAGGGGAGAGGCGCCGGGATTACCCGACAACGCTCACTTTACTTTTCCGGGATGCTCGGGCGACTCGCTACTGTTTTTGCTCGACCAAGCCGGCGTCTGTGTCTCTAACGGCTCGGCCTGTCAGGCTGGCGTAACGGCTGCGTCGCACGTTCTTTTGAGCATGGGTCGTGACGAGGCAGAGGCTTCAGGGTGCCTACGCATCACTTTGGGCGCTTCAAACACAGCCGAAGACGTTGAAAGATTTCTAGAAGCATTACCCGCGGCACATGCCGGAGCGCGCAGGGCTGGCTACACCACTTCGTAGGATTGAAGGGTGAAGGTTTTAGCAGCAATGTCAGGTGGCGTCGATAGCGCCGTTGCTGCCGCCCGCGCTGTCGAGGCTGGCCACGAAGTTGTCGGTGTTCACCTAGCACTCTCACGCATGCCTGGTACACTGCGCACCGGTTCACGCGGATGCTGCACCATCGAAGACAGCATGGATGCTCAGCGTGCCGCCAACATTCTCGGCATTCCTTATTACGTCTGGGATTTCAGTGAGCGTTTCAAACTAGACGTGGTCGACGACTTTATCGCCGAATACCAAGCTGGGCGCACTCCAAACCCTTGTATGCGCTGCAATGAGCGCATCAAGTTTGCCGCTCTTCTAGAGAAGGCACTCGCGCTTGGTTTCGATGCGGTGTGCACCGGGCATTATGCATCGCTTGTAGATGGCCCTGAGGGCCTAGAGCTTCACCGCAGTTCCGCAATGGCCAAAGATCAGTCTTATGTGCTCGGTGTGCTTACCGAAGAGCAGCTAAAGCATTCAATGTTTCCTCTCGGCGCGATGGCTTCAAAGGCGCTGGTGCGTGCAGAAGCTGATCAACGCGGGTTAGCTGTTGCGCAGAAGCCTGATTCTTATGACATTTGCTTCATTCCAGAGGGTGATACCCAAGACTGGATTGCAGACAAACTTGGCAAGGAAACCGGCGAGATTGTTGATCGATCAGGAAACGTGCTTGGTGTTCACGAGGGTGCTCACGGCTTTACGGTAGGGCAGCGCAAAGGCTTGAACATTGGGCGACCGGCTGTAGATGGCAAACCGCGCTACGTTCTAGAGATTCGCCCAAAAACCAACACCGTAGTTGTAGGGCCGCAAGAGGCGTTAGCCATCGCTGAAATGGTCGGCTCGAAGTACACCTGGTGTGGTGCAGCTCCAGCTGACCCATCCGAGTGGTTTGAAGCACACGTTCAGGTTCGAGCTCACGGCGAGGCCGTTCCAGGCAAAGCGGCGGTTGTCGATGGCGAGTTGGTCATCAAGTTGCACGAGCCACTGATCGGTGTTTCTCCGGGGCAAACCGCTGTGCTCTACGTTGGCACTCGAGTTCTGGGCCAAACCACGATCGACCGAACGGTGAGTGCGCTCGCCGAGGTCGAGGCCTAACCGTGGGTGATCTGCTTCACGAGGCAGCAGCTCGTCGAGTAAACGAGCTCGTTGATCAAATAAACGCCCATCGCCGCGCTTACTACGAAGGCAACACGGTTCTGATCAGCGATGCCGAATACGACGCCCTGATGCTTGAACTCGAGCGCTTAGAGCGTGAAAACCCAGATTTGATTACTGGCGATAGCCCAACCCAGACGGTTGGAGGTTCGGCAAATGTAGCCTTTGCGCCAATCGAGCACCTCGAGCGCATGATGAGCCTCGACAACGCGTTCTCGGCCGAAGAGCTCGATGCTTGGATTGGCAAAACCGGGACAACTCGTTTTCTGTGTGAACTAAAAATCGACGGCTTGGCCATCAATCTGCGCTACGAGCGCGGCGTTCTCGTCTCTGCCGCCACGCGTGGCGATGGCGTTGTAGGCGAGGATGTCACGGCAAATGTTCTGACCATCAAGAGCATTCCGCGCCGACTTGAGGGTTCAGGCTGGCCAGCAGTCGTCGAAGTGCGCGGTGAAATATTCTTCGGTCTCGAAGACTTTGCGAAACTCAATGAATCTCTTCTCGCCGACGGTAAGGCTCCGTTTGCCAACCCTCGCAACTCGGCCTCGGGGTCGCTGAGGCAGAAAGACCCCTCGGTCACCGCAACCAGACCGCTGCGCATGCTGGTGCACGGTGTTGGCGCTTGGGCCGAGGCCCCGGTATCCAATCAGAGTGAGCTCTACGGCATTTTGGCTGGCTGGGGGCTGCCGGTGTCGTCTCGCTTCGAGGTGTTGAGCAGTGCATCCGAGGTGCAGGCCTACATCGCTAAGTTCGGTGAGCAACGCCACAAACTTGAGCACGAAATCGATGGCGTGGTGGTCAAGGTCGACTCGCTTGCTGAGCAGTCTGAGTTGGGCTACACCTCGCGCGCTCCACGCTGGGCGATTGCCTACAAATACCCACCCGAACAGGTAAACACCAAGTTGCTCGACATTCGCATCGGCATCGGTCGTACAGGACGAGCCACGCCGTACGCGGTTCTCGAGCCGATCAAGGTTGCCGGAAGCGTTGTTGAGTTCGCCACTCTGCACAACCAAGACGTTGTGAAGGCAAAGGGTGTGCTGCTCGGAGACACAGTCGTGCTTCGCAAAGCCGGGGACGTCATTCCTGAAATTCTCGGGCCTGTTGTCGAGCTTCGTGACGGCAGCGAACGCGAGTTTGTCATGCCGAGCAACTGCCCGCACTGCGGTGGCTCTTTAGCACCATCTGCAGAATCTGATGTAGACCTGCGGTGCCAAAACTTTTCGACATGCCCAGCGCAGTTGGAAGGGAAACTCCGTTACCTTGCCGGGCGATCTGGGTTCAACCTAACTCAACTTGGTAGCCAAATGAGTTGGGATGATGTGCTCGCGTTTGCCTCAGAGCGAGGAATTCCTCTGCCAGCAGACCTTGTTGAACCTCCTCAAAGAACTGCGAAAGATACTGACGAGTCGTTCTCCAGAAAACTGCAAAAGCAAGTTACTGCCCGAAAGAATTTCCTTTCATCGGGCTACTTGGGAGAAGAAACTTCTTCGTATCTCGTGCGCAGCGTTCAAGGAAGCAAGCCCGCGCTTGACTCGTTAGCAGGGCTGTTCTCACTATCTTTAGAGAAACTGTCGCAGGTTCGATGCTTGCCAATCGATAAGCAGACCCGTTTCAACGCTGTGGAAGACGAATCTCAAGCTTTTGCGCCGTTCCTCTCGAAGGAGGGAAATCCAAATACTTCGGCCTACGGATTGCTTTTCAAACTCGAGTTGGCAAAATCAACTGATCTTTGGCGCTTCTTTGTCTCGTTGAGTATTCGGCTAATTGGCCCCGAGATTGCAAAACCGCTCGCTGCAAGGTTTACGGGGCTGCGTGAGGTATTTGAAGCTTCAGTTCTGCAAATCTCAAGCATTCAGGGTGTCGGCGATGCCGCTGCGCAGTCATTGGCAAGTTGGTATGAGAGAGAAGGAAATCGCGCGGTTGTTTCCGCTTGGCTAAGCGCTGGCGTTCATCCTTCGTCAGAAACTCTGCAGGTAGTGCCTCGCGCTGGTCTGGACGGACTCCTGGTGCTAGTTACTGGATCCTTGACTTCGTTCGACCGTGATGAGGTTAAAAACGCGTTGCTCAGTGCCGGAGCTCGAGTTGCTTCGGGGCCAACATCCAACGTTGACTTGGTCGTGCTTGGTGAAAAGCCAGGTCCTGCCAAAGTTCAAAAGATAAATGATTTAGGTTTGAAGGTAATCTCTGAGGGAGAGTTGCTGGAGTTACTCAAGGGGGAGTAGTTATGTCTAATAATCTCGGGTATGCAGTTCTAGATTTTGAGACTACTGGGTTCAACGCCCGTGGACGAGATCGCATTGTCGAGGTAGGAATTGTCCTTCTGAATAGAGACCTCGAAGTTGAATCGGTGTTTTCAACACTGGTTAATCCCAGCAGAGACTTGGGTGCCGCTCACATTCACAAAATTCAAGCAAGCTGGATTTTGGATGCGCCATCATTATCAGACCTCGTTCCTGAAATCCACGACCTAATCCGCAACCGAGCGATTATTGCCCACAACGCTTCTTTTGACGTCTCTTTCTTGGTAGAGGAGATTCAGCGAGCAGGCCACACAACTCTGATTTCAGATGAAAACTACGCTTGCACTTTGCAGCTTTCGAAGTGGGCACTTCCAGAACTACCGAATCGAAAACTAGCCACGATTCTCGAACACCTGGGTATTCCAAACAGCCAAGCTCACTCAGCGCTGGGCGATGCTCTGGCAACTGCAAGTCTGCTGAAAAGTATTGTTCAGCTCAGGCCGGGATTGAATGCGATTCTAGACAATCTGTCTGGGATCACAGCTCCAAATCCTTCGACTGGCAGCGCACCTGTCACGTTGAAGCCTCGACCAGATGGTCAGCAACTTGAAGAAAACTCTTTTATCGCGCGGCTTGTTGCGCGACTCACAATCCAGTCACAGAACCCCATTATCGACGAGTATTTCGATCTATTGAGTTCTGCACTTTTGGATTCTGACCTATCCGAACAAGAAATTTCAGATCTTGTGGCATGCGCCGATCGACTCGAACTAGGCGTTGATGATGTTTCAAAAGCGCATCATTTGTACTTCAGTGCCTTGGCAACTCAGGCCTGGGCTGACGGAGTTTTGACCCCTCTGGAGCAGACGCAAATTGAACGAATTGCAGGCTTGTTAGGTATTGGCACCTTGGAGATCGAACAAGTGAAGCAAGGCCAGTTCAACAGAGTTGAGATAAACACAGCAACAGGAAACCCATTCTTACCAGGTTTGCTTGTGGCTCTGACGGGCACAATGACTCCATCAAAGTCTGAGATTGCCTCAATGTTAAAAGCGAAAGGTTTAGCCCCGGTCGATTCGCTCACCAAAAAGGTCTCGGTACTCGTCGCCGCCGATACGGACTCTTTGTCAGGAAAAGCAGCTACTGCAAGAAAATGGGGAATTCCAATAGTTGCTGCCAGTGCAGTTGCGGGGTTACTCGAGAAGCTTTAGAAGAAGTCTCTCGATCTGACTAGTCGTCGGTCTGAGCGGCGTTTTCTGCGTCGGCAACCATAGCTTCGGTTGACATTAGGTTGCGCAGCTGGTTCAAGAACTCATCGATTTCGATACGCTCGGCACGCATGCGCACTAGGCGGTCTTCAGATTCCTTGATGGCGTGGTTCGCGATTGACTCGGCTTTCTTGGTGAGTGCCTCTGCACGTCGGCGAGCCTGGTTGATGGTGTTTGTCGCAGTTCGAGTTGCCTCATCGGCCATCGCCGCAGCGTTTTGGTTCGCTTCGCGGTTGAGCCTGTCGGCTTCGCTCAAAATTTCGGTGGCTCGAGCCGAAGCCTCAGCAAAGTTGCGCTGTGCTTCGTCGGTTGTCTCTTGTGCCTGGGCAACAGCCTTTTGGTAAAGAGTCAGCGCCTCTTGCTCGGTCTCGTCGCGGCGGGTCTTTAGCTCTGCTTCAAGCTCGACACGTGCCTGCGCGGTGCGCTGTGCAAGCTCGGTGGCTAGGGCGCGAGCCTCTTCGGTTTCGCGGTGAACCTGAGCGCGAAGTTCGGCAGCGTAGCGCTCACCTTCAGACTTAATCGCTGACGCCTCGCGTGCAGCAGTTGCGATCTTTTCGGCCGCTTCAGACTCTTTGGCCTTTGCACTCTGCAAAATTTCAGAGCTTAGGCTTTCGGCCTGAATCTTTGCTTCGGCAAGTTTTGCCTCAGCTTCTGCAATGATTGCGTCGGCTTTTTGCTGGGCCTTACGGCTCAGTTGTTCGCTTTCAGCCTTGGCGGTTTCGCGAACGCGAATGGCGTCTTGCGCAGCATCCGTGGCCATTTTCTTGGCTTGTTCTTCTGCGAGGCGAAGAGTCTGTTCAAACTGTGCACCAAGTTCGGCGTAGCCGGGAGCTGAATCTTTCTTTTTCTTAAGCGCAGCAACCTCGGCGCGAAGGTTGTCTAGGTCTGAGGCAGCGTTGAAGTTGTATTCGCGAACGTGCTCAAGCTCGGCGCGTAGCTCGCCTAAGACGCGGTCTACTTCGTCTTTCTTGTAGCCGCGCATTTCTGTTGAGAAGTTCTCAATATCCATCGCTCTAAAACTCCTAGCAGGCTTGATTTATCGGGTGACAGACACCCAAAACCACAGCCTAAATGGCTGTTAGTTGCCGACTTATGAGTTTATACCTATTCGAGAACATTGGAACAGGGCGCTTTTGACCTGTAGACAAAGGCCCTTCGGTAGACTTGTGGCAAGCCCGTTCGCATTCACTCGAAAGCTATTTATGTCTGAACTAACCCCTGACCTGGTGCGTCACTTGGCCAGTTTGGCGCGCATCCAAGTTACCGATGATGAGGTGGAGCGCTTGGCAGCACAGCTAGCTGTGATTGTTGACTCCGTTGCCACTGTAAATAAGGCTGTCGAGGGCGACGTGCCGGCTACTAGCCACCCAATCGCCATGGCAAACGTATTTCGCGAAGATGTCGTTGAGCCTTCACTCACACAAGAACAAGCCCTCTCGGGCGCAGCCGACAGCGATCAGGGTCGCTTCAGAGTCGCAGCGATTTTGGACGAGGAGTAGACCGTGTCAGACCTAATCAAGAAGAACGCATCAGAGCTAGTTGACCTTCTAGCCAAGCGCGAGGTTTCGTCGGTAGAGGTAACGCAGGCTCACCTCGACCGCATTGCCGCCGTGAACGGCACCTTGAACTCCTACCTGCATGTAACAGCGGATGCTGCGCTCAAGGTTGCCGCTGACGTTGACCGTCGCCGTGCCGCTGGTGAGTCGCTGCCGAAGTTGGCGGGTTTGCCAATCGCGGTAAAGGACAACCTCACCACTACCGACGCACCAACCACCGCGGGCTCGAAGATTCTTGAGGGCTGGGTACCGCAGTACGACGCAACAGTCGTCACCAAGCTTCGCAACGAACTTATGCCGATTCTGGGTAAGACCAACCTGGATGAATTCGCAATGGGTTCATCGACCGAGTTCTCGGCATACGGCCCTAGCCGCAACCCGTGGGACACCGACCGCATTCCAGGTGGTTCTGGTGGTGGCTCTTCATCGGCCGTCGCGGGTTTCACGGCACCGTTAGCGCTAGGCAGTGATACCGGTGGTTCGATTCGATTCCCTGGAGCGGTTACCGGCACGGTTGGCACCAAGCCAACCTACGGTGCAGTTTCGCGCTACGGTCTAATCGCTCTGGCATCGTCGCTCGACCAGGTTGGTCCGGTCAGCCGCAACGTTCTCGATGCCGCACTTTTGCAAGACGTAATTGCAGGCCACGACCCACACGACAGCACCTCGCTGCCCGAGTCGCTCGGTTCGATGGCAGAGGCTGCAGCAAACCGCTCAGTTGCTGGTATGCGAATCGGTGTAATCAAGCAACTCACCGGTGCTGGTTTTCAGCCAGGCGTTAAGGCCCGGTTCGACGAAAGCCTCGAACTTCTAGCTAAGAATGGTGCCGAAATCGTCGAGGTTGACTGCCCTTCGTTTGAATACGCCATCGCCGCGTACTACCTGATCTTGCCGGCCGAAGCCTCGAGCAACTTGGCCAAGTTCGACAGCGTTCGCTTCGGTTTGCGCGTGACTCCCGAGGGTAACCCAACCATCGAGCGCGTGATGGCTGCCACCCGTGAAGCAGGCTTTGGACCAGAGGTTAAGCGACGCATCATTCTGGGAACCTACGCGCTCTCGAGCGGTTACTACGACGCTTACTACGGCAGTGCGCAGAAGGTTCGCACGCTCATACAGCGCGACCTTGCTGCGGCATTCGCCAAAGCAGATGTTCTCGTTTCACCAACCGCTCCGACTACCGCGTTCAAGTTCGGTGAGAAGATCGACGACCCACTAGCCATGTATCTAAACGACATCGCGACCATTCCGGCCAACCTTGCAGGCATTCCAGGCATGTCGATTCCAAACGGCCTTGCCGACGAAGATGGCCTACCGAGCGGCTTGCAAATTCTTGCACCGGCTCGAGAAGATGCTCGACTTTACCGAGTTGGCGCAGCCCTCGAGGCCTGGCACGAAGAGGTTTGGGGTAAGCGAATGATTGATTTCGCTCCAGAGTTGAAAGTTGGTGCATAACCGTGGCCAAAGCTGAACTCATGAACTACGAGCAAGCGCTCGAGCAGTTTGAAGTTGTCATCGGTCTAGAAGTTCACGTCGAGTTGAACACCAAGACCAAGATGTTCTGCGGTTGCCGCAACGACTTCGGTGACGAGCCAAACACCAACGTTTGCCCGATCTGCATCGGTCTTCCGGGCTCATTGCCAGCAGTGAACCGTCGTGCGGTCGAATCATCAATCGCAATCGGTCTTTCACTCGGATGCTCGATTGCGCCTAACGGCCGCTTCTCGCGCAAGAACTATTTCTACCCAGACCTTGCGAAGAACTTTCAGACCTCGCAGTATGACGAGCCGATTGCGTTCGAAGGAACCATCGACATCGAAGTGCCAAGCGGAAACGTGTTCACCGTCGCCATCGAGCGTGCCCACATGGAAGAAGACGCTGGCAAGCTGACTCACGTGGGCGGCAACACCGGTCGCATCCACGGTGCCGAGTACTCACTCGTCGACTACAACCGTGCAGGTGTCCCGCTGGTCGAGATCGTCACCAAGCCAGTTCTAGGAGCGGGCGCTGAGGCACCTGAGTTGGCTGCGGCTTATGTGCGCAGCATCCGTGAAATTGTGAAGGCGCTTGGCGTTTCTGACGCTCGCATGGAGCGCGGTAACGTGCGTTGCGACGCAAACGTTTCGCTGCGTCGCCACGGAGCTGAAAAGCTGGGCACTCGCACAGAGACTAAGAATGTGAACTCGCTTCGCTCTATCGAGCGCGCTGTACGCTACGAGATTCAGCGCCAGGCTCACATTCTTGCCGCTGGCGGATCAATCACCCAAGAGACTCGCCACTGGCACGAAGACCGCGGCATTACCAGCAGTGGTCGTCCAAAGTCTGATGCCGATGACTACCGCTACTTTCCAGAGCCAGACCTGGTTCCGGTTCAGCCATCGCACGAGCTCATCGAGTCGATTCGCGCCTCGTTGCCTGAGAACCCAGCCGACCGCCGCAAGCGTTTGGCAGGGGAGTGGGGCTTTAGTGAGCTCGAGTTCCGCGATGTTGTGAACAGTGGCCTTCTCGACCAGATCGAAGAAACCGTTGCTGCAGGAGCTAAGCCACAGGCTGCTCGAAAGTGGTGGACTGGTGAGGTTGCTCGCGTTGCCAACTCTGAAGAGAAGGATGTCGCCGACCTAAACGTGACGCCTGCTCAGATCGCCGAACTGGCATCGCTCGTCGAGGCTGGAAAAATCAACGACCGCATCGGTCGCGAGGTTTTGGCTGCAGTTCTTGCCGGCGAAGGGTCGCCAGCTGAGATTGTCTCGGCTAAGGGTCTTGAAGTTGTCTCAGATGATGGCGCGCTACTGGCTGCCATCGACGAAGCTCTTTCCACCCAGCCTGACGTAATCGATGCCATTCGCGAAGGCCGCATGCAAGCAGCCGGTGCCGTTATCGGTGCGGTGATGAAGGCCATGAAGGGTCAGGCAGATGCCGCTCGTGTTCGCGAGTTGCTCATCGAGCGAGCCAACGCGCAATAAGAGCCACAAAAGTAAAAACCCCGCCGATCTAAATGATCTGCGGGGTTTTTCAATTCTTGGGGTGAGTAACGGGACTTGAACCCGCGACTTCCTGGACCACAACCAGGCGCTCTACCAGCTGAGCTATACCCACCATGATGCCGAAGCAACCTCTAGAGTCTATCAGTTACTTCGTATTGTCTTGCGAGACTTTTTCAGCGGCTAGCTGCGCTTCAGCCGATGACGGCCCAGGCTGGTCGACAAAAACGGTCTCGCGGTAGTAGCGCAGTTCGCGAATCGAGTCGAGAATGTCGGCGAGGGCACGGTGACCGCCGTCTTTCTTTGGCATTTGGAAGTACACGCGCGGGTACCAGCGGCGGCTCAGCTCTTTGATCGAAGAAACGTCGATTGAGCGGTAGTGCAGGTGAGCATCCACCTTCGGCATGTACTTGGCAATAAATAACCGGTCGGTGCCGATTGTGTTGCCGGCCAGCGGAGTGTTCTTTGCCTCAGGCACAAAGCGCTGAATGTATTCGAGAACGATACGTTCGGCATCTTCTAGTTCTAGGCCGTTCTCAAACTCGTTGATAAGCCCAGACTCGGTGTGCATGTTGCGCACGAAGTCACCCATGTTGGCCAGAGAGTCTTCGCGTGGCTTGATAACGAGGTCGATGCCCTCATCGACTACATTCAGCTCGGAGTCGGTAATGACCACGGCGATCTCGACAAGACAGTCTTTATCGGCGTCGAGGCCGGTCATCTCGCAGTCGATCCAGACGAGGTTTTCAGAAATAGAAATCACACACCAAAAACTAGGGGAGGCCTCCGACACTTATCGGAGACCTCCCAATT
>JBDLUM010000078.1:0-8454 GCA_039805305.1 Actinomycetota bacterium
CTGCCGCCTGCGAGGCAATGAGTTCACCAAAGGTGAAATCACGACCAGGCACCGCAATGTCGGCGTCTGTGCTTGAAGTGATTTGAAGGTACACACCCTGGCGCGGGCCACCCTTGTGGTATTGGCCGGTTGAGTGCAAGAAGCGTGGCGCCCAGCCGAAGGTCGTTGGTCGACCAGATGCAGCTGCCAACGCATCACGAAGCTCAGCAGCCTCAGGAGCGTTGGTGCGATCTAGGTAGGCGTGTACCGAAACGTAGCCGTCAGCATCCAAGCTAGATAACAAAGCGCGGATGGCTGCACCCAAGGTATCGCTCTCGCCAAGGTTCAGCGACTGCGCACGAACCTCAACATTGTTTGCTTCGAAAGCTGGGGCAGTGGCTTCGGCGCGTTGCTCGAGCATGCCGCGAGCGGCAATCTTTGCAGACTCAACATCTGGCTGGTCAAACGGGTTGATGCCGATCAAGCGACTCGCGACCACCGTGGCATACTCCCAGAGCAGGAATTGTGCGCCGAGCGGGCCGGCAACCGCAACTTCATCGCCGGTAGCGACGGTAGCCGAAGCGTGGAGCCTCGCAACCAGCAAATCGTTAGGCGAATCGGATAGTTCAGAACTTTCGGTAGTCAAGACCACTGGCAGCACTCCCAAGCCCAATTTGCCGGTTGATTCGGCAATGAGCTGTTCTGCCCAATCGCCAAAACCAACAATGGGGGAGTCAACGTCAACGAGGCCAAGCTTGTCTCTGAACCCGTTCGCGCTTGCTGTGCGTGCCATAGCGGCACCCAAGACAAGTGCCGGGTTCTCTGCTGAGTCGCTGGCGAGAATAGCCGACACCTCGTTCGCTTCGTCGAGTAGCTCCTGAATGTCGACGCCGGCAAGACCTGAAGGTACTAGACCGAACGCGGTAAGCGCCGAGTAACGGCCACCAACCGTTGCGTCGGCGTTGAAGATTCGGTAGCCATCGGCTTTAGCTGCAGCTTCCATCGGAGAGCCTGGGTCGGTGACGATGACGATGCGATCGGTCTTGTCAATTCCGGCGTCGGTAAAGGCTTTTTCGAAGATTCTTTTCTGTGAGTCGGTCTCTACCGTTGATCCCGATTTCGACGAAACGATGATGGCGGTTCGCGAAATCGCGCCGTTCAAGGCGTCCTGAATCTGCGAAGGTTCTGTTGAATCAAGCACTACTAGCGGTACGCCAGCGGTTGCTGTGATTACCTCTGGTGCGAGTGAAGAGCCACCCATTCCGCAAAGAACAAAGCGGTCAACTCCTTTAGCGCCAAACTCGGCTTTCAATGCCAGGATGCTCGACACGAGCGCTTGCGAGTCGGTCGCCGATGTTACCCAGCCAAGGCGCTTTGACGATTCGTCTTCGGCGTCTTTGCCCCAGAGAGTGAAGTCTTTGGCTGCAATGCGGCTGGCCACGCGATCTGCAACAAGCGCCCCGATGTTTTGCTCTACAGCAGCTTTAGCTGCTCCCGAAACTGACACTGAGAGTGCCATTACTTGGCTGCCTCCAGAGCGTTTGAAACGCTCTCGACAAGCTCGTTCCAAGAAACGTTGAACTTTTCAACACCCTCTTTTTCGAGTTTCTCAGTCGCTTCGTCATAAGAAACGCCAACTGCGGTTACGGCGAGCAGAATCATGTTCGCCTCTTCGTACTTCGAGCGGATGCTGTCTTGTGGAACGACACCGTGGTCGAACACCGCCTCCATGGTTTTCTCAGGCATGGTGTTGACCAACTCAGGCGCAACCAGCTCGGTCACGTAGAGCGTGTCTGAAAGGTTTGGGTCTTTCACGCCAGTTGAGGCCATGAGTGGTCTCTGCTTGTTAGCTCCGGCCGCTGCCAACGCGCTCCAGCGGGCATTGTCAAAGTCTTGCTCGTAAACCTGGTAGGCCAAGCGAGCATTTGCCAGGGCAGCTTTTGACTTAAGTGAAAGCGCATCACCAGTGCCAACGGCACTTAGTCTTGCATCGATTTCTAGGTCAACGCGCGATACGAAGAAGCTTGCCACCGAGTGAATCTTGCTGAGGTCGTGCCCGTTAGCCTTCGCCAGTTCGATTCCTTGGATGTACGCCTCGATAACCTCGTGGTAACGAGTCAACGAGAAAATTAGAGTTACGTTCACGCTGATTCCAGCGCCGATAACCTGTGTGATTGCAGAGAGTCCTGGCTTGGTTGCAGGAATCTTGATCATGACGTTTTCGCGGTTTACCTTGGCAAACAGCTCTAACGCCTGAGCAACGGTGCCGTCGGTGTCGTTTGCCAGTCCTGGCTCAACTTCGATTGAAACTCGACCATCGAAGCCCTTCGACTCGGCGTAAACGCCTGCGAAAATATCGCACGCCTCAGCGACATCCTGTGTGGTGATTTCGAAGATCGCTTCGGTAGCTGAAGCTCCGCGGGCTGCAAGCTCAGCAACCTGCTCGCCATAGCCATCGCCCTTTGACAACGCGCCGGCGAAAATAGTCGGGTTCGTGGTGACGCCTGAAACCGAACGGCTTTCGATTAGTGCAGCGAGGGCACCCGAACGGATGCGGCTGCGCGATAGGTCGTCTAGCCAAATGCTGACGCCATTTGCGGCAAGTTGTGCGAGTGGGCTGTTCATTGTTCTTCTTTCCTAAACCGGTTGTGACTTAAATGTTTGACAGTGACGTCTTGGCGGCTGCGACAACGTTCTCAACGGTCATACCAAATTCGCGGAACAGGGTGGCGTAATCTGCCGACGCACCGAAGTGTTCGATCGAAACGCTCTCGCCGAACCCGCCAACGTACTTTGACCATCCGAGGCTTAGACCGGCTTCAACCGATACGCGAGCTTTCACGGATGCTGGGAGCACCGATTCGCGGTACTCGGCGGTTTGCTCGTCGAACCATTCGACACATGGCGCAGAGACCACGCGGGTCGAGATGCCTGATGCTTCAAGCTCTAGACGGGCCGAAACTGCGAGCTGCACCTCAGAGCCGGTTGCGATCAAAATCACATCTGGCTTGCCGTTGGCAGCCTCAGCCAACACATAAGCACCCTTTTCGGTGTGCTTAGCTGCGCCATAGACAACGCCTGTGGCATCGGCATCCGTGCGGTTGAACACCGGAAGGTTCTGGCGGCTGAGAGCGATACCGGCCGGGTTGTTGCGACGTTCAAGGATCGTCTTCCAGGCGTAAGAGGTTTCGTTGGCATCAGCTGGACGAACCATGTCTAGGTTTGGAATGGCGCGCAGAGATGCAATCTGTTCAATTGGCTGGTGGGTCGGGCCATCTTCACCAAGTGCAACCGAGTCGTGAGTCCAAACGAAGATTGAAGGCACGCCCATGAGAGCCGCGAGACGCACCGCTGGGCGCATGTAGTCGCTGAAAATCAAGAATGTTCCGCCGAATACACGAGTGTTTCCGTGCAGCGCAATTCCGTTAAGAATCGAGCCCATAGCGTGCTCGCGAATTCCAAAGTGCAGAACACGACCGTACTTGTTGCCCGACCACTCGTGAGTTGACCACTGCTCAGGTACGAACGACTTCGAACCAGTGATGGTGGTCAGGTTTGATTCGGCAAGGTCGGCCGAGCCACCCCAGAGTTCGGGCATTACGGCTGCGATTGCGTTGATAACCTTGCCAGATGCTGCGCGGGTTGCTAGTTCTGTGCCTGCTTCAAAAACGGGAAGTGCGGCTTCGAGACCTGCTGGAACCTCTTTGCGCTCCATGCGCTCAAGAAGCGCTTTGGCTTCTGGGTTGGCCTGCGCCCAATTATCGAAACCAGTTTGCCACTCGGCGCGAACTGCATCGGCGTGAGCCTGGTAACCACGGGTATGGGCTAGAACTGCTTCGTCAACCTCGAAAGTCTTCGTTGGGTCGAAACCGAGTACCTGTTTTAGGCCCGCTAGCTCCTCAGCGCCAAGCTTTGAGCCGTGAACTTTGCCAGAACCCTGTTTGGTAGGTGACGGCCATCCGATGATGGTGCGAAGGGTGATCAGTGAAGGCTTGTCGGTTACCGACTTTGCCTTTTCGATTGCCTCGTAGAGTTCGCGAACGTCTTCAACGTAGTTGCCGGTCTTTTTCCAGTCGACGGTCTGGGTGTGCCAACCGTATGAGTTGTAGCGAGCCGTTAAGTCTTCGGTGAATGCGATGTTGGTGTCGTCTTCGATTGAAATCTGGTTTGAGTCATAAATGACCACGAGGTTACCGAGCTGCTGGTGACCGGCAAGCGATGCAGCTTCTGAGGTAACGCCCTCTTGCATGTCTCCGTCGCCGGCAATGACGTAGACGAAGTGATCGAATGGGCTCTTGCCCACTGAAGCCTCTGGGTCGAACAGGCCGCGCTCAAAACGAGCTGCGTAGGCAAAACCGGTCGCCGAAGCTAGGCCTTGTCCGAGAGGGCCAGTGGTGATTTCAACACCCTTGGTGTGGCCGTACTCTGGGTGACCAGGTGTGGCTGAACCCCAGGTGCGCAAAGATTTCAGGTCTTCGAGTTCTAGGCCGTATCCGTGCAGAAAAAGCTGGTTGTAAATGGTGAGTGATGAGTGGCCCACCGAGAGAATGAAGCGGTCGCGGCCAATCCAGCGGTCATCTTTCGGATCATGGCGCATCACCTTGTTGAATAGCAGGTAGGCGACTGGGGCTAGTGAAATAGCGGTACCCGGGTGTCCGTTACCTACCTTTTCGACGGCGTCGGCAGCAAGAACGCGGGCTGTGTCGACGGCTTTTGAATCGAGATCTGACCACTGGAATGCTGACAAGACAGCTCCTTAATTTCTAGCGCTAAACAAGCAAGTGAATATTCGGTGGCTTCATCGCCAATAGTTAACAAGAAACTGGGCATCAAATGCACGCACATTTCTTTAGAAGTCTATACCCGCGGGATTTATTACGAGGGAATAACGTTCCCTTTATTTCATTTAGACTTGAGCGTGATGCATAGCGAAAAAAACACTCCGAAAGTGAGCCCTTTGGCCACTTTTTTTCGCAAACTCCGAGCCTATTTCGCACTCACCAAACCTCGCGTAATCGAACTGCTTCTCGTAACCACTGTTCCAACAATGGTGCTAGCTCAGGCCTCACTAACTGGCAACAAAGATGCGTTTCCGAGCCTGTGGTTGGTACTTGCCACATTGGTCGGCGGAGCTTTATCAGCAGGTTCGGCAAACGCCTTCAACTGCTACATCGACGCCGACATTGACAAAATCATGGGGCGCACCAAAAACCGACCTTTAGTAACCGGTGAACTAACTAAAACCGAAGCCCTATGGTTCGCTTGGATCATCGGCGCGCTTTCAGTGGCCTGGCTATGGATCTTCGCTAACGCCCTAGCTGCGCTCCTGTCACTCTCGGCAATCTTGTTCTACGTGCTGATTTACACGCTGCTACTCAAAAGACGCACTCCGCAAAACATCGTTTGGGGTGGTGCTGCCGGCGCTATGCCAGTACTGATCGGATGGGCGGCTGTAACTGACTCGCTATCTGTGGCTCCTTGGCTGCTGTTCCTGGTCATTTTCTTGTGGACTCCACCGCATTACTGGCCTCTGTCGATGAGATACAAAGACGACTACAGTGCTGCTGGCGTACCGATGCTGCCAGTGGTTCGCTCGCACAAAACCGTGGGCATTCAGATCGTTCTGTACTCGTGGGCGCTAGTGGTTTCATCTCTATTGCTGATTCCCGCGGCCGACATGGGTTGGATCTACACCGTGACCGCTTTCGCGACAGGCATTTGGTTCTTGGTCGAAGCCACACGTCTTTACAACGAGAGCAAGACGGGCGAACCGAAAAGCCCAATGCGTCTATTTCACGGGTCAATCAGTTATCTAACTGTGCTCTTCATTGCAGTCGCGCTTGACCCGATTCTGCACTTCGCGCTTTAGTCGACCTTAATTTCAGCTAATCTCGCCAGCGATTCGGCGCGCTCGTCAGAGTGATCGACGATTGGTGCGGGATAACTGGCGGCCAGCCCATCAACCAGAAGCCAAGGTTCATGAACTGCCGCCCCCTCGATGTGACGAAGTTCGGGCACGTACTTGCGCACGTAATCTCCATTTGGGTCGAATTTGAGCCCTTGAAGAATCGGGTTAAAGACTCGGTAGTAGGGCGATGCGTCAGTTCCGCAACCAGCAGTCCACTGCCATCCGTGTGCATTTGAGGCTGGGTCGAAGTCTGTCAACCAATGTTCGAACCAATCGGCACCGCGCTGCCATTCGAGGTGCAAATCTTTGACCAAGAACGAAGCGACGATCATTCGAACGCGATTGTGCACCCAGCCGTCAGCCAAAAGCTGGCGCATGCCGGCATCAACCATCGGGTAACCGGTGCGACCGGTTTTCCAGGCCTCAAGCCTTGATTCACCAAGGTCTGTGCCATCGTCGTAGCGCATCTCGGCGAAGCGTGGTTGCAAATAGTCGGTCAACGAAGTTGGGTTGTGCCAGAGCACATCGGCATAGAACTCGCGCCAGGCAAGCTCTTTTGCAAAAGTCGTTTCATCGGGTGAAGAACCGAGTTGAGCCAAAAGAGAACGCGGATGCACTTCGCCGTGTGCAAGCGCATGTGAGAGGTGCGAGGTTCCCGAAAGGTCGGCGCGATTTCGCTGCTCTTGGTAAGCGAATAACGCTCCGCGGCGACGGAATGCATCAAAAGTTTGGTTCGCAAAATCTTGGCCGGCTCTTACTTGACGAATCTGCTGCAAATCTGTTGCGACTCCAGCAAACGTCTCAGGATATTTGGGGGAGTCAAATCCAAGGTGCTCAGCTTGCATGCGCTGAAAAACTGCCCCGCTTGATACGGGCACCGGCGATTGGTTGGCTAACTCAAACCAAGCCTTGAAGAACGGCGTATACACGCGATAGGGCGTTCCATCTGGCTTAACGACTTTTCCGGGGGCAACCGCGTAGTTGCCCGGGCCAACAATCAACTGAAGACCAGCCGACTCGATTTGCTTTCTGGCTTGTCTCATGAATTCGACCGACTGCGGATCGTATGCAGCGCTGACGAACACCTTTGTAACACCAAGACCGGCCGCGTGCGTAGTTATGGCTTCAACAGCGTCGCTGACGCGAGTGAGCCCATTGCCTAACTGCTCATCTAGTGCTCGCCACGAGGCATACATGCTCTCTTGGCGAACTGGCGAGACGGTTGATAACTCGAGATAGTCGCGTTCGCTCACGAAAGCGTAGACAACGCCGTCGCCATCAGCCTGAGCCGATTCGATAGCAAGGTTCAGTGCCGGGTGATCTTCAAGTCGAAGATCGCGCCGAAACCAGAAGATGCTTGACATCTAGTCGAATCTTCTGCCCGAAGTAACCAACCACTGCAGGCTCAACAGCGCAATCGCGACCGAGGCGCCGAACATGTGTATGCCGACGAGAATGGCAGGAACGCCCATACGAGCCTGAATAATGCCCACAACCGCTTGCAAGGCGATGGTTGCGACTAGCAGAATGCTGACCCGGCTCTGCCAACTGGAGAAAAATTCACGCGTGGAACGCAAGGTGAGAGTGAGTTGCAGCACACTCAGTGCCAGCAGAACGTAGCCCGGGTACGAGTGAAAATGCTGCCAGAGTTCAAGATCGAGGCCATTACGGGGGCTCTCTGCATCACCCGAGTGTGGGCCGGCTCCGGTCACCATCACGCCGATAAGAACCGAAATCCAACCAACCACAGCAATCGCGGGGGAGAGTCGCCACCTGAGTTCGCTGACTGGCCCGACAACGGGCTGGTAGGTGCGGAACAACAGAAGTGCTGCTATGGCGATCATGACTCCGCTGAGCACGAAGTGTAGGCCCACGACCCAAGGGTTGAGGTTCGTCCAAACCGAGATACCACCGATGACAGCCTGGGCCGGAATGCCGGCGAGTAGAGCAGCCGCAGGCCAACGAAGCCCACGACCCTTTCTTGCGTTGCGAAAGACGGTGAAAATAGTCAACACAGCGATGATTACAAGCACAAAAGTGAGCAAACGGTTGCCGAACTCAATAATCCCGTGAATTCCCATTTCTGGCACCGTAACCAAAGAATCTTCGGTGCACATTGGCCATTCGGGGCATCCGAGGCCGCTCGCGGTAAGGCGAACCGCGCCACCCGTGACGACAATCAAGATTTGGCTGACCAACGAGAGCCACACGTAAAGACGCAATTTGCTCTTGGCGAAGATCGAATCGACTAATTTCGAGCCGATATCTGAAACACGCACCTAAATACCTACCTTGGGGCTATCGCCAAACGGTTCGCTCGTCTAAACTTGAGAGCAATCCTGCTGGATTTTCGAAACTTTTTGGGCACAGTTGCCCGAGAGCTTTTGCTCACTACAAGTCTTACACGAGGGCGCTTCGGGTTATTCCGTTAGCGCCTTGTTCTAGCGGGAACAAACCCAGCTAACTGCTGGTTGAGGCACATGAACACAAGGAGGGTTGTCGTTGAACGACATCATCATTGACCGTCCAGAGCTAAATAGCCTCGGAGTCTACGAATTCGGCTGGAG
>JBDLUM010000079.1:0-4044 GCA_039805305.1 Actinomycetota bacterium
GAGCGATGCTGGTGACCGGTGCGTTCTCATAGGTCACGTCAGCGACATCCGAGACGGTCAGGGTTGGCTTCGGAGCTGCTGGAACGCTAGGAATCGAAGGCATGCCAGGGATGCTCGGGGTGGCGGTTGTGCCTCCACCAAACAGACCCGACAGTGAGCCAGTGCTGCTCGAAATCAGAGGTAGGTCTTTGAACGACTTGAGCGATTCAACTGTGGTGCCTACTTCAACAGAAATGTTTCCGCTGCCGTCGGTCAGGGTGCCGGCAGGAATAACAAAGCCGTTCGATTGCAACGCGGTCACAATGTTCTGCTGAGTTAGGCCGTTTGCAGTCAAAACGCTCTGTTTGAGTTCTAGGTTCACGCGCTTTTCGGTGATGCCGCTCACGGCAACTTCACGCACGCCAGCGACACTCGAGAGAATCGGGGTGGCCACATCGGCCAAGACCTTGCCGAGGGCTTCGTTGTCATCAGATGCGACACCTAGGGCGATGATTGGTACACTGTCGAATGAGCCAGAGAGAATCTGTGCATCCGCTTCGTCAGGAAGCACGCCCTTCAGGGTTGCGAGCGCGGCGTTTAGGTCTTCGGTGACAGCGGCTGACTTGGTGCCGTAGTCGAACTCAACGCGAACGACTGAAATGTTGTTCTGCGAGGTAGAGGTAGACGAAACCAGGCCGTCGAGCTTTCGAACGGCTTCTTCAATCGGCTGGCTAACCTGCTTGTCGATAATTTCGGGTGATGCGCCGACATAGGTGGTAACGATGGCAGCCTGGGGGGTCTCGAACGACGGAATCAGCTCTTGTTTGAGTGAACCGAGTGAGACCAAGCCGAATACCGCGATGATGGCGGTTGCAAGGGCAACCACTGAGCGGTTAGCGAGGCTTAGTTTGGCAAGTTTGTGCATGATCTACTTTCAAGATGAGTCGCAGTCTTAAAGCCCCCGAGTTAGCGCCTTTATTCCGCAACCTTCCAAAGCTAGTGCAGGTTTCTGAACGTTTCATGTGAACGACTTGCACGGTGCTTTGGGCGCGGATGCTCCGCTCAGGCTTACACTGCAAACATGAAGCTGAAGGCGTTTAGAAAATTCATGTGGCGTGCCCTACTCGCCGGCGTGCTGTCTTTTCTGATTGTTCCGTTCTTGATTCCCTTCGAGTCGTCCGGCACATTGACCCCGGCACAAGCCGAGCCGAGCGCTGAATTTGTTGAGTTGAATGGCTTGGATGTTCGCATCGCGCGAACCGAATACACCGGTGATTGCGGCTGCACCCCTCCGTTGATCGTGCTCATGCACGGATTTGGTGCCAGCACCTTTAGCTGGCGTGAAGTTTCACAGCCTTTGGCCGCTTTCGGTGACGTGATTTCTTATGACCGCCCAGCCTTCGGTCTAACCGAGCGCCCTACCGAGTGGTCGGGTGAAAACCCTTACGGTTTCGAGGGTAACTTCGCTCTGCTCGACGACCTAGTTGCCAGGTTCGGCGACGGGCGTCGAATTGTGTTGGTCGGCCATTCGGCCGGAGGCCAGTTGGCGGCTGAATACGCGCGCCAGCGTCCAACTCTACAAACCTCACTCGTCCTTGTAGACGCAGCAATTCTCACTACCGGTGGCGGCTCGGGTGGCCTCGGCTGGTTCTTGCAGTTACCTCAGATGCAGAAGCTCGGACCAATGCTGGTGGCTGGCATCGCGACATCCGGCGATGACTTGCTCGAAGAGAGCTATTACAACAAGGCGCAACTAACCCAGGCTGTCTACGACGGCTATCACAAGCCGCTCAAGATCAAGGGTTGGGAGCAAGCGTTCTACAACTTCACAATCGCTCCACGCGATAACGATCTGAAAGATAATCTCAGCGCGCTAACCATGCCAACACTTGTGATTACGGGGGAGTACGACACGGTTGTGTCAGCCAGTGATGCGCCTCTGTTGCAGCAGCAGATTGCGGGTTCGCAGCTCGCAGTTATCTCAGACTCTGCCCATCTGCCTCAAGAAGAGCAGCCGGCTGCATTCATGGAAGTTTTCGCCAAACACTGGGATTACCTGACCGATTAGAGGATTGCAGTAGTGGGCTTTAGGTGACACTAGTTCTTGCTCACCACGTTGTTCTGACTGAAATACTTAGGCAAGCATAAAAAAAGGAGATTGAGATGAAACTCAAACCTGGAGAATACGCGTTCAAGTGCATCGATTGCGACGGGGCAGAGTCTGTTCAAATGGTCGACGTGGAGGGCGAACTCACTTGGGAAGCATGCCCTGACTGCCATGGCGCGGGTGAGGTGCTCGTCGACGAGGACGAGGCAGTCGAATACATTGAGAACGGCCACAGCCCACTGCGAACTCCTTGACCCACGAACACCTGCTCGCTAAGCTCAAAGTTTCAATGTGGGGCCCGTTATTAGTCTGGGTAGAGATTCGCTCGACGAGATTCTGGCATAGCGGACCGAACCAATGAGGTCAGCTGGTGAAGCGACTCTTCGACCACTATGGGGGCATGTTTACTGACAAAGCATTCCGATAGGGCCCCTTGTTTTGCTGTCAGCATGTGGCTTTAATAGCACCTTTAGTAGCGTAACCAAATGTGACCTAAACCAAAAAAAATGGTGCTCGGGTAAACACCAAAATCCTCTAAAGTGGAAAGATGATTTGAACTGGGAGGGTGGAATTGTGCGAATGCGCAAATCTTTTTTGACAACGGTGTTTGTTCTCGGGGGACTACTTTTGTCGTCCTGTGCATCTGGTGTGGACTATGACGAGCCAAAAGTGCTTGAATTCTGCAACAACGCAACAGAGACAAAGGCTGAATTTTTCAAAAAACTCAATGGGATGGACGGATTGAAGGCCTGGCAAGTTATCGAATGGAGCGTCTCCCTTTCAGACTATTGGGACACACTATCGCCATACGGTGCGGATCAAAATTTTGATTTCCTAAGGAATTCACCCGTAGAGGAACCAGTAGCCACTTGGTGGAGGGACCACAACGTATTCATGGTTGAGATTTTGGATGCAAACCAGATTGACATGGATTACTCAGATTGGAAGTGGGGATACCAGGTTCAAGTCGACGGCAAAAACTTTGATGACGTGTTGTGGTGGTGTGACGCCGTCCAGAGCATCGCTAAAGCTTGACTAAATACTGAGGCAACAGAATTTATTGGCCGTCTCAGTTGCGCGCTGTTCAACCCTCGCAGCCAAAGCTCGAAGTTATCTCAGACTCTGCCCATCTGCCTCAAGAAGAGCAGCCGGCTGCATTCGTGGAGGTTTTCGCCAAGCACTGGGATTACCTAAACAAGTAGCTATCTCAGTCAAACCGTCGCAGTTTAGAGGCGGGCGAACTCTGATCTGAGAATTGCGTAGTTCCACATGTCGCACCACTCGCCTTTGAAGAATTCGACTTCTTTAAACTCGGCCTCTCGCCGCATGCCCAAGCTCTCTGCCACGGCTGCAGAAGCGGGCGTTCGCGTATCCATTACGGCCTTTACGCGGTGAATCTCTAAGACGTCGAATGCGTATTTCAGAACCGCCTTGGATGCTTCGTGTGCAAAACCTTGGCGATGAAAATCTTGATGCGTGACCCAGCCGATTTCGGCGCAGTTATGTTCTGTCGATTCGATGTTCAAGTTGGATTGGCCGATTACTTTGCCGGTTGATTTCAGCTGCCAGACAAGAACCAAGTACTCGCCATCTTCTTTCGGCTCTGGCATGCTCTTCGCAAGAGTTTTTTGAATGTGTTTCTGAACAGTCTCTTCGGTGCCTTCAGGCCAAGGTATGTACCTAACGATGTCTGCATTCGACTGGTACTCCAGTAAGTCAGCTGCGTCGCTCTGCAACATGGGTCTGAGAATAAGACGTTCCGTTTCTATTTGCACAAGCGAAATGTATCAAATCTCGCCGAATCTCTAGCGCAAATCTCGTCGGATCGGTTTTCTAGAACTCTGAGCATTAAACTGTTCCTGCCCTGGTTTTTTCAGAGGCCATGCCCTCGTAGCTCAGTGGATAGAGCAAGAGCCTTCTAATCTCTTGGTCGTAGGTTCGATTCCTACCGAGGGCGC
>JBDLUM010000080.1:0-2638 GCA_039805305.1 Actinomycetota bacterium
GCCAACCGCTTCGCCGCGACCATGATTTGGCTAAACGACGCTGAGCTGATTCACAGCCGCTCCTACTACTTGATCTCTGGTTCAACCCAGGTGCCGGCCATCGTGACCAGTATCAGGCACGTGCTGAACATCAATAATGGCGACCACGAATCGGCACGCACATTCAAGGCCAACGACATCGGTTTGGTTGAACTTGCCACGGATGCCCCGATTGCGCTTACTCCCTATAAAGAGAACCGATTCAAGGGAAACTTCATCCTGGTCGATCGAGTCACCATGGCAACTGTGGGTGCCGGAATGGTGAGCCACGTTCTTCGTCGCAGCGGCAACATCAGCGAGCACCACTACGAGATAACCAAGCAGGTTCGGTCGGAACAGAAGAACCAAACTGCCAAGGTCATCTGGTTCACCGGTCTATCTGGTTCGGGTAAGTCAACGATTGCGAACGCCTTAGAAAAGCACCTCTTTGCACTCGGCAAGCACAGCTATGTTCTCGACGGAGACAATCTGCGCCTCGGCTTGAACAAGGACCTTGGTTTTACCCGTGAAGACCGAGCCGAAAACGTTCGCCGCGTTTCAGAAGTGGCACATGTGATGACCGACGCTGGCTTGATTACCTTGGTCGCTTTGGTCAGCCCGTTTGCAGACGACCGAAATCAGGCACGCGAATTGTTCGGCGATGGAGAATTCGCCGAGGTTTGGGTCAAGACTTCAGCAGAGGTTTGCGCTGAGCGCGACCCTAAGGGTCTCTACAAAAAGGCGGCGGCTGGTCAGCTGCCGAACCTGAGTGGCGTCGGCCAGGATTATGAGCCACCAACAAACGCCGAACTGGTTCTAGATGGCACCGCCTCAATCGAGGAGAACATTCAGATCATCATGAAGGAGCTCTTTTGACCTGGCTCTGGTTCATCCTGGCGGGCAGCATCGCCCAGCTTATTGATGGCTCTTTGGGTATGGGCTTCGGTCTAACCAGCTCTACCTTGCTGCTGACCCTTGGAACCTCAGCGGCTTTGGCCTCTGCTGCAGTTCACATTGCCGAGGTTGGAACAACTCTTGCCTCAGGAGTTTCGCACTGGCGACGAGACAACGTAGACAGCAAAATTCTTTGGCAGCTCGCCGTTCCCGGCGGCATTGGTGCATTTCTAGGTGCAACCTTCCTAAGTTCGGTGGACCTGAGCGGCGGAAAGTATTTCGTCTCGACGATTCTTTTGCTTCTAGGGTTCGTTCTTCTGTATCGCAACCTCTTCAAGGCCGAAGCGCAGGTGGCTGTGACCGAAATGCTTAGCCCGGTTTATCTTCGCTTTCTCGGCGGCATTGGCGGTTTCGTTGACGCTGCGGGCGGCGGCGGCTGGGGTCCGATCGTGACCCCGACCCTGTTGGCCACGACCAAGACAGAGCCACGAAAAGTAATCGGCACCGTTAGTGCTGCAGAGTTCATTGTCGCCGTGGCCGCATCGGTGGGCTTCTTGGCGAACCTCTATCGACTTAACGTCGACTGGGCTGTAGTCGGTGGTCTGCTGATCGGTGGCGTAGTAATGGCTCCGGTAGCCGCAAAGCTGGTCAGCTGGTTGCCAAAGCGCAAACTTGGAATCGCTGTTGCGTCGATGATTATTGTGATCAACGCACTTCGCCTACTTGGCGTTTAGCGTGACAAAAACCGCTTCAGTAGTTTTTTGACTGGGGCTGGAATTGAGGAAAAGCGACCCTTGAAGCGAGCGATTTCACGATCGCGCTCTTCGATTACCTCTAGCGCTGCGGAAAGCACGCCTAAAACATCACTGAGCTCGGGTTGCGAATCGGCACCCGGCGCAAGCGGCTTTTCAAATAGCGACTTTTGTTCACCGAAGAAGTTCGCTCGAACCCATTCGTTGCTCTCGGAATAGAACGATTCAAATCTGGCGATGGTTTCGGCGTTTGCGCTGAGGCCCCGCCCAGGCGCATGCTTCTCGAGTCGATCGAAGAAAGTCTTGCTTGCCACCTGATTAGCCACCAACTTGTTCGAAGCGTTCAACTGATTGAGAATCTGCAGAGCACCGGCTGAGAGGTTGGCGTTTCGTTTTTCATCCGAGGCGAGGTTTAGGCCGGTCTGGCTGAGACCCGTTGTCGTGAAGAAGTCATCAATGAGCGCAGACGGCTTTTGACCCTCTGGATACAGTCGAACACGCAGAGCATCGACACCGAAGACCTGCTGCCACATCTCAATGCTCTGCTTGAAGCCCAGAATCTGCGAGACCCGTGGATGGTTTGGCTCGAAGAACGAGTCATCGACAAAGACGCCCTTCTTGATTGCCATTCCGTGGTGGCTTAGGGCGATTCGAATCGGTTCGCGAAGGTAAACCAAGACCTCGAAGTGATTCAACCCGACTGATTGCAAGTTGTTTTTGAGCAACTGGATGTCTTTGAGCGACGTGAGTCGTGACTGCAGGTGCTCGCTCGAGATCATGACCTGCTTGGCGCTCGAGGCGCTCTTGAGTTCGGCCTGGAACTTGGTCAAAACTTTAGTGCGGAACGCATCCAAGCCAGCTTGATTCTTGACGCCTTCGGCTTTCAGAAGACCATCCGGGCGAAACGAACTGAAGCTAGCCATCGCCAAGTAGAAGTTGTTGCCAGGGTGAAGCGAGGTTGGAACCAGCGTGCC
>JBDLUM010000081.1:0-8975 GCA_039805305.1 Actinomycetota bacterium
GGCAATGTGGCCGGGATGATTGCCGAGCTCACGGTTGAGTACGAGCTCGTGCCCACGCCATTAACCGCGGCAACTTTAAACGTGTATGAAGTGCCGTTGGTGAGACCGGTAACGGTCGCGCTGGTTGCCGTCGAGGCGGTGTGCGCGAAGGTTGACCACGAGGTGCCGCCATTGCTCGAGTACTGAATCGTGTAGTCGGTGATCGCCGAACCGTTGCTGGTGGCCGGTGCCGTCCATGAAATCGCAGCCTGAGCGTTTCCGAAGTTTCCGACCACGTTGGTAGGTGCACCGGCAACGGCAGCAGGCGTGACTGCGGATGATGCCACGCTGCTAGAAGATGTGCCCGCGCTGTTTACTGCACGAATTCTGAACTTGTATGAGGTTCCGTTTGTGAGACCAGTCACTGTGGCTGAGGCGGTAGCCGAAAGTCCATCCGAGAAAGTTGACCAGTTCATCCCGTTGTCACTCGAATAGTCGATTTCATAATCGGTGATTGCACTACCGCCGCTGGCCGGCGCGGTCCAGGTCAGCGCTACCTGACCATCTCCAAGAGTTGCCGTTGGTGCGGCGGGAGTCGATGGCGCCACCGGTGCGTTGGTGAATGACAGGCGCACCAGGTTAGTCGTTGAGGTTCGGGCATACATGCTGATGCCAGTTGAATCCTCGCTCGGTTGCCAGTAGAGCGTTTCGATGCTGCCAATGCCGCTAGATGAGAACTTACTGCCTGCCGTTGCAACAGCTGTCGTTGCATCGACCTCCCAGAAGCCTCCGGTGCCACCGTCTTTCAAAGCCACTTTGAGGGTTGTGCTTGGGGTAGCCGGAGCGACAATCTCGGCACGCATAAGTGGGCCGGTTGCCCCCGTCGCACCAGTAACCGCAACGTTCGATGATGCGACTCCAGACTGGCCAAAAGTCACGACGTTCATGACGGAGGTAGCTCCATCGCTTGCGTGGGCGAGAGCATAAATCGTGCCGTTGTTTCGAGTCGGCACCATCAGTGTTCCAGTTCGAATCCCGTTGGTGGCACCAACCCAGGCATCCGAAGTTGTCGACACTGCGTTGCCAGCGCTAATTCGGGTGACAGATCTTCCGGTCCAGCTCGTGACCGAAATTGAGCTTGGAGACGCCTGCTCGCTCATGTTGCTGCTTCGGTAGTAGAAGAATGTCATTTTTGGCTGCGATGTGGTCGCGCCAGCCCAAGATGAATAACCGCCCAAGGTTACCGACTGATGAGTCGCGTTGGCCAAGGGGGAAAGGGTCGTGGTTGACAGGAAGGAATAGGTCCCCGGGGTTCCGAGCGTTGTTCCGCCCGAAACGCTGACTAGATAGTCGTAGTAACTGTATCCAGTACCAACGGTGGTGTTCGACGAGTAGCAGCTGAACAGTAGGACCGGGGTCGAATAGCCCGATTCCTGGATGAGCGCAATTTTTCCGCCGAGTTGGTCGAAGCCAGCAGCCGGCTTGTTTTGGCAATAAATGTTGTAGTAATCGTTGCCGATCGGCAAAGTCAGTGTCGAACTATAACCACCCGCATATGTTCCCAGGTGAAGATAGTTCAAGCCTGATCCGGCGGTCGAGTTTTGTTCGAGGATCATCCACTTGGCGCCATTGTCATAGGTAGCCATGTTCACACTCGCTCTCGAACCCGGGTTGAGTTGTGTCGCGAATGAGGTCTGCCCTGTTGCCGATGCGAAGCCTGTGTCGAGTGCGCCATCCTTGTAGCTTCTGATGATTATTCGCGAACTGTTGGCTGGGTCGGCACCGTAGTAATAGATTCCGTTGTGTGAGTTTTGGATTGCCTGACGGCTGGCATTGAAACTCGAAAGAACGCCCAACTCGGCATCTGTGATGTCGGTTCTGGAGGTTGAACCGGTGAGAGTGATGTTGTTGGGATACGTAGCGGCGGCAGCCGGCAAAGCCGTGAACGTGAGACTCGCAAAAGTGGCGGCAATGGTCGCAACAGCAACCCCCAGTTTCAAACGCATAGTCGCAAGGATATTGCAGGCGTCAAAGTCAACCTGTTGATATCCGCGGATATCTATAGGTTTCAGAAATAGAAATGACCCCGGCGATTATCGCCGAGGTCACTTCTGCTGTTTTAGTTACTTCTTGCGTTTGACCTTCACGGCCTTAGGTGCGACCCAGGCTGGGCGAACCTTGGTTGGGTCGAAGTAGGTGAAAGCGTTTTCCCAGACAAGGGCGCTGCCTCCAAATGCAACCTCAAGGTTGCCCTGGCCAGGTTGCCCAGCTGGCAGGGTGACTTCGATTCGACCTTCTGAATCAGTCTTGATTTCACAAGCCTTACCAGCGATCGAGACCTTGGTAACCTTGGCTAGGTTTCGGCCAGTAAGAACAACCTTCCCACCGGTGGTCGCATTGATTGCTCGGCCTTCAATTGGGTTGAAGAGAGGGCCGGTGTAACCGGTGGCAACCGGGATCAGGTTCCACTGAGCGAAGAGGGTTGTGTTCTGAGTTGGGGTGTAATTCGCTCCGAGTGCAATCGCAGTGCCGCTTCCGTTTGCCGCAGTGTTCCAGCCTGCCAAGGTATAGCCGGCTCGGCTTAGGCCTGCGCCGGAAGATACCGTTAGAGCACCAGTGCCACTAGTCGCCGTCTCAGAACCAGCACCCTGGTTAGCGTCGTAAGAGACGGTCTTGTTCATGACGACCAAATAGGCCGCCCCCCAAGCAAAGTCACGGCCGTTGCAACGGATGTCTTGGTCTCGTACCTCAACCGTCAAAGTATCACTCGATAGATAACCGTTACTCAGAATTCCAAGAGTGATGGTGTCGCCAGCAAGAGTCTTGGTGTTTGAGATGTTGCTGTTGCCATTAACGGTCACGTAGTATGCGTTCAAAGTCGCTGTCGTCGCAGCAGTGTATGCGCCTGCAAGGCACTTCAACAAGACAGCGTCGCCTGCGTTGTTCAGGGTTGCCTGAATGTCGGTGGTTGGGACAACTGCTTGGGCAGGCGCGGCGAAGCCGACCAGTGAGGTCGCGACTAGAGCTAAACCGGCGCCAATTGATGTGATCTTCTTCATAATTTCCTCAGTTCGAATCGCCCGCATTTGTTCACAAAAGTGGGGTCACAAAGAAGACTAAGCAAGTGCCATTTCGCACCTACGGCAGCGAATTATCGAGTCGCTCGCTGCTGGCGTGTTAGCCGAACATTGGGCGCAAGAAGTGTTCGGTTAACCGCCCCTGGCGCAGCGAACCTCGAATAAGAGACAGCGATTAGGCTTTTATCCATGCGCATCGCCACTCATAACGTCAACTCAATCCGCACCCGCGTCGGCCGCGTGGTCGAATGGCTCGAACGCTCGAAAACCGATGTGCTCGCGATGCAAGAAATCAAGTGCAAGCCTGAGCAGTTTCCGGTGGCCGCTTTCGAAGCCGCCGGCTACCAGGTGATCATGCACGGCCTAGATCAGTGGAACGGCGTTGCATTCGCGACCAAGATTCCAGCTGAGGACATCGAAATTGGCTTCAGCGGAATGCCAAGTTTCGGCAAAGAGGGCAAGCCTCAGGTTGAAGAAGCTCGTGCACTTGGCGCAACCTTTGATGGCGTTCGCCTCTGGTCACTTTATGTTCCAAATGGCCGCACGCTTGACGACCCGCACTACGCATACAAGCTCGAATGGCTTGACCGGTTAGCAGCCACCACCGCTGAGTTCCAAGAGCACTCGGGTGATGTTCCGCTTGCGCTGATGGGCGACTTCAACATCGCACCGTTAGACACGGATGTTTGGGACATCAACGACTTCGTCGGCGCAACCCACGTCTCCGAACCCGAGCGTCAAGCATTTGAAGCCTTCGAGCAAATTGGCCTGGCCGATGTGGTCCGCCCACGCATCCCTGAGGGTTACACCTACTGGGATTACCAGCAACTGCGCTTCCCGCGCAACGAGGGAATGCGAATCGACTTCATCCTGGGAAACGACCCATTTGCCGAGCGCGTGACTCGTGCGGTTATCGACCGGGATGAACGCAAGGGCGAAGCGCCGAGCGACCACGTTCCCGTGGTCGTCGACATCGACTAACTAGTTCTTAGGCTTCGGCTTCTTTTGCGGTTTGGTTGCCGTCGGGATTCTGTTCTGCAACTTGGCCTTCTCAACCACTACGTCAAAGTACGTGAGGGCATTGATCCAGATCAAAGTTCCAGAGCCAAACTTGATGGTCAGCTCAGGTGTGCCCGGGGCTGAAGGTGGCGCGATGAATTCAATCTGGTTGAAGGTTGCCGAAGTGATTTCGGCAAGTTTGCCGTCAAGCAGAACCTGCGTGACCGACTCGAGGCGCTTGCCGGTGACCACCACTTTTCCACCAACCGTGGCATCGAATCGACGAGCCTCAATTGGGTTGAAGAGCGGGCCCTCATAAACATGTATGACTACCGGCGCGACTTGCTGGACTGAAGGAGCAGGCGTGACTACAGCAGGAGTGATCGCGAACAACTCGCCGCCCACGGTTCCGTTTACGGCAGAGAAGATGAGTTTGCCGTCAAACTGGGTGAACAAGCGAGGGTCACCTGAGTTTGGGCCACCAAAACACATGAAGTCCATAGGACCACAGACAACGGAGCCAGGGAAGATCTCGGCCAGCAGCCCGCTGCCCACCGAAGTGCCATCCGAAGAGTAAAGCTCGCGGCTTCCAATCGAGTCTTGAGCCGAATAGTAAAGCTTGCCGTTGAACACATTCATGTGCCAAGGTGACGATGAACCGGCCCCTGGCACCTCATCCTTGATCAAAGTGACCGTCGAACCGTTGAACTTCATCAACTCGGCACCGTGGGTTCCATCGTTGGCTGAGAAATAGAGTTCATTGTTAAACACGGCCAAGTTAGTTGGTTTAGACCAAGAGCTGTTGTTGACGGTCGAGTTGATGTCGTAAGCGATCTCGGTCACAGTTCCGTTGGTGCGCAGAAGCTCGAATCCGGTCACGCTGCCGCTGCGGTTTGAAAGCGCTGCGTTGGTCGCGTCACCGTTGAAGTAAACCCAATCGCCGTATGTGGTTAGGTTTGCTTCCTGCGGAATAATCGCCGCAACCTGCGATGCAGTGACACCGTCAGTAGACCAAATCATTGCGCCGGTTCCCGTTGACGCGCCTTGGAAGTACAAGCGCCCATTGAGCACAGCGCTGCCGTAGTTCACGACGTAGCTCATGTCACGGATCTTGGTGGTCCCGGCGGTGGTTCCATCTGTGATCCAGAGTTCTTGCGACGCGTTGCCTGCGGTCAGAGTGCTGAAGACCACACGATTGCCGAACTGCATGAAGTTTCTAGGCTGCGACTCGGCGGTGCCGGGCAGGATGTCCTTGAGAAGACCGGTTCCGGCCAGAGTGCCGTCGGTCACATAAAGCTCTTGCCCCGGGTTAGTGGTTACCCAAGCATTGAAAACCAACTTGCCACCGGCAACTGCGTAGGGCGCGCTTTGCATGACGGTGCCATTCGGCATCAGACTTTCGGTGGTCTGAGTCACCTTGTCATAAGACAGCAACTTTGACCCCTGCTGCAGGAAAACCAACTTGTCACCAAGAGCATGGATGGATTGTGGCGCTGAATAAGACTGGGTGCCCGCGAAAGAGTCTAGGAACAGATCAACTGTGTCTGTTGCGGAGGCTGGAGAACCGAATGAAACTACACCGGCAAATGCCAACAGAGATGAGGTGAGAATTGCAGAAATCTTGTGCATCTGAGACTAGCTTTCTCGTGCCCCCGCGAAAATTGGGTTTTCCCCAGTTTCTAAACAGTAGCAGTGTGATTCAGATTCGCATAAACGAACAAAATGGCATATTCGCTAATTCGCGTTGGTGGCAGTGTTCGTCGCCCTGGGCGCCGCCCCGGCCATGCCCAGCCACTTTCTGCGCTCATCGGCGTCGAGTTTTTCGATCGCATATCGGAGCATCGTGCGAGGCATTTCAGCCGCGTAGCGGCTCAGAAATTTTCGCAATTCGGCTAGGTCGCGGTTTCCGACTTCGCGAAGCATCCAACCAACGGCCTTATGAATAAGGTCGTGCTTGTCGTGCAGCAAAATCTCGGAAATCCGGATGGTCGGTTCAAAGTCTGCGGGCGTCAAGCCTGCCGAGCCCACTCCCAGCTTGCTCGCCCGAATCGAGGCAAAAGTAAGCATGATCGACACTCGGCGCTCCCAGAGTTTTTCGCTGCGGGCCAACGATTCGAGAAGTTCCATCGCGTCTGGTTTGCCGACCAGGAACATGCCAAAGTATGGGGCAGAGGTGTCAACTAGATCCCAGTTATTGACTCGACCCTCATAAACCAAGCGCAGGTAAAAATCGAATAGTTCCTGCTGGGCGTCGGCCGATTGGGTGCTTGCGCCGGTTTTGCGTTGGGTCTTGTTCCACTTGGCAACCAGCATGATCAAACCCAACAAGCGGTGTTCGTGAATTGACGAAGTCATCAATTCGTAAATCTCGGCCTCGGTCAAGCCGGCAAACTGCTTTGCCACGTTGCGCACATTCGGCACAGTTACGCCAAGGAACTCGTCACCCTCGCCATACTGGCCCGGCCCCGACTTGAAGAAGGTTGGAAAAAACGCTCGCTTCTCGGGGTTAACGAGAGTGGCCAGTGCTGCTTTAGCACCGGCCACTGTCTGTTCAATCATGTTGAAACTATAGGTCAGAAATCACAACCAGTGCGTCGCCGGCCACCGGCGTGAACTTCGCAGTCTTCGCTGGGTTCATCGCAACGCCAGAGGCAGCGTCACCCGGTGCGTTAGCTAGCAAACGGTAGCCAATTGCTGACTGACCGTGAGCACGAGCGATTGCAACTAGTTCTGCATATTCAATCTCTTTGCCGAGTGGAGCATAAAGCTCAATTGGACGGACGTTGATCGAAGCGCCCTCTGCATCGAATAGGTCTTCGAAGACCGGCGCAAGCGCTGGGTTCTCTGAAACCTGAGCGATAAGCAGTGCAGCTAAGTTGTCGCTGACGACTAGGTCGTCGGCTGCGGCAACTCGAGCAAGCTCTGCCTTGCGGCTGTCAAGAATCTCGGCAACCAATCGGGTCGGCTCAACGCCATTGCCGTCAGCCGCGAACAACTGGTTCATCTGCAGCATGGTCAGCATGGTCTGGGCATCTGCTTCAGATTCGCTAATTGCGTTGCGATAACCAAGGATGATTACCTCGTTGTACTTCTTCGCAGAAGCCGCAGCAATTAAATCGTCGATGTCACCAGACACAGTTGCGTGAGTCACCTTGACGTCGCCAAACTTCAAGTCGGTTAGTTCCTCAGCAGCGACATACTTGCTCTGCGCAACGATGTGAACCGACGAGCCCTTTGGCAAGAAAGCGGCCAGCTCGGCAACAACCGAACGACCCATTGCAGACCAGCCAATTACCAAGAGGTGCTCTGCCTTGGCGGCAGGAGCCTTCTTCGCGGTGATCTTCTTGGTTGCGATGTCTTCGCGAACTCCGGTGTAAACCACCTTGTCGTCGTCGGCAGCAACCGCAATGATCTGGGTCTTGGCTGTGAGCTTGGTGCCCTGCTTCGGGTTGATGTGCGCAACACCCTTGTCGTCAACGATTCCGATAACCGAGGCCTCGTTGAATGCCAGGATGGCGTCGGCATAGGTCTTGCCAGCAAGAGCCGGAACACTGTTGAAATAGATCTCGTCGCCGGCGAAGTCGATCAGGTCGAGCACAACTGCAGCCAAACCAGGCTGGCGTGATGCCTGCGCGGTGACACGTGCGATGACGTCGTGTGAGCGAACCGAGATGACGCGACCTTCGGTTGCGGTCTCAAGAGCCTCGGCCGTGTGTGGGTCGTCAACCTCGGCGATGATGCGGGTGTTCGGGTTTGAGTTGACCGACTTGACGGCAAGAACGGTAGAAACGATTGTGGCGTCGCCGGCTTCGTCTTCATCCAAGATGATGATCGACTTTGCACCCGAAATGTTCGCACGCTTGAGGTCGCCAGGGTTGGTTGGGTCACCGGTTCGGGTGATTACCTTCAGCTTGCCCAGACCCTCGGCGCGAGACTCAATCTCGTCCTCCATGAACTCACGGGTCTTGTCGCTGAAGATAACGACGAGCGGCTTGCGCACGTTCTCGTTGGCAATTGCAAGTTCCTTCAAAATCGGGAAGACGCGGTTTGACCATCCCAGGATGAGTGTGTGACCTGAGTCAACAACCGGGCTCTTGCCCTTGCGTAGGCGCTCGAAGGTGCGGCCGATTGCACCGACGATGAAACCGGTGATGCTCGCGGCCAGGGTGATGGTCACTGCCCAAGCGATGATGCCCAGGATGCGGTCAGCCCAAGTGGCCTCGCCACCCTTTCCAAGCAGACCTGCGAATGAACCCCAGAAGGTCTCGAAGGTTGGGGTTGGAAGCTTGTCACCTGAGTATAGGAACGGCACCGAATAAAGCGCGTACTTGATGAAGACAACCAGAATCGACATGATGACGAGGCCGCCAAACATGTATGCGACGAAGGCGCCGCTCTTTGCGATTGAGTTGTCGAAGTTATAGCGAAGGCGGGTCAGAAAGCCGACCTTCTTTGCGATTGGGGCGTCTGGTTCGCCCTTTGCACCTTGGCCAAATGAGCGGTTGTTTTCAGTCATACGCCAAAGTTTATCGAAATGCCCCTGCCGTGAGCCGCTACCGTGCCGTCTATTCGCCTAGGCGATCATTTTGTTTTATTCGCTGATTCTCCAGGCCACACGAACGGAAGTTCTTGTGCCCTCGGAAGCGAACCGAACATCGGCACCGGTTGCCGATATTGAAGTCACTCCGAAGCCTGGAATGAGGCGGTCAATTTGGTCGCCATCGTTGATTACGACCAAAGTCAATTCTTCAGAGGTTCCGATTCTCATCTCGATGTTTCTCGCGCTTCCATGCCGCACGGCATTCGTCACGCACTCTCGAGCTGCGTCCAGAACGGCCTGCGCAAGATCGGGTCGACGCTCTAGGAACTTCTTGGCTGCTGGTTCTAACTCATAGGTGATTGACACAAGGTTGCGCCAAC
>JBDLUM010000082.1:0-4056 GCA_039805305.1 Actinomycetota bacterium
GCTTGATCCAGACCACTTGGTCTTGCTCAAGTTCGTGCTCGGCAGTGAGGTCGTGCTGGGTGGTCACCAAAACTTCACCAGCAGGCAGTTGCACCGGCTTTGAGCCAAAGTTCGCAATCACCGCAACACCCTTGTTCACAAACGCGAGCGATTCTTCGTCGGTCAACTCGGATGCCCACCTAAAGTCACCCGCACCAAGACCTAGCTCTTTGCGAACCTTGAGCAGTTGCTTGTATAGCTCGAGGGTTGAGCCCGGCACTCCGCGCTGCGCGTCGCGAGCGTAGGTTTTGTAAACGCTCGGCTGTGGCAGCCAAGATTCGCCGGTCGCAGAGAAACCGTTTGATGCGCCAGCTCCGGCTTCCCAAGGCAGTGGCACACGGCATCCGTCGCGACCAACGCGTTGACCCTTGGTTCTGAAGTAGGTCGGGTCTTGGCGGTATTTACCCTCAAGCGTGGTGTGCTCTGGCAGACCGAGTTCTTCGCCCTGGTAAATGTAAGCGCCACCCGGCAGGCCGAGCATGAAAGCGGTGTTGGCGCGACCCTTGCGCAAACCGAGAGCTTCGTCTGGCTGCTCGTAGTCTGGGCCAATGCCGTCACCCTGAGGCAGTTCGCCCACCATGCCGTAGCGGGTTACGTGGCGAATGGTGTCGTGGTTCGAAAGCACCCAGGTTGATGGTGCGCCAACTGAACCGAAAGCCTTGAACGAATCGTTGATGCTCTTTACCTGAGCCTCTTTGTTCCAACCGGCAAACATGTAACCAAAGTTGAAGGTTTGGTTGTACTCGTCTGGTCGAACCCAGCGAGCCATGCGCTCGAGAGGCCCACCGATCCAGGCCTCTGCCGCCATCGCGCGGTCGTTATAAGAGTCGATGATCTTGCGCCAGCGGCGGTTGATCTCGTGAACCTCTGGCTGACCCCAATAAGGGTTGGCAATCTCGAGCTCTTCGATGGTCATCTCGCCCTCTGGCTTGACACCGCCCATCTCGGTCGAGAACTGCTTGGTGTCTGGCAGGCCGTCGCGCTTGATCATGCCGTGGGCAACGTCAATTCTGAAGCCATCGACACCGCGGTCGAGCCAGAACTGAAGCACCTTGTCGAACTCGTCGCGCACCATCGGGTTGCGCCAGTTTAGGTCGGGCTGTGACGAGTCAAAGATGTGCAGATACCACTGACCCTTCTTGCCGTTCGGCTCGGTGATGCGGGTCCAGGTGCTGCCACCGAAAACCGACGGCCAGTTGTTCGGTTCTTTGCGACCGAACCAACCTTTGCCATCTCTAAAGATGTACATGTCGCGCTCAGGCGAACCCTTGCCGGCGGCAACAGCGGCCTTGAACCACTCGTGCTGGTCAGAGGTGTGGTTTGGCACTAGGTCAACGATGATGCGCAATCCAAGCGAGTGGGCTCGAGCCAACAGGGCGTCGAAGTCAGCCAAGTTGCCGAATAGAGGGTCGATGTCTTTGTAGTCGCTGACGTCATAGCCGGCATCCTTCTGCGGCGACTTGAAAAACGGCGAGAACCAGATGGCGTCGATGCCAAGCTCTTGCAGCGATTCGAGGCGCTGGGTCACGCCCTGAAGGTCACCCATTCCGTCGCCGTTGCCGTCTGCAAACGAGCGTGGATAGATCTGGTAGATAACGGCTGTGCGCCACCATTCAGCAGATTCTTTGGTCACATATAGAACGTCGTCGTTGGTCATGCGCTCAAGCGTATAAGAACAAAGCCGACTCGGATGCTCAATCTGCCGTGAAACGAAATTGAAAGCGTTTGCGTTACCAAATCGGTGCTTTCTAGAGGGCCATCAGACTTTTGTAACTAGAACGTTATCGAAAACGGGTCTTCTAAGTTGCGCCTCAACGTTGTTCGGGTGTTTGATTGAGAGGACTTGATTACAAGTCCTTCATCGACTAGTCAACTGAAAGGTTTACAAATGAAGATTCGCAAAGCTGGAGCTGCCGCTCTTGCTGGTTTGACCGCAGCTGCCCTTCTGGGCACCAGCGTTCCAGCAACCGCTGCAACCCAAACCGTAATTATGTGGGTGGACCAGGGAACCAAGGACGCACTAGGTGCGTCAATCCTTGCCTTCGACAAGAAGGAAACTAGCCTAATCGTCCAGGTCGTAGTCAAAGACTTCGGCACCCTCCGCAAGTCAGCTATCCAGGCCATTCCTCGTGGCACCGGACCTGACATCCTTGCTGGTGCACACGACTGGACTGGTGCTCTTCTTAGCGCCGGTGTAATCGCACCTGTATCGCTAGGTGCAAACGCTTCGAAGTTCTCGAAGACCACTCTTTCTGGCTTCTCGGTTTACGGCAAGCTATACGGAGTTCCAGGTTGGACTGAGAACACCGCGCTTCTTGTAAACAACAAGAAGATGAAGGGCTCTGCAATCGACACCACCGCCGAGTTCAAGGCTGCAATTGCAGCTGGCAAGGTCGGTATGCACATCGACCTAGCAAGCGGCGGTAACGACCCTTACCACATGGCTGCTATCTCGAGCTCATTCGGTATCGACCAGTACGTGCGTAACAGCGGAACCTGGACCTCAAGCATCGGCTTCACCAACGAAGCTTCTGCTGGCGGTTTCGGCAAGTACGTAACCTGGCTAAACGGCGCTGGTAAGGCGATCGTTTACAAGGACTGGAACACCAACGCTCACAACTTCCAGAACCCTGCCAGCCCAGTTGCTGCCATGATCTCTGGTCCTTGGGGTGCCGGCACCGTAGTTAACGACACCCACAAGGTTGGCGAACTAACTCCTGCCAAGCTATCGAAGGCGAACGTAACCGTTCAGGCCATTCCTTCAGTCGGTGGCAAGACCGTTCACCAGTTCTCTGGTGTACGTGGCTACTGGATGTCGTCAAAGGTTCCTGCAGCCAAGAAGCTAGCAGTTGGAAAGGTCATGGCAGCACTTGCTGGCAAGGACATCCAGCTAGCAACCTTCACCAACGAAGCAAAGTCGCCTGCTAACAGCGACGCACTTGCTAAGGTGTCGGACGCTTGGATCAAGGGCTTCGGTGTTGCTGGTAAGAACGCTTACCCAATGCCATCGTTCGCATTCCAGGACGGAACCTGGCAGGCAATCGGTAAGGCAGAGACCGCAATCCTTAAGGGTGGCGCTGCTCTAAACGGTAAGACTCCTATCGAGTTCTTCACCGCATCGATTGACGCACAGCAGACTGTAATCGACGGCTAATAGCTTTCGATCGCAATCCAAAGATCGCGGCTCCCAGAAATGGGGGCCGCGATTTTTTTGTCCCGGCCAGGTTTATTCCAAGTAACCAAAACTGTAAACGCTTGCAAACTAACGATTAGGTTTCGAACCCAGCTACCTGCAAATCAGCAAGGCCTTCATAACCTAGACTGACCTAGAGTTTTTTACTTATAGAAGGTTTCATTTCATGGCAAAAACCAAAGAAACGCCGGTCACAGAAGCGCCTCGCGCAATGAATCTGAGTGTCAAAGATGCGCGTAAGCGTCAGAAGATGGTCGATGACGGCGGTACCCCAACTCTTCGAGGAACGATTCTAAAGATCATCCTCTTGGGCCTGGCAGACGCCCTGGCTCTATTTGTAACCATGCTTCTCATTACCGGCAAGCGCATCGACTATGCGGCAGCCGTGGTTATTGTCACCCTGATTTTCAACTGGATCTACCTTCGCCGCGGCGGCCTACCGGCTAAGTACCTCGCGCCTGGCGTTCTCTTTCTGATCTGTTTCTCGTTCTCGGTAGTTGTTTATTCGGGATTCATTTCTTTCACCAACTACGGTGGTCAGCACAACGGATCTAAAGAAGACTCGATCGCTTCTGTTGAACTTGGGGCTGTTGTAAACGACATTGCAGCTCCTTGGATGGATGTCACCATTCTCAAAGACGATGCTGACAAGCACTACTTCTTGGCAACCGACGCATCGACCAACGGTCTAGACGACCTAGGGCAGCCAATCGACCCGATTTACTACTTCGGTGGCGAAGAGGGCACCAACGTGGAGTGGGCCGAAATTGCCGACGATGCACCAACCCTTCAGTTGGGGCCGGGCATGACTGGCTATGACATCG
>JBDLUM010000083.1:0-5461 GCA_039805305.1 Actinomycetota bacterium
CCACCGCCACCGCCGTCTAGGCCCGATGGAATGCCGTCGCCACCCGCGCCTCCGCCGCCGAAGTAACCGCCGCCTCCGCCTCCGCCACCACCGCTAGAGCCGTTGCCGCCACTTCCACCAATGCCGATGGCGCCAGCTGTTCCGTTGTTGGCTGCGCTGCCGAGACCGGCCGAGCCTCCGGCCAGCTGGGTTGCTCCCCCACCTGCGCCACCCTGGCCTGCGGTTCCAGCACTGGCAATGGTGCTTCCGCCGGCACCACCGGCACCACCAACCCAACCTCCGGTTCCGCCACCGCCGCCGGCCACAATAAGTCGGTCGGCTAGCGCGGTTGAGCTACGCAGGTCGCTTGCGCCTCCGCCCGAGCCTTCGTCGCCGTGACCCGAGCCACTGGTGCCGCCGCCGCCGAAGCCGCCGGTTTGACCAGACCCGGTTTTACCCTGCCCACCAACGTAAATGAAAAGCGAAGCGGGGATGCTCGTAAAGCGGCCCGAGACCTTGCCGCCTAACCCGCCCGATCGTCCGCCCTGCGCGCCGAAGACATCGAACCAGAGGGTTTTGACGCCGGCAGGCGGAGCCCATTGGTAGTAGTCGCCCGTGTAATCGAAGGTGACCGTGCATGACCCGTTGGCGCACACTGCGGCTGGGTTGACGCTGACTGCCGATGCCGGAGTCGCGACGAGCGCACCGATGACGGTGGCTAACGTTGTGGCGGCGGCCAAAAGCGCGCGCACCGAGTTGCTCTTAGTAGATTTCATGCACGAAATGTAAAACTCCCGCCAAATTGTTGACGGGAGTTATACACAAGCGCTTTAGGGGATAGAAGTTATCCCCATATTTGAAACTAGGCCAGACGTGCTCGCAGGTTCTCTGCAAGAGTTGCCATGAACTCGTCGGTGGTCTGGTAAGCCTGGCCGTTGCCAACCAAGAGCGCGAGGTCTTTGGTCATGTGACCAGCCTCAACGGTCTTGATGATGACGTCTTCTAGAGTCTCGGCGAAGGCCGCAACCTCTGGGGTTCCGTCAAGCTTGGCGCGGTGCATTAGACCGCGAGTCCAGGCATAGATCGAAGCAATCGGGTTGGTCGAGGTCTTCTTGCCTGCCTGCCAGTCGCGATAGTGACGGGTCACGGTGCCGTGAGCTGCCTCGGCGAGCGCGGTTGCGCCATCTGGGGTGGTTAGCACCGAGGTCATTAGACCCAGCGAACCAAAGCCCTGAGCTACGGTGTCTGACTGAACGTCGCCATCGTAGTTCTTACAGGCCCAAACGTAGCCACCCTCCCACTTGAGCGATGCTGCCACCATGTCGTCGATCAGACGGTGCTCATAGGTGAGGCCGGCTGCTTTGAACTGGTCGGCGTATTCGGCTTCGAAAACTTCGGCGAAGGCATCCTTGAATGCACCGTCGTAGGCCTTCAAAATGGTGTTCTTGGTCGAGAGGTAGACCGGAAAGTTGCGGGCCAAGCCGTAGTTGAACGATGCGCGAGCAAAGTCGCGGATGCTGTCCATGTAGTTATACATACCCATGGCCACACCACCGTGCTCTGGGTAGTCGGCGACGGTCATGGTCTGAACTTCGCCACCGTCGGCTGGGGTCCAGGTCATGGTTACGCGACCGGCACCAGGAACCTTGAAGTCGGTTGCCTTGTACTGGTCACCGTGAGCGTGACGGCCGATGACGATCGGCTTGGTCCAGCCCGGAACCAGGCGTGGAACGTTAGAGATGATGATTGGCTCACGGAACACAACACCGTCGAGAATGTTTCGAATGGTTCCGTTCGGCGACTTCCACATCTTCTTCAGACCGAACTCGGTTACACGAGCCTCGTCTGGGGTGATGGTTGCGCACTTCACGCCAACGCCGTGCTTCTTAATGGCGTGTGCCGCGTCGATGGTCACCTGGTCGTCGGTAGCATCGCGGTGCTCGATCGAAAGGTCGTAGTACTCAAGGTCTACGTCCAGAAAAGGGAGGATGAGTGAGTCTTTGATGTTCTGCCAGATGATGCGAGTCATCTCGTCGCCGTCGAGTTCGACGACCTTGCCAACAACCTTGATTTTCGACAACTTGGTATCCATTCGTTACATGTGAAAAGGCTTACATTGAGCCTCAGCCAATAGCCTACCGCCTTGAGCCGTTTAGACTTTTGCTATGAAAACTCGACTGTTTCGCCGTGCATCCGCGCTCATTTCTGCCATCGTTTTGCTAGTTACTGGGGTTTCAATTTCACCAGCTTCAGCGGGCGCTTCACCAGTGCCAAACAAGGTCATCGACGAGAGCACCGTGGGCATTCAGATGTTCATGTACTCGTGGAATTCAATCAAAGACGAGTGCACCAACCACCTCGGCCCAAACGGCATCGACTGGGTGCAGATTTCACCACCGCAAGAGCACATTCGTGGCGAGCAGTGGTGGATTCACTACCAACCGGTGAGCTACAAGATTGAGTCACGCCTAGGCACCCGCGCCGAGTTTGCAGCGATGACCCAGGCTTGCAACGAGGCTGGCGTGATGATCATTGCCGACGCCGTGATCAACCACATGGCCAACTCTTCGGGTTCGGGCTGGGACGGCACCGAGTTCTCGAAGTACGACTACCCGGGCCTCTATGGCGAGAGTGACTTTCACGCGACCATGGACCCAAGCGAAGACCGCTTCTGTGACACCAACATCGAGGCCTATGACGAACAGTGGGAAACCACCAGCTGTATGCTCGGCGGCTTGCCTGACCTCGCCACCGAAAAGCCTGCGGTTCGCGCCAAGATTGCCGCCTACCTCAACGACCTGATTAGCCTCGGCGTCGCCGGTTTCAGAGTGGATGCTGCCAAGCACTATGGCGCAGCTGACTTGAAAGCCGTGGTTGACCTTCTAAACCCGATCAACGGCCGTCAGCCAATCATCATGTCGGAGGCTATCGGCGGTAGCGCAGTCAACGAACCGTTCACCGAGTTTGGTTATGCCTGGGCCTGGGATATGCCGAACATCCTCGTTAGCAACTTGAACCAGAGCACTTTGGCCTTCGCCAAGACTGATTTCTGGACTGCCGGATTCAACGCCAGCAACAAGACCATCACAATGGTGAGCAACCACGACACCGAACACCACGGCCCTTCGTCGCTCGCCTACTGGGAGACCAAGAAGTACCAGCTGGCACACGTGTTCATGCTGTCTGCCAAGTTCGGCATTCCGCAGATCTACAGCGGTTACAGCTTTAGTGATGAACAGTTTGGTCCAAACACCGACCCAAACACCCAGAAGGTAGTTCAGGCCAAGTGCGCGAGCTCGTCCAAGCCGGTTTCGATCATTCGCGAAGGCCTTTACAACTGCATTCAGCGCTGGAAATCTACCTCGGGCATGATTGCCTGGCGTGATGTCGCTGGCTCGGCTGCCGAAACCAAGGTTCGCTACACGAAGCACGCCGACGGTGCGAAGATTCTCAAGTTCAACCGTGGTGCCAACAGCTTCATCGCGATGAACTCAACCCTGAAGTCGCGCAAGATGGGCATTCTCACCAACCTGCCAGCCGGCACCTACTGTGACCTGCTAACCGGTGGTCGCGGTGCGGTAGCGTCAGACACCACCTGTCTCGGCACAAAGGTTGTTGTCGACGCTCGCGGCAAGGCAGTGGTCACAATTCCGGCAATGCTCGGAATCGCCCTGACCACCAGCCACAAGCTGCCGTAACCAAGCCAAAAGAAAAACCGGTCAACCCCGCGATGGAGTTGACCGGTTTTTTGCTGTTTGACCAGCGGAGTTTCTAAACCAGCGAGTCGCGCCAGGCTTTGTGCATCTTGGCGAACTTGCCGGTGCCTGCGATCAGCTTGGCCGGGGTGTCGTCTTCGATGATGCGACCGTGCTCCATAACCAACACACGGTCGGCGATCGAAACCGTTGACAAGCGGTGGGCAATGATGATCGCGGTGCGGCCAGCCAGCAGGGTCTTTAGGCCATGCTGAACCAAACGTTCGCTCGGAATGTCGAGCGATGCGGTTGCCTCATCGAGAATCAGCACGCGAGGCGAAGCGATGAACGCACGCGCGAACGAAATCAACTGACGCTGACCCGCACTCACGCGACCACCTCGCTTGTTGACATCGGTGTCGTAACCATCAGGCAGAGCCATGATGAACTCGTCTGCGCCAACGGCTCTTGCAGCGTCACGAATTTCTTCGATAGTTGCATCTGGCTTGCCGAGGGCAATGTTGTCGGCAACGCTGCCCGAGAACAGGTAGGCCTCTTGGGTAACCATCACGATGGCATTGCGAAGATCTTCATCGCGGATGTCGCGCAGGTTGGCACCGTCGAGACGAACGATTCCGGTAGTCGGGTCATAGAAGCGCGACACCAGCTTGGCGAGCGTCGACTTGCCCGCACCGGTTGTACCGACCAGTGCAATCGTTTGCCCGGCTGGAATGTCGAGGCTGAATTCGTGCAGCACCTCTTTGCCGTCGCCATAAGAGAAGCGCACGCCTTCAAACTCAATGTGCCCCTTCGAATCGGTGACCTCAACCGGTTCGGCTGGGTCGGCAACCGAAGGCTCTTCTTGCAGCACACCAGAGATTTTTTCGAGACCTGAGTTAGCCGACTGGAACGAGTTGTAGAACATCGCCAACTGCTCCATCGGGTCATAGAAGCGGCGAGCGTAAAGCATCGCTGCCATCATGACGCCAACGCCCAAGGTGCCCTCCATCACGCGCAACCCGCCGTAAAGCAGAATGAACGCGGTGGTTACCTGGCCGATGAGAATCAGACCTGGGTCATAGATACCGAACAGCTGAATCACCTTGGCGTTCACGCTTCGGTAGTCTTCGACGAGCTCGCCGAACTTCTCTTCGTTTGCGCGCTCCTTGCGGAAAGCCTTCACGGCGCGAATGCCGGTCATGGTCTCAACGAAGTGCACGATCTGCTTGGCCGATGCCACGCGGGTCTTGCGATAGTTGAGGCGGGTCATCTTCTGGAACCAGCGGGTCAAGAACCAGAGCGGGATGAACGAAATCAGCATGATCGCGAACGAAGGCGCGTCTAACCAGATAAGCGCGACCGCCGCAAAAATCATGTAGAGCAAGCCGGCGATCATCTCGTTACCGCCCGAGTTGAGCAGCTCCATGATTGAGTCGAGGTCGTTGGTCTGACGCGAGATTACGCGACCCGAGGTGTAGGTCTCGTGAAACTGCACGCTCAACTTTTGGGTGTGCCTAAATAGACGACCGCGAAGCGCAAACATGATGTCTTGGTTGATTCGGGCCGCATAACGCACGAAGAATGCAATCAGAGCAGACGACACAATCGCAGCTCCAAGATATGCGCCGCTGACCAACCAAAGTGGGCCTAGGTCACCTTTAACCGCAGCCGGAAGGGCGGTGTCGATGGCCACGGCCATTAGCCAAGGCATCGAAACACGCAGGGCTTGTGAGCCAGTTACCAAAAACAGGCTGCCCCAGAGGCGGTTGCGAACCGGTCGAATGATC
>JBDLUM010000084.1:0-3648 GCA_039805305.1 Actinomycetota bacterium
AAGTTCTTTGCCAAGCCAGTTCGCTACTTTGTTCACCTAACAAGTGTGCCAGACTCGTTGTCGTGACCAGACTCATTCTTGCCTCGACTTCGCCGGCCCGCCTAAAGGTGCTGCGCGACGCCGGAATCGAGCCGATCACCATCGCCCCTGAGGTTGACGAAGACGCCGTCGAAGAGCGTGCCATTGCCATGGGTTTGATCACGAACACCAAACAGGTAGTCGAAGTTTTGGCCAAGGCCAAGGCCGAAGCGGTAGCCGCCAGACCAGAAGCAGCCGGTGCCTTAATTCTCGGATGCGATTCTCAACTCGACCTAGATGGCGAGTCACTCGGCAAACCCCACGAGCCTGCGGTTGCCATCGAGCGCTGGAAGCGCCTTCGCGGAAACACCGGAACGCTCTACTCGGGTCACTGGCTGATCGATAACCGTGACCCTCGCCCAGGAGTTTTGCCACCGGCATCCGGTTTGGTTTCGGGCACCAAGGTTCACTTTGCCAACATTTCAGATGCCGAGATCGAGGCCTACGTAGCCACCGGCGAACCGCTAAAGGTGGCCGGCGCGTTTACCATCGACGGGTTGGGCGGGGCATTTCTCACCAGCATCGAAGGTGACGCACACACCGTGATCGGAATCTCACTCTCAGGCTTGCGCGAACTGAGCCTGCGCCTGGGTGTCGAATACACCTCGCTCTGGAACCGCATTTAGTAGTCGCTTGGGGCGATTTTGCCAATAGGCTTGACGATTATGACTGTTGCACAGAAGAAAATCACCAAGGTCCTAATCGCTAACCGCGGTGAAATCGCCGTTCGCATCGCCCGTGCAGCCCGCGACAGTGGCATCGCCTCAGTGGCCGTCTACGCAGACCAAGACCGCGATGCAATGCACGTCAAAATTGCCGATGAGGCCTATGCCCTGAACGGCACCACCGGCCCAGAAACCTACCTCGTTATCGAGAAAATCTTGGATGTCGCGAAGCGCTCAGGCGCCGACGCGGTTCACCCTGGCTACGGCTTCTTGGCTGAGAACGCAGAGTTTGCCCGCGCGGTTATTGCTGCCGGATTGATCTGGATCGGCCCAAGCCCTGAAGCGATCGAGCGTTTGGGTGACAAGGTTTCAGCCCGTCACGTTGCCGAAAAGGTAGGCGCACCGCTAGCTCCAGGAACCATCAACCCGGTTTCGGGTGCAGAGGAAGTTCTCGACTTCGTCAAGATTCACGGCCTACCGGTGGCCATCAAGGCGGCCTTCGGTGGCGGCGGGCGCGGCATCAAGGTTGCCTACAAGCAAGAAGAAGTTCAAGAACTTTTCGAGTCGGCAACCCGCGAGGCTATCGCAGCCTTCGGACGCGGCGAATGCTTCGTTGAGAAATACCTCGAGAAGCCTCGCCACGTCGAAACTCAGTGCCTCGCCGACGCATACGGCAACGTGGTTGTCGTTTCGACCCGTGACTGCTCACTTCAGCGTCGCCACCAGAAGCTGGTCGAAGAGGCTCCGGCACCGTTCTTGACCGCAGACCAAATCAAGCGACTCTACGACTCGTCGAAAGAGATTCTCAAAGAGGTCGGCTACCAAGGTGCCGGTACCTGCGAATTCTTGGTCGCCCAAGACGGCACCATCTCGTTCCTTGAGGTAAACACTCGTCTTCAGGTTGAACACCCGGTTTCTGAAGAAGTCACCGGCCTCGACCTAGTTCGCGAGCAGTTTCGTATCGCCGAGGGTGGCAAGCTCGAATACGGCGACCCAGAGGTGCGCGGTCACTCGTTCGAGTTCCGCATCAATGGCGAGGATGCTGGGCGCAACTTCATGCCGGCCCCTGGCCCGGTTCACACGTTCAAAGCTCCGAGCGGCCCAGGTGTTCGCGTAGACACCGGTATCGAATCTGGCGACGTAATCTCGGGATCATTCGACTCGATGGTTGCGAAGCTAATCGTGACCGGAGCAACTCGACAGCAGGCACTCGAGCGCAGCCGTCGTGCACTTGCCGAAATGGCAGTCGAAGGTTTGCCAACCGTACTTCCGTTCCACCGCAAGATTGTGAACGACCCGGCCTTCATCGGCGACGAGGCTGCCGGAAAGTTCGGCATCTACACCCGCTGGATCGAGACCGAGTGGGTAAACGACATTCCAGCTTGGAACGGCATTGCCGAAGACGGCACCGAAGTTGCCGAACGCTCGAGCGTGACCGTCGAAGTTGGTGGCAAGCGCATCGAAGTGTCGTTGCCGTCGCACCTCGGAGTCTCTGGCGCAGCATCCAAGGCGCCTAAGGCACCGAAGCGCAAAGGTACCGGCGCTGTCAGCGGCGGAGGTCAGGGCGGCAACGCCATAAAGGCACCGATGCAGTCGACCGTTGTAAAGATTGCCGTCGAAGTTGGCCAAGAAGTTGCCGAGGGTGAATTGGTTGTTGTGCTCGAAGCCATGAAGATGGAACAGCCGCTAACGGCTCACCGCGCCGGCAAGGTTAAGGCCATTGCGGGCAAGGTTGGCGAAACCGTGCCGGCTGGCACCGTGCTTCTCGAGTTCGAGGCCTAAGCCCACTTTCGGTTGTCGCTACCAACAGGTAGCGTTGGTTCTATGAACTCATTCACACTTGCCGACCTCACCTCGATTGTGGTCAACCTCGTTCTCATCGTCATCGCAATCATTTTGCTGGCCGCATCTTTCAAGGTTGTAAACCAAGCCACTGTTGCAGTTGTCACCATGTTCGGTAAGTACCGTCGCGTTCTTCGCCCGGGCCTAAACATGCTGATTCCGTTCATCGAGCGAATCAACCGCGTTGTGCCGATTCAGAACCGCACCGAACAACTTCAGTTCAAGACCATCACCAACGACCAGGCCGTGGTTTATTTCACCGCAACCGTCATCTTCTCGGTTAGCGACCACGAACCAGAGACCGTCAAAACAGTAGCCTTCAAGTTCATCGACGAAAAGTCATTCGACATCGCCCTGCTAAGTGCGGTCGAGGCGTCGGTTCGCGAATTCGTTGCCACCCGCCTGCAGTCTGAGGTGCTGGGCCTTCGCGGCGAAATCGTGAACCACGCAAAGTCGACTCTCGACGAGCAGCTCTCGGGCTGGGGCTACACCGTTATCGACCTGCAGATCACCGAGCTTTCGTTCGATAAAGAAGTCACCGACTCGATGGCCCGCATCGTGGCAGCCACCAACCAGAAGATTGCGGCCGAGGCCGAAGGTCAGGCCCTGCTAATCACCCGCACCAAGGCCGCCGAGGCCGAGGGTGCCGCCATTCGGATTGCCGCCGAGAACGAGGCAACCGCTGCTCGTCTTCGCGGTGAAGGTTTGGCAATGTTCCGCAAGGCACTTGCCGAGGGCTTCGGCGAATCTGCCGAACTGCTCGAAAAGCACGGCCTAGACCCAGCTCTACTGGCGTTCTCGATGTGGACAGAAACCATTCGCGACGCAGCCAAAGAAGGCGCTGGCAACACGATTTTCATTGACGGAAACATCGCCACCGGCGACGATGCAATGCGCCGCCTTCAGGCCATGACCGTTAGCCAGAAGCCAGACGGCCTAAAAAAGAAGAGCTCGACCAACTAGTCGAATCGGTTTCTAACTAAACGTTTGGAATGTGCAGCGCCCTGGCGGCTTCGGTAATCGAACCGCTGAGCGAAGGGTAAACCGCGAACGTCTTGGCAAC
>JBDLUM010000085.1:0-5438 GCA_039805305.1 Actinomycetota bacterium
CTTATGCCGAAGCTCAAGCTGCCGCCAACACCCTGCAGGCCAAGGTCGACGAAAACAAGGCGCTGAACCGCACTTTCTATGCGCAACTTGCGAGTCTTCGAAACACGTCGGCCGAGCTCGAGCGTCAGCGTGCTGAGGGCTTGGATCGGGAGCGTGCTCAGGCCAACGGAACCGCCGACACCACGGCACCTGAGCTTTATAGCGTTGGCGACGCCAACACCGCCAAGGTCGACGTGATGTTCAACTTCGCCAAAGCTCAGCTTGGTGAACCCTATGTTCTCGGCGGCATCGGCCCGAACGTGTGGGACTGCTCTGGCATCACCAAGGCCTCTTATGCCGCTGCCGGAATCTACATCGGCACCCACTCGGCTACAAATCAGTTCAGAACCATGGCTGCCGCCAAGAAGCTGATTCCACTAAACCAGCTTCAGCGCGGCGACCTGATGTGGTACACCAAAGAGCCGGGTAACTTCGATGGTGACAAGTATCACGTTGTGATGTTCTACGGCAACGGCATGATGCTCGAGGCTCCGCGACCTGGTGCAGTGGTTCGCATCGTTCCGATTCGTTGGGGCGAGATGTTCAAATACGGTGGTCGCCCTAGCGCTTAGTGGCTTAAAAGGCTCTAGTATTGAGCCAATTCGAGTCAGGGGGCAGAAATGCGCAAATCAATAAAATTCCTAATGGCCTTGTCGGCCGCGTTCTCGTTGGCGATCGTTGGTATCACGCCTGCAAGTGCCGGCCAGGTCGGCAAGCAAAATTTCAGTGATCCGTACGACGGCGACGGGCTTTCAGACATCATCGATGTTCAGGTCGACAGTTATGAAGAAGAACCATCTTGGGTCAACATTTATTTGGCGTTCGACGACATCGTGCCGGCGGATCTTTTCACTGAAGATTACTTCGGGGTTGGGGACAGCTACCGGGGTGGCATCGAGATCGACACCGATGGTGATGGCAATGAGGACTACTGGTTTCTCACTGGCTACGAAAGTCTCACACCCGTAGGTGAGAGGAAAACCATCTGGGATGGCGCTATGGAAGACACCGGGTGTGAGGCAGTGTTCTTCGGCTTCCCAGAAGAAGAAGCTGATTATGTTGGGTTTGCGATTGACAACGATTGTCTTGAGTTGCCAGAAACTTTCGGTCTAAACGCCTACGTTTACAGTCCACTCGATGAAGTTTTTGACTACGCTCCAGACGATGGTTTTTATGAGGTCACCAATCCAACGAGTGGCGAGAGCCTTCTGACCCTAGACAAAACTCCAGTACCCACAATCAAGGGAACTGCTACGCCAGGTTCAACTCTTATCGCCTCTACCGGTCAATGGGACTCTGGAGTGGCATTCACATTCCAGTGGCTTCGCGATGATTCGCCAATTGCTAATCAGACTGCCAGCATCTACAAGACCACGGTGAGCGACATCAATAGGAGCATCTCGGTTCGGGTGGTAGGCAGCAAGCCTGGTTACCAATCGACAACTCTCACTTCGACCAGACTTGTTATTAAGGCGGGCAAGTTATCCAAAACTCCAACGCCAACGGTCACTGGCACCACTAGATCTGGAAGCACCCTGACCGCAAAAGCCGGTAGCTGGGACTCGGGGGTGAAGCTCACCTATCAGTGGCTGCGAAACGGTGTTTCTATAAAGGGCGCAACGAAAACCAGCTACAAACTGACTTCAGCCGACAAGGGAAAGAAGATATCGGTGAAAGTGACCGGAAGCAAGTCTGGTTACGTGACGGTGGTCAAGACCTCGGCAACAAAAACGATTAGCAAGTAGCGCAAGCACGTTATGAGCCGCTTGCGCGAGTAGCGCATCCGCTTAAATAGAAAACCCCGCCGATTGCTCGACGGGGTTTTTCTGTTGAAGCCTTTAGTGGCCTTCGGCCTTGAAGCGCTCGATCGATTCGGCGATTAGGCGCTCGGCAACAGCCTTGCCCTGCCAGTCGCCAACCTTGACCCACTTGCCAGGCTCGAGGTCTTTGTAGTGCTCGAAGAAGTGCTTGATCTCGTTCTTGGTCTGAGCCGGCACGTCGTCGATGTCTTGAATGTGCGACCAGCGTGGGTCTTTTTCTAGAACGCAGATGAGCTTCTCGTCGATGCCGCCGTCGTCTTCCATGGTGAGAACGCCAACTGGGCGAACGGTGCAAACCACACCTGGGTAAACCGGGAACTCGAGCATGACAAGAGCGTCTAGCGGGTCGCCGTCGCCACCGAGGGTGTTGTCGAAGTAGCCGTAGTCGATTGGGTAGACGAACGGGGTGAATAGAACGCGGTCTAGGTGAACGCGACCGGTCTCGTGGTCGACTTCATATTTGTTGCGGCTGCCGCGAGGGATTTCGATAACTACGTCGTGTGCCATGGTGCTCCTAAATAGAGTTGTCTGAAAGAGAGTTTAGCGAAAGGCGGCGCATGCCAACCCGTGCCAGGCTGACCCCGGCGATTGCCGATGTGCGTCGCGCTGTGCGTGAGTCTTTCGCCGAGGCTGAGGTTTCGGCTGGCGAGCTGGTTTTGGTGGCCTGTTCGGGCGGTGCCGATTCGCTTGCGCTCGCGGCAGCTGCCGGGTTTGAGGGTGCGCGGGCCGGCGTTCGAGTTGGGGCCGTGATCGTTGAACACGGGTTGCAGGCCGAGACGGTGGCGGTTGCTGCTCGCACCGCAGAAGTTTTGCGTGGGCTTGGGCTCTCGCCCGTTGAGGTTTCGTCGGTGTCGGTTGGCGCTGGCGCAGGGCCTGAAGCCGCGGCTCGAACCGCTCGTTACGAAGCGCTGGATGCTGCTGCCGCAGAGCTCGGCGCACGGTTTGTGTTGCTCGGCCACACGCTCGACGACCAGGCCGAAACCGTTTTGCTTGGTTTGGGGCGAGGATCTGGCCCTAAGTCACTCGCCGGCATGAGCCCGGTTACCGGCAGCTACCTGCGCCCCCTGCTTGCCATTCGGCGAGCCACCACCGAGGCCTTCTGCCGTGACAGCTCGCTCGACTACTGGACCGACCCGCAAAACTCTGATCCGCGGTTCACTCGCGTGAAACTTCGGCACGAGGCGTTGCCGCTACTTGAGGATGCGCTGGGTGGCGGGGTAGCAGAAGCTCTGGCCCGAACCGCAAACCTGCTTCGAGCCGATGCCTCGGCGCTCGACCAACTGGCCGCCGAACTTTTCGCAACCGAAGCGCAGGTTGCGGCCACCACCGTCACGCTCGACTGCGAGGCGTTAGCGAAGCATCCGAGTGCTCTATCTTCTCGCCTCATCAAGCTCGCCATCGAGACCGTCGGCGGGCAAACCAGCGCAACCGCAATCGACTCGGTCACCGCCCTGGTGCACGACTGGCACGGGCAGAAACCGCTTACACTTTCGGGCACTAGAGTAGAACGCACGGGCCGATCGCTCGTATTTAGAACCACAAAAACCCTCAAAACAGGAGCCTGTTAGTGGACCTCGACAAGGTAGCCGGCGAAATCACCAAGATTCTCGTCACCGAAGAGCAAATCAACGCGAAAATCAAAGAGCTAGCCGCCGAGGTTGATGCGCGCTACGAAGGCAAAGACCTGCTGTTGGTGGGTGTTCTAAAGGGTGCCGTGATGTTCATGGCCGACATCTCGCGCGAAATGCAGATTCACGCGCAGATGGACTGGATGGCGGTTTCTTCGTATGGTTCGGGCACCCAATCTTCTGGTGTGGTTCGCATTCTCAAAGACCTCGACGCCGACGTTCTCGGCCGCCACGTGCTGATTGTCGAAGACATCATCGACTCAGGCCTAACCCTGTCGTGGCTAATCTCAAACCTCAAGGCTCGTGGCGCTGCTTCGGTAGAAATCGTGGCCTTCTTGCGCAAGCCAGATGCCGCCAAGGTTCAGGTTGACGTGGCCATGGTCGGCTTCGACATTCCTAACGAATTCGTCGTGGGCTACGGCCTCGACTACGCCGAGAAATACCGCACGCTAAAAGGCGTTGCGATTCTCTCGCCAGACGTCTATTCATAGGGCTCAACTCAGCGCTCGCGCATCCGCTTATTCGCTCACCCTTGAGCGAACACCCCTGCACGGATGCACGCCCAGCAGGTAGCCTTATCTCTAGTTGTTCCTTGCCACCGAAAGGAAGAGGCCCGCGCCTCAACTATGAAATCCAAGAAGTTTTTGAAGGGTCCATTCATCTGGATCTTCGCCGCGTTGCTGATCGTTTTCATCGGCACTTCGCTTTCGACCGGCACCACCTACAAGCGCGTCGAGACCTCGGTTGGTCTCGAGCTGCTCAGCGGCGGCAAGGCCGAGTCGGTCAAGGTTTATGACGGCGAACAGCGCGTTGACATCGTGCTCAAAAACAAAGACGCGACTCTCGGCAAGAACGTTCAGTTCTTCTATGTATTTCACCGCGGCGTTGCCGTAACCGAGGCTGTTGCCAAGGCCGACATCGTCGATGGCTACGACGACCAGGTGCCAAACACCCCTTGGTATGTAGCCCTGCTCGGCACGATTTTTCCTTTCATCATCATCGGTGCAATCTTCTGGTTCTTGATGAGCGGCATGGGCGGTGGCAACGGCAAGGTCATGAACTTTGGCAAGTCGCGCGCCAAGCTCGTGAACAAAGAAAATTCGACCGTCACCTTTGCCGATGTTGCCGGCTCTGATGAAGCAATCGAAGAGCTCGAAGAAATCAAAGACTTCTTGAAAAACCCGCAGAAATTTCAGGCCGTCGGTGCCAAGATTCCTCGCGGTGTGCTTTTGTATGGCCCTCCGGGAACCGGTAAGACTTTGGTCGCTAAGGCAGTAGCCGGCGAGGCTGGGGTTCCGTTCTTCTCTATCTCGGGCTCTGATTTCGTCGAAATGTTTGTCGGTGTTGGTGCATCTCGTGTGCGTGACCTTTTCGAACAGGCCAAGCAGAGCGCGCCAGCGATCATCTTCGTTGATGAGATCGACGCAGTTGGTCGTCAGCGCGGTGCCGGTATCGGCGGCGGCAACGACGAGCGCGAGCAGACCCTCAACCAGCTCTTGGTTGAAATGGATGGCTTCGACTCGAAGACCAACGTGATTCTTATCGCGGCCACCAACCGCCCAGACGTGCTCGACCCAGCGCTGCTTCGCCCAGGTCGCTTCGACCGCCAGATTGGCGTTGGCGCACCAGACCTAAAAGGTCGCGAGCAGATTCTGCGCGTGCACGCCAAGGGCAAGCCGATTGCCGAAGACGTTGACCTAGCTCTTGTCGCTCGTCGCACACCTGGCTTCACCGGTGCCGACCTAGCCAACGTTCTAAACGAGGCAGCCCTGCTGACCGCTCGCCAGAACGAAAAGCAGATCACCGCGGCCACTATCGACGAGGCAATCGACCGCGTCATCGGCGGGCCACAAAAGAAGACCCGCCTGATGAAAGATCAGGAGCGTCTAAACACCGCCTACCACGAGGCCGGTCACGCTCTGGTTGCCGCTGCCATGAACGACAGCGACCC
>JBDLUM010000086.1:0-4770 GCA_039805305.1 Actinomycetota bacterium
GCGTGTTCAACCACTGCGGCAAAACCATGCCAGAGTTCTTGGCCGCCAAGGCCGGCGACGCCGAACTCGCCAAGCTCTTTCACCTCTACCCCGATGGCTCGTACCAAACCTTCGGTGGCACCGACTTCATGCCAAAGTTCAACACCGCCGAGCCGGCCATGCTCGATTTCGTCGAGCGCGTGCTGCGCCACTGGCACGAGTTCGGCATCTCGGGTTGGCGCTTCGACGTGCCATACAAGTTCGAACCGGGCTTCATGACAGCTCTGCGTGAGCGCGTTCGCGACCTCGACTCGGCTCGCTACTTCATCGCCGAGGCCTGGAACGAGTGGTCGTTTGCCGATGGCTTCGAAGCCGTGCAGAACTACCGCTCGGGCTCTCGCATTCTCGACTACGTGCACAAGCACGCCGCTGACGCCGAAGATTTCATTCTCGACATAATGCGCTGGGGCAAAACCTGGGGCGATTTCAGTGTGCTGCCAAACTTCATCGACAGTCACGACACCGCCCGCTTTGCGACCCTCGTCGAAGGCCGCCGCGACAGCTGGATGCTCGGCTTCGCGCTGCACATGCTCATCCCAGGCGTTCCGGTGGTTTACTCGGGCACCGAACTAGCCCTCGAAGGCGTCAACGACCCCGGCTGCCGCGCCACCTACCCAACCGAACTCTCGGCCGATCAGCGCAGTGCTCTCGAATTCTCAACCCCGTGGATGCACCTGCGCGGCACCTCGAAAGCGCTCAGCCATGGCGGCATCGAGGTTGTCGAACTAAAGAACCACGCAATGATTTTCGAGCGTGCGGCGTCTGGGCAGAGCATCCGCGTTCTGGTTAACACGGGTTATCGAGACGAGCTTTTGAACACGGATGTTTCGGGCACTTGGCTCGACATCAATCACAAGCCTGTCGACCTCGGGTTTACTGTGCCTCAAAGAAGCCTGTTTTATCGCAAGAGCGACTAGAAGGTAACCTTCACGCTGGTGCCGCTGACGGCAACCTTGTATTTGGTAAGTGCGCGACGGGCTGGGCCCGAGGTTCTCGCACCGGTGTCGGCGTTGAACTTGGCACCGTGCATGTTGCACACGACGACGTTGTTGGCGGCACCTGCCACCGGAACCTGCTCGTGGGTGCAACGGGCATCGAATGCGCGCCAAACGCCCTTGCGAGGCTGGGTGACTAGAACCGCGCGGTTAGAACCGGCTGGCGTGAAAACCTTGCCCGAACCAACCTTGACGGCTGAGGTTTTGCAAACGGTGTAGGTCTTGGCTGCATAGGCTGCGGTTTCGCCTAGAGTGCTAAAACCGATGGCTGCTAGACCAGCGCCGAACGAAGCCAAAAGTGCTCGTCGTGAAAGCCCCTTAGGCTCGACCGGCTGAACCGATTCGTTGCCGCAAACGCCGTCGCAGTTGCTCATCGCTTGTTGGTTCCCGAGGTCCAAACAGCGAAAGCAATAATCACACCAAGAATCGCGATTACCGCGATGGTTTCAAAAACCCATTTGGTTGCATCCGGCATCATGCTAGGCACGTCCTCTCAAGATTGCTTGCTTGACTTCGGCAATGGCCTTGGTTACCTGAATGCCGCGAGGGCAAGCCTCGGTGCAGTTGAAAGTGGTGCGGCAACGCCACACGCCCTCTTTGTCGTTCAGAATCTCGAGGCGAACCTCGGCAGCTTCGTCGCGCGAGTCAAAGATGAAGCGGTGCGCGTTGACGATTGCGGCTGGGCCAAAGTACTGACCGTCGGTCCAGAACACTGGGCAAGAGGTCGTGCAGGCTGCGCAGAGGATGCACTTGGTGGTGTCATCGAAACGCTCGCGCTCTTCGGCTGACTGCAGGCGCTCTTTGGCCGGCTTGTCGCTGGCGATCAAGAACGGGTTGATGTCGCGGTAAGCCTGGTAGAACGGGTTCATATCGACCACTAGGTCTTTTTCGACCGCTAGACCCTTGATTGGCTCAACATAAATCGGCTGAGTGATGTCGAGGTCTTTGATCAGGGTCTTGCAGGCTAGGCGGTTGCGGCCGTTGATGCGCATGGCGTCAGAACCACAAACACCGTGGGCGCATGAACGACGGAAGGTCAGTGAACCGTCTTGTTCCCACTTGATCTTGTGCAGGGCGTCGAGCACACGGTCGGTGCCGAAAACCTCTACGTCGAAGTCTTCCCAGCGGGCATCCAAGCCGTCTTCAGGGTTGTAGCGGCGAACGAACAGCGTGACCTTGAACGACGGAATCTCGCCAATCTTTTTGGTTTCAGCAGACATTAGTACTTACGCTCCATCGGCGGGTAGTTGGTGATGGTGACTGGCTTCCAGTCGATCTTGATGTTGTCGCCCGGCTTCTTGGCCTTTTTAGGGGTCAGGTAAGCCATCGAGTGAACCATGAACTTCTCGTCGTTGCGGGCTTCGAAGTCTTCGCGGTAGTGACCGCCACGGCTTTCACGACGCTCACGAGCGGTGATGGCAAGAACCTCGGCTAGGTCGAGCAAGAATCCGAGCTCTATGGCCTCAAGTAGGTCGGTGTTGAAGCGCTGACCCTTGTCTTGAACCGAGATGTTCTCGTAGCGAACGCGCAGTTCGGCAATCTTGTCGAGAGCCTCGTTGAGCGACTCTTCGGTGCGATACACCTGTGCGTTTTTGTCCATGGTGTCTTGAAGTTCTTTGCGCAGCACGGCAACCTTTTCGGTTCCGTTCGCGTTGCGAGCCTTCTCGATCATGGCGATGGTTTCATCGGCAGCATTTTTCGGCACTGGAACGTGCTTCGCGGTCTTGGCATATTCGACGGCGTATCGGCCGGCGCGCTTACCAAAGACGTTGATGTCTAGCAGCGAGTTGGTGCCTAGGCGGTTTGCTCCGTGCACGGATACACAAGCGCACTCACCCGCGGCATAAAGCCCTGGAACCACGGTCTTGTTGTCGCTTAGAACCTCTGCCTTGACGTTGGTTGGAATGCCACCCATCGCATAGTGAGCGGTTGGGAAAACCGGCACCGGCTCGGTGTAAGGCTCTACACCCAGGTAGGTGCGGGCGAACTCGGTGATGTCTGGCAGCTTGGCGTCGATGACCTCTGGTGGAAGGTGGGTGAGGTCGAGCAGAACATAGTCTTTCTCGGGGCCAGCGCCACGACCCTCGCGAACCTCGTTCGCCATGGCACGGGCAACCATGTCACGCGGGGCGAGGTCTTTGATGGTTGGGGCGTAGCGCTCCATGAAGCGCTCACCAGAAGCGTTGCGCAAAATTCCACCTTCACCACGGGCTGCTTCTGAAAGCAGAATGCCGAGGCCGGCTAGGCCGGTTGGGTGGAACTGGTAGAACTCCATGTCTTCGAGCGGTAGACCCTTGCGGTAGATAATGCCAACGCCGTCACCGGTGAGGGTGTGGGCGTTAGAGGTGGTCTTGAAAATCTTGCCGAAACCACCGGTTGCGAACACGATCGACTTGCCCTGAAAGACGTGTAGGTCTCCGGTGGCTAGTTCGTAGGCGACGACGGCAGAAGGCTTCTTGTTCTTTCCTTCGCCAACCATCACTAGGTCGAGAACGTAGAACTCGTTATAGAACTCGATGCCGAGCTTTACGCAGTTCTGGTACAGGGTCTGCAAAATCATGTGACCGGTGCGGTCTGCGGCGTAGCACGAGCGGCGAACCGGCGCCTTACCGTGGTCGCGGGTGTGACCACCGAAACGACGCTGGTCGATCTTGCCGTCTGGGGTGCGGTTGAACGGTAGACCCATGTTCTCAAGGTCGATTACTGCTTCAACCGACTCTTTCGCGAGAATCTCGGCAGCATCCTGGTCGACTAGGTAGTCGCCACCCTTGACCGTGTCGAAGGTGTGCCATTCCCAGCTGTCTTCTTCAACGTTGGCTAGAGCCGCTGCCATACCGCCCTGAGCTGCTCCGGTGTGCGAACGGGTCGGAAAGAGCTTGCTGATTACGGCGGTCTTGGCGTGCGGGCCAGCCTCGATGGCAGCGCGCATACCGGCACCGCCGGCACCGACGATGACTACGTCGTAGGTGTAGTTGTGAATCTTAGGCTTGGTCAACTCTTATCCTTTGCAAAACTCAGGTAGGTAGTTCACGGCGTTCTGGTCGATGCATGGGTCAAAGGTCAAGCAAACCAGGGTGCCAAGAATGATCAGCGCGCCACAGACGATCCAGAGCGTGTAGTTGAGACCCTTGCGAATGTTTTCGCGCTCGGTGTAGTCGTTCACGATGGTGCGCATACCGTTGGTGCCGTGAATTAGAGCGAGCCAGAGCATCGACACGTCATAGACCTGCCAAAACGGTTCGGTCCACTTGCCAGCTACAAAAGCAAAGTCGATGGCCTTGATGCCCTCACCGCTGTAGAGGTTGATGAATAGGTGGCCGAAGATGAGCACGAGCAGAACAACGCCCGAGTAACGCATGTAGAGCCAGCCCCATTTTTCCCACTTGGCGTGCTTTCGCGACCGTGGGCTGCGAGGAGTTTCGATAGTTACCATTTGTCGTTCCTCCTTAGCCGAACACGTGAGATAGGTGGCGTGGTGCGAATACTGCGAAGATTGCCAGCGCGATAGCAATGACAACCCAGAACATAAGGTTCTGGTACTTCGCGCCTTTGCGCCAGAAGTCGATCAGAATCACGCGAATACCGTTTAGGCCGTGAAACAAGATAGCGGCTACTAGGCCGAGCTCGGCCAAGCCGATCACTGGGGTCTTATAGGTGTTGATAACAGCGTTGTACGCCTCAGGGCTGACGCGAACAAGGGCGGTATCTAGCACGTGAACTAGAAGAAAAAAGAAAA